>JBPCPU010000248.1:0-3578 GCA_050998795.1 Pyrinomonadaceae bacterium
CGAGCAACTTCCAATCGTCGTTCTCTTTAATGTATTTCAGCCGAAAGGGAATGTTTTTGCCTTTGACGTTTTGATAACCGCCGTTAATTTCCAAAACATCGTCTTTGAGCGCGGGCTTCGACGAAAAGACGAGCGGCGCGTCTGTCTTCAGCTTGTAATTATTTTTCTGCGTCGCAATCGGAGCAAATGCTTTGTCGAGTTCGGCGGCTGTAATCTGGCTTTGCCACGTTTCCGAAATTGTCGAATAAAAACCAGCGAAATCGCCTTGCTGCAAAGAATCGTCAAAATCACGAATCGTTTTGCTTGCAATCGGACGCAGTACGTCTTCCGTCGGGACTTCGCCGCTCGTCGCCGCTTCCGTTTTATTTTCAGAATCTTCGGTTGAAAAACCGGCAGTGCGCCGATATTCCATTCCGTCGAGTTTCATTCGATTGCCCGCCGGAACTTGGTCAATTTTGTATTTGCCCGAATCGAAACCGAGCAGAGTGAAGCGAATCTCTTTTGCCGCTTCGTCAATTTCCACCGCCGCGCCGCTGACCGATTTGCCGCCGGATTTGTAATCGCCTGAACCGTCATTGCGAAGCGTGACGGTCGAGCCGTCCTGTCCAGTCCAAACGCCGATGTAGGCGGGCGGCACTGTTTTCTTCGCGGTTTCGCCGCTCGAATTTGAATTGTCACTATCGCTGCAACCCCAAACTAAAACGAGCAAAATTAAAATGGCGCACGCTAAATCAAGTCGTGAATTTCGTCCGGTTAAAAAATTTAAAGTTAAGTTTTTCATAAAGTCTCCTGTTAATCTTTTGCCTTATAAACCGGCAGCAATGGTTAAGAGAGGGACGATTCGGACATATTGGCATCAGCCCGAAAAAAAATTACTCTTCGTCTTCTGAATCTTTGCGCTTAATGCTTCCGCCGCAAACGTCGCCTTCCGGCGTACCGTCGAGCCATTGCCGAAGCTGCTCGATGCGCTCGCGTGTCAAATCCGTTTTCACCGCGCAGCGGCAAGTGCGGTTGACGCTGCCGTAAGCCGCCGCGCCGTTTGGATAAAGCGATTCGAGATGCGCGTCCGCGAACGCCAGCCAAGCCCGCTGCGCTTGTTTGAGTTTGGCGATGAAAGTTTTGTCCTTTGCATATTCGCGCAAAACATCCGTATAGACTTTGTTTAGTTCGGCGTCAACTTTTGCGTATTCATCGCATCCTTCGGTCGCCACTGCTGTTCCGGTTTGCGCGCGCGCCGCGCCGACTAAGGCGATTGTCGCCAGCAAAGTCGTCAAAATTGTTTGTTTCAAAATGTTTTTCATAAGTCTCATTGTTTTTTTTTGCTTCAAATAAATTCTATGCGGCATACTCGTTTTCTTTCCCGCGTTTGATTAAAGAGAGATGCGGAAACGGCAGATATTACCAAGCGGGCAAAATTATTTTCGTGTAAATAAAAAGGGAGCGAAACGACTTCGCTCCCGTGAAAAATTCGATTGCTTGAAAATTATTTTGGATTAAGATAGTTTGTCGGATCGAACGGGTCGAACGCGCTTGCAATCGTCTGCAGCACATACAATAACAATGGCGGATAAATTAGAAACAAAGCGAGAATGCCGAAGACGATATGAATCCAGATGCAGCGGCTCGTATAAGTCGAAAGCAGCTCGAAATTCGCTTTGACGTAATCCTGTTTTAGTTTGTATTGTTCGCCCGCGACCAGCCCGCGCTCGTGGTATTCGGGCAAACTCTGCAAATCAACCGTCGGCGAATCGCCCGCAACGTCAACATTCAAAGTCTCGCCCGTCCGCAAATTCACGATGTCGGTTTTCGCCGTCGCGTGCTGCGGAACGCCCGAATAAACCCAGTCACCTTTGATGTAATTGGCTTGCGGCATATCGGTTTCGTCGTAGTCAACCGAACACGCGCCGCACAAAAAGCGGACGAGCGGATTGGTTTTTTTGTAGCCGCGAATATAAACGCCGTTGCCGCCATAACTTTGGTCATAACCCGCATCAACTTCAAAAGCGATTCGGTCGTTGATGCGGTAAAGCTGCCCGTCGCCGCCCGTGCGGAAACCGAATTGAAAACCGGCGTAAAGCGCGATAAAAATCAGCCATAAAATCCAATGTAATATTTTCATTGCCGAAACTCCTTTATTTTATCGGAAAATTGCCGCGCCGCGTTCGTTTAAATGTTCGCGCAACGCCGAAAAGGGAACGAAAACTCTGCCGAGCGCGGCGAGAACGTGCGGAAATTCGTAATAAACGACGATGCCTTTGCGCGTCAACGCCCAATTGTCGAAATCGCTGACGTATTCGGCGGGCAAATCGGATTGGTTCTGCGATTTGAGTTCTTTGTTGATTGATTCGAGCGAGAATTTGGCAATTGCCGCGCGAAAATTTGTTTTGGGTTTAAATAATTCTTCCGCTTTTATTTCGCGTCCCGCGCCTTGCAGACTGTAATTCAAACTGTAAGTCGCACTGTTCGGATACGCGCTGTTGCCCGAATAATCTTCGACAAATTCGACGCTGATTAAATCGTTTGTCGCCAGCAAAATGTTGTAATCGAGCGAATATACGGTTTCGCCCGGAATCGGTTCGTAATCGGTTTTGTAGCCTTTGATTAATTTGGCGACGAGCGCGGCAGCCGCGCTATTAAATTTTGCAATTGCCGGAGAATTTGCGCCGACGATTTGCGGATAATTTGCCGCGATTGCCAAACGGCGTTCGACAATCTGTTTCGCCGCAATTTGCAAGTTATTCGTAAATTCGACGTGCTGTTCAGTCAGCGTAACGCCGAGCGTATTGTCGCCCGAAGGCTTTTGCCAATCGCACGAAAGATTCATCGTCGCCTCTTCGTCTTCGGGCGCGACTTCGCATTTGAACGAGCCGGTTTTCTTTTTGTTCGAGTCAAACTCTTCGAGCGTCAATTTGTCGCCCGCAAGCCGACCTTTGAGCGCGAGTTCGCCTCGCCCGCCTTGATAGCGATAGCTGCCGCGAACATTGTTTTCTTTATCGAAAAACAAACGCATCTCGACGTTTTTACCGCCAATTGTGCCGCGAAATTGTCTTCCCGCTTCGCCGTTCTGTGCCGTTGCTATTTGGTTAAATATGAATATCAACGCGACAATTAAAAATAAAGATTGATAAAAATTGTGTTTCATAATTTTCCGTTCAATTCAATTTTCGGGCGGCGCAGGACAAGCCAAATTCCGATAGCAAACGGCACAAGACTGGTTAAAAATATGAGCAGCATAAACGCCCAATATAAACTGCCCGCGCCGAACGCCGCTTTCAAACTTGTTCCCGTGAAACCGAGCGCGAACCAATTCAAAAAGACGTTCCAGAAAATCGCCGCTAGAATAAGAGCGATACCCGCCGCGATTGAAAATTTTCGGTTGCCGAACATTTTAGATTTGCTCCGCCCGTTGTTTTCGGAAAAGTTTCCACAGCAGATACCCGCCGAAAATCGTGCCAACCGGAAATTGCAAAAGCGCGAGCAAAGCCGCGATGATGCCGACAACTTTGCCCCATCTTTTTTCTTTGCATAACCCGATTCCGGCAGCAATGCCGAGCGGTAATAAGAGCAGTCCGAGCGCA
>JBPCPU010000255.1:0-32353 GCA_050998795.1 Pyrinomonadaceae bacterium
ATCGAGCCGGGAATGTAAAAATCCTTTTCGCTCAAACCCTTTGTTACGTCGCGGACGGGCAAGCCGAATTGTTCGATGGCAAAATCCGAAGCGCGGTTCAGGAAAACCAGAGTTCCGCCCGCTTCGACAAATTTCCGCAGATTTTCCACGCCTTCTTTGCCGATTCCGCCCATGTATTCATCGGGCATCGAGCCTTTCGGAAAGCCGTTTAACATTTGATTCGGCGATTGGTCGGGGAAGATGATTGATTTATATTTATTAACTGTTTCGGAATTTATTTCCGCATTATCCGTAGAAACATATCGTGTGCAAGATTGATGATATTGACGATTGTTTTCAATTACCCAACGAGTCCAGCCTTCATCCATTACCGGAATATGTGAACGATAAGTTGCGCGGTAATTTGTATAGTTACAACCCATTCCCATCCCGCTTCCGCTTCCTTCTCCGCCTGTTCTTGGCGGCTCATTAAATTTAATCGGTGTATCAATTCTAACTAATTTTGTATCGGTTAAAAGCGCGAGATTGTGCGCCGTTACATCATACGGCGGTATCGGCTGACCTTTTTCATCTTTCAAGTCGGGATATTTTTGCGGTTCGATCATTGCTCTGGCGAAATTCGCATAAGGTTGATTCATAAAAATTATACTGGTGAAATCATCGTAATCTTTGCCCTTGTAGGAAAATTTTCCGACATATGTGTATTCAACTCTTGCCGTGTCCAAAATTGTATGAAAATCATATTCAAATCTGCTGTTTTTATCATCAACGATGTAAGCATAAACTTCTCCTTTTTTTCGCGGACGAGTCGCTTCTTTCCCAATCTCATAAAATCTCGAAAGCCATTGTCCGCGATTTTCCGAAGCGTGTTTTAACAAACTGAACGCGCCCGCCGTCATATAATTCGTGATGTCCCCTAAAGTCCATTTGCCGCCTTTCCAGACGGGCGCGAAGTTTTCGGATTCTTTTTTCGCGTCAAAGCCGCGTCTGCCGCGCAAGTCTTCAAATTTTACATCAATCGGCGAAGCAAGATTTGCCGAAGCGGTTTCCGACAAAATCCGCACGCCGCCGTGATAATGCGAATACGCCCGCGCCGGTGTCCAGGCGTCGTAGGTCGTGTTGGTCGTAATTCCCTGAAAACCTTTGCCGCGCAAATCATTCGCCATAAAATTTCCGAGTTCCGTAAAGCCTTCGACTAATTCCTTTGGCACATTCGGCTCGACGGGCGGCAGATACGGCGGCAAAAATAATCTTGAACCGTTCGCGCCTTGTTGGTGAATGTCGTGGACGATTTGCGGATGCCAGACGTTGTGAATTTTATCAACCGTGAGCTGCGTTTCGACTTGCGTGAACGCATACCAATCGCGGTTGTCGTCGTGTCCGACGTATTTGTGATAAAGCTCCGGCGGCTCTGTTCCTTCAAACTTCGTTCCCAAAGTTTTGTCATACCAATTTTTGATAATGTCCACGCCGTCGGGATTCAAAGACGGCACAAGCAAAATTATTGTATTGTCTAGAATTTTCAGAATTTCCGCGTCGTTTGCCGTCGCAAATTTATCGGCAATCAACATTGACGACAAATAACTTCCGACTTCGTTTGAATGAACGCCGCAGGTTATCAAAACAATCGTCTTGCCTTGTCGGATTAAACTTTGCGCGAGTTTATCGTTGCTTTTTATCAATCTTGGGTCAGCCAATTTCGCGTTTATCCGTTTATATTTTTCGAGGTTTTTGAGATTTTCCGGCGTGGAAATCGTCGCATAAACAAAAGGATTGCCAAGCGTCGTTTTGCCGATTTCCTGAAAGTTCACACGATTGCTTGCCGCGTCGAGTTTTTTGAAATAATCCAAAACCTGATTCCACGAAGCAAGTTTTCTATCGTCGCCCGGCGCGAAGCCTAAAACTTCCGAAGGCGCGGGAATTTTTTGCGCGAAAACCGAAAGCGAAAAGAATAAACCACAGAGACACAGAGACACAGAGATTTTTATAAGATTCTTCATAAACATTGAAAACAACCTCGTAATTCAGAATAAAATAAATGTAACACAAGGCTCTATGAAAAGCCGAAAAAAACAATTGATTTTCCTCTGTGTCTCTGTGTCTCTGTGGTAAAAATTCCCGAAAAGACTTGCCTATTGCGCCTTTGCAAGGTAAATTAACGCAAGACTTTCTACAAATTTGCTTTCCCCGAAGTTTGACGAAAAACAAGGAGGCTTTTCCAAGATGCAGAGAAATCCATTTCTCGAAAATTTCCGTTCATACATACCCGCGAGCGTAACGAATATGCGCGAGCTTTCGGTGTTTCCGTTGATTGTCGGCACGATTTTGGGCATTATTTTCGGCGCGTCGTCGCTTTATCTGGTTTTGAAAACCGGATTGACCGTTTCGGCTTCGATTCCGGTTGCGGTTATTTCGATTACGCTGTTTCGGCTGCTTTCAAAATTCGGCGCAAAAGACGCGACGATTCTGGAAAACAACGTCGTGCAGACTACCGGAAGCGCGGGCGAGTCAATCGCTTTCGGTGTCGGCGTAACGATGCCGGCGATTTTGATTTTGGGGTTCGATTTGGAAATCACCCGCGTGATGCTCGTCGCCGTTCTCGGCAGCTTACTCGGCATCCTGATGATGATTCCGCTGCGCCGCGCTTTGATAAAAGAGCAGCACGGATTTTTGAAATACCCGGAAGGAACGGCGTGCGCGGAAGTTTTGAAAGCGGGCGCGTCAGCCGAATCCCGCGCCGTCGCCAATGAACACGCCGAAGTAAAAGTTGCCAAAACCGACGATTCGGCTTTGCAGGGCGGAAAAATTATCACTATCGGTTTTGTTATCGGATTTATTTACAAATCGGTGATGGACGTTTTCAGCTTTTGGAAGGGCGAGCCGGAACACGAATTGAGCGACGAAACTTTGAAAGGCGGCTCGTTTGCGCTGGAAAACAATCCGGCTTTGCTCGGCGTCGGCTACATCATCGGACCGTATATTTCTTCGATTATGATGGCGGGCGGCGTTTTGTCCTACCTTGTTTTAATCCCGATGATTAAATATTTCGGCGAAGGCGTGGCGGAGCCGGTTGCGCCCGAACTCTCGAAAACAATCAGCGAAATGAGTCCGGGCAACGTGCGCGGCGCATATATTTTGTATATCGGCGCGGGCGCGGTGGCGACTGCCGGAATTATCTCGCTTTTCCGCAGTTTGCCGACGATTTGGAGCGGCTTGAAATCAGGATTATCGGATTTGCGCGGCGGTTCGGCTGAGGAAAATTCAAATCTGCCGCGCACCGACCAAGACCTTTCGATGAAATACGTCGTTATCGGCGTTATCGTTTTGATGGCGGCGATTATGCTTTTCCCGCAACTCGGTTTGAGCGTTTTCTCGAATCCGATTGTTTCGTTTTTAGGCGCGTTGCTGATTATTATTCTCGGATTTTTATTCGTTACGGTTTCGTCGCGTCTGACGGGCGAAGTCGGCTCGTCGTCGAATCCGATTTCGGGAATGACGGTGGCAACTTTGTTGATAACTTGTCTGGTTTTCCTGGCTCTGGGCTGGACTGCGCCGTCGCCTTATTTTGTAACCGCGCTTTCAATCGGCGGAATCGTCTGCATCGCCGCGGCGAACGGCGGGACGACTTCGCAGGATTTGAAAACCGGATTTCTCGTCGGCGGAACTCCGCGCCGTCAACAAATTGCGATTCTCATCGGCGCACTCGCTTCCGCACTCGTTTTGGGTCCGATTCTTCTTTTGTTAAATGATAACGGAACGATTTACGCAGCTTCGACGACGTTTTCCAAAGTTGAAAAAGACGTTAAAGTTGACCCAAGCCAACTTGCGCCGTATACGGGCGAAGAAAAACCGCCGACCGAAGGCGATTTTCGCTTTTTTGAAAATAAGGCTGCACCAGGCGAAAAGAAGCCGGAAGTTAAAGATTTGGTTGCCGGAAAATATCTGGTTGACTCGACCGGAAAAGTCGTTTTGAAAATCGAAGAAAATTTTCCGAAAGGCGCGAAGATTCCGCCCGGAACTGAAATCGGACCAGCCGAAAAAGTCGGCGGAACACAAGCCGCTTCCGATTCGGAAACTTACCGCAGTTGGCACAAAACCGATACGAGCGGCGGCGTTCCGCCCGGAAAATATCTGGTTGATAAATCCGGCGAAATCAAATACCTGGTTGACCCGGCGATCAACGGTAAACTGACGGCGCGACCGGATTTGTCGGAAGCACCGAAATACGACGCGCCGAAAGCGACTTTGATGAGCTATATCATCAAAGGCATTTTGAGTCAGGAATTGCCGTGGGGATTGGTTCTTATCGGAGCGATGATTGCGGTTGTTCTGGAATTGACAGGTGCGCCCGCATTGGCTTTTGCCGTCGGTTTGTATTTGCCGCTTGCCACGTCCGCACCGATTTTCGTCGGCGGAATGATTCGCTATTTTGTTGATTTATACTTGAAGCGCAAACTCGCCGGGCAAAATTTAACCGAAGAACAAATTATCGCCGAAACCGACAAATCAAACGGCGTGCTGCTCGCTTCCGGCTACATCGCGGGCGCGGCGGTGGCAGGAATTTTATTCGCTGTCTTCGCGCTCAACCCGACGCTTGAAGCCGTGCAGAACAACTTCAAAAAATGGTCTGAAACGAACAACCCGTTTTTCGCCGGCGCAAATGCCGATTGGCTGGCGATGATTCCGTTCTGGATTTTAGCCGTCGTTCTTTATTACGTCGGGCGCGAAATGCTTTTGACGGGCAGAAAGAACAGATAATCGGTAGAAAATTATAAAAGAATCGCTGTTGTATTTCTCAACAGCAGCGATTCTTTTTATGAATAGAATAATTTGGTAAAATTTTTGGTAGTGTCTCACAATTTATGATAAAGATTTTTCTTCGGAATAGATAACAACTGCTAGATGAGAGATGAAAGATTTTATCTATCAGTTATTATCTGTCATCTATCATCTATTCCGAAGAGATTTTTTTATCATAAAATTTGAGACACTACCAAATTTTTATTCCTGGTAGGTAATCAAATCTTTCACGCCAGCGTATTCAAAGCCGCGCAGACGCAGAGCGCACGAATCGCACGTTCCGCAAGCCGCATCTTCATTGCGATAACACGACCAGGAAAGATGGAGAGGCGCATTTAACTCGATTCCTTTTTTGACGATTTCCGCTTTTGATAAATGAATAATCGGGGTTTTGATTTTTATATTCGTGTCGGGTTTTGTGCCGGCTTCGATTGTTTTTTCAAACGCCGCGTAAAATTCGGGACGACAATCGGGATAACCGCTTGAATCTTCGCTGACCGCGCCGATATAAATTGAATTTGCCCGCAAAACTTCCGCCCAACTCGCTGCAATCGCCAGCATATTTGCGTTGCGAAAAGGAACGTAAGAAGTCGGAATTTCCTTTGATTCGAGATTTGCGTTTGAAACTTCGATATTCGTATCGGTCAAACTCGAGCCGCCGATTTTGGCGAGATATTCAATCGAAACAGCAAGACGTTTTTCGACATTGTAAAAATCCGCGATACTTTCAAACGCTTTTCTTTCGCGTTTTTCCGTCCTTTGCCCGTAAGAAATGTGCAGAAACGCGATTTCATTATTTTCACCTTTCGCAATCGCGGCTGTAACGCACGAATCCATTCCGCCGGAAACAAGACAAATTGCCAACAATGTTTGATTTTGCGACATCTAAGCGACTCGTTTAATTTGTTGAGAATAGATGGAAATTTGTTGCAAAACTCTTTCTTTCTTGCCGACATTCTTTATTTTTTGAGCAAGATTGAATGCCTTTTCAATTTTTTCTTCAGCCGCAAAGTTTTCGGCAATTTCCGCCAGGACGCTTGAAGAATCCAAACTATCCTGCAAACTTGGTGAATCTTCACCCTTTTGCGCGACGGCAACAGCCTTTTCCCAAACTTCATCAGCCTTAAAAACAGCTTTCGTTCGGCGTAAAGATTTAGCAATGTTATGTAAAAGTTCAGCTTGCTGCCATTCGGAAAGCCTTTCAACAACTGCTTCCTTTTCGGCTTCGGCAAAAACCGAAAAAGCCTTTTCAAGGTGTCCGATTGTCGCTAAATAATCGGCGACCGCTTGCAGCACCGCGCTTTTTTCATAACCTTCCGCCATTAATTGCGCCGCGCCGTAAGCCTTTTGCCAATTTCCGTTTTTAACAAGCCGGCGAACTGTCTCAAGCAAATATAAATCTCTGTCTTCTTCATCTTGAATTGACAAAGCCAAACTTACAACCTCAAAACTTTTTGCATA
This sequence comes from Pyrinomonadaceae bacterium, assembly GCA_050998795.1. GTDB lineage: Bacteria > Acidobacteriota > Blastocatellia > Pyrinomonadales > Pyrinomonadaceae. Next base: position 6,262 of record JBPCPU010000255.1, read on the forward strand.
CTCCTGAGTTTGCAAAATCTCTTTAATTTGCTCTATCTTTTCTGCATCATTTATATTTTTATTTAAGCATAACTTTTGCGTATTTTGACAGTAAAATTTTTATTTCCGGGTAATCGGTCAGTCAAAAGGCGAGAAAAAAGCACTTTGCCCGCGAAATGCGCCAAATGACGCTAAAATAAAGCAAAATGCTGAAACCTTTTTTCTTTTTTTCGCGCTTTTCGCGTGTTTCGCGGGCAAAGTGCTTTTATTTGGTTGAAACATCTGATTCAAAACTTATGACTGAGACATTACATTTCCGGCGCTTCCAAATCGGGAAAGCGCAGCGACCAATGACCTTCGCCAAACTGCGGCGTGTATTCGGCAATTCCGCTCTTTAATATCGGTTCGATGATTACGGCAATTGTGCCGACAACCTTTTCATTTCGATAAACGGCGCGAATCTGTAAATTATATTTGTAATCGGGCAAAGGATTTTCAAAGACTGAAACGCCGTCTTTATCAACTCGAAATGCACTCGGATTCGTGCCGTTCAAACCACGATAAAGCGTGAGCATAATTTCCGTCATTTATTAAACTCCGTGAACGTCCTTTCCCCAAATATATTTGTGCAATTGCAAATTAAGGCGAACTTTCAAACCGCTTTTTGAAACGGTTTCGGCGATTTCCGCAAGATTTTCAACGCCGAAAACGGGCGAAATTAAAATCTCTTTGGCGCGGTTTTCCAAATCGTATTTTTTAATAACTTCTTTCGCAAAATTCCAATCATTTAAGTTTGCAATAACAAATTTTACTTCGTCTTTTTCCACGTTTAATCTTTCCAGATTTGCCCAATGATTTCTTTCCGCTTCGCCCGACGCGGGGCATTTTACGTCTAAAATAACGTGAGCGCGTTCGTCAACTTTTTCCGTCGAAACAAATCCGCCGGTTTCGATTAAAACTTCAAAACCTTCATCGCACAGCAGAGAAATAAAAGGAAAAGTGTTTTTTTGCGCGAGCGGTTCGCCGCCCGTAACTTCGACGAGATTACAGCCGAACTCACGAAGTTTTACCAGAATTTCTTCAAACGTGAACTTTTCGCCGCCCGTAAAAGTGTATTCGCTGTCGCACCAAACGCATCGCATCGGGCAGCCCGTCAAACGGACGAACGCGCACGGACGACCGGCGTGAGTTGATTCGCCTTGAATCGAGAGAAAAATTTCCGTAATGCGTAACAACATTGCAAAGGCAAAAGTAAAAAGTAAAAAGTAAAAAGTAAAAAGTTAAGTTTGATAATTTAATTTATTTCATCGTTGAGAGGCGGTCTGTTCCCGCCCGCTTGGAATATCTATCGAACGGCGGTCAGAGACCGCCTCTAAACGGTGGCTATTGTTTATATTGAATTACGCACAGGCTTCATTTATTTTGATGAACCTCGACCTTACTTAACAATCTCAAACTGCACAAATTGCGTGGCGATTTTGTATTTGTCCTTTGCCGCATTATCGGTAACGACAGTCTGCAAAATATAATCTCCGGCTTGCATTTCAGTTCCTAAATTTATTGCTCCCAAAGACCTTATTATTTGCAAATCGGTTTGTCCGGCTAAACTTACCGGAACCTGTTTGCCTTCAAAATTAAGTTTGCCGTTGTGAAAAAGTCTGATTTGTGTCTGTAATTGCGGCGGTTGTTTGGCGTTATAAATTTCAAAACCGTAGCGCAAAACCGTGCCGCGTTTGAACTGTCTTAACGAAATGTCTAACAGCGGATTTGTTCCGGGTGAATTTTTAGCGGCATCAGCCGCATTTAGGCTTGCTTCCTTATTCCATTGTTCGATTGTCAGGTTTTCTAAGACGATTCCCGAAAGCGTCAAACGGTCTTTTTTTATATTCGGGATTTCGATAAACTGGCTGGCTGAACCGACTTTTTCGCTGGCGTGGTCACGAATTGCCACCCGCATCTGATACGCGCCGGGTTTTTTGACCGGGAAAGTGAAATAATAAACAAAACCTTCTTTGGCAATTTTTTGATATTCTTCGTTTTTGAGAGTTATCGTGTAAGTTTTGCTGATTTGGTCAACCGGCACACCGTTATTGCCGAAACTCATTGCCAAAAAATCAAAAATTACTTTTTTCATTCCTTCCGGCTCATCGGAAAACTTCAAATCCCTGGCAGGGATATAGACAAACGAACTGACGGATGCGGCTTGTTTCGTGTCGCTTTTGAAAATCGTGTTTAAGCTCAGATTGATAGCATTAACCGCAAACGGAGAAGTCAAAGCAGTCAAAATTTGCTGTTCGGGAGTTTGATTAGCCGGTTTTTTGATTTCGTCGTCGCTAACGCCGAAAAATCCGCTGCGGTAGCGAACATTTGTGTCTTTCCGTTTGATTTTAATTTCTATTTTATTAAAACGCCGCGTTTTCGGGTCGAAAGTTTCCGTATCAGGTTGATAACCGATAAGATAATAGCTCTGGTCGTCAAGTATTCGACGAATGCCGCCGCTCAAATCGTTGTTGTTGAGAATCGGAAAACCGCCCGTTTGCTTTGCCAGATAAACCAAGCCTTCCTGCGTATTAAAAAGTTTATCTTTGCGGTCGGAAAGCCGCCCTTCAATTGCTTGCGCGGAAAGTCCGCCGGTGTTGTCTTCGGCTGTGAAACCCAGTGTTTGCAAGCCTCTCGCGTCCATCGTATAAACGACGACCGATGAGCGATTTGCCAAATCAACCAACCGCCGCAAAGATTCCAAAACTCTCGCCGAATCGGTAAAACCGCTGGTCGTGGTGGTAAAAAGACTGAAACCGTCGGAAAGAAGCATTATGGATTTGCGTCCCGGCAACTCTCTCATTCCGCGAACAATATAATTGATTGCGCCGAGCGTTCCGGTGGCAAAAATATCTTCCCTAAATTCATTAAAACCTTGAGTTTGTCTTTTTTCCGCTTCAAGCTGTTCATCGCTGACATCTGCTCCGCCGGCTTTCGCCCGTTCGAGCGGACTTGCCTCAATCGGAGCAAACGCGCCGATGCCGCCCGCGCCGCGCGGATTCCATTGAACCTTTTCAATCGAGGCAAGAAGCTGGCGTTTGTCGGAAGTAAATTGCTGCAACGCGCCGATGCCCGCGCCGGTGCGAATTATTGCCACCAAATCGCCGTCCTGCATTTGCTCTTCAACAAAATTTCGCAAAGCGCGGCGCACAAAATGAGTGCTTTCAAATGAAAGCGTTAAATCGTCAACCACGAGCGCGATTGTCCGGCGAACCTGCTCGGGCTTAATTTGCGTCGGCGGCAGCGGCACAGCGGCAAGTTTATCGTTTTTGTTCGGCTTTATCGCTAATTTGATTGATTCCGAACCGGCGGAAATAAACGAAAAATTCGTGATATTTTGCTTTTCGCCGTTTTCGTAGACCTCAAAATCTTCAGGCTTTAAATCTTTGACGATTTTGCCGCTTTTATCCGTAACGGTTACGTCTAGCTGAATCAGCGCGGTGGAAATCTTGACGACATCTTCGCTGTCCGATGGTTTCGGCGTTGGAGTCGGTGTCGCGGTTTGGGCAAAACTCGTTAATGAATAAAATAGAATAAAAGCAAGCGCGGGAATAATTTTTTTCATTGTAAATCTCCTTAAAACCGGGGGCGCGGGCATCTTGCCCGCAATCGTGCAAAGCACGAAAAAGTTCTAATTGAACTGGACATTAAAGTTACTTAGAACATTTTTGAACGCTTTCGCGTTCATTGCGGGCAGGATGCCCGCGCTCCCGGTAATTTTCTCTGTTATAATATAACAAAACCCGGCTGCTTGAGAAGACACATCTCAGCTTACGGGGCAAGACAAATCACTTATAACTTTTTGCATCAAAAAATTCGGGAGTAATAATTATAAAAATGCCATTTCATAAACATTCAATTTTGACGCTTTTTTTGCTGGTCGCGGGATTTCTTCTCGTGCCGTTGACGACGAGTTGTTCGGCAAGCACGCCGCAGCAATCTGAAGAAAAAGTCCTGGAACTTTTGCGGCAAATGACGAAAGACGGAAAACTTCCGTCTGAAAATGTTGTTCTAAAAATTGAATCAACATTTCCCAAAACCCGGACAGGCGCGTTGGCAAAACTTCTGCGGGCGCGGATTCGCTTTGAAACAAATGATTTTAACGGCGCGGCTGAAATTCTTAATTCAAGTATTTTCCGTGAAAAAACGGCGGTTGCCGATTACGCGTTGTGGCTGCGCGGACGTGCATTGCAGCAAGCCGGAAAACACGCCGAGGCGCAAGCCGTCTTTGCCGAACTCGTCAGAGATTTTCCAAATTCTCTGCGGGCGCGTGAAGCATATTTGCTGTGGACAAACAGCGCGATGCAATCCGGACAATCCGCCGGGATTCCCGACTTTTTACAATCCTTAAATAACAAACGTAATGCCGATGCACTGCTTTTGACGGCGAAATCTTACGAATCACAGGGAAATCAGGCGCAGGCAATCGCTTTTTACCGCCAAACTTATTTTTACGGCGCGGGCGAAAACGCCGCCATTGAAGCAGAAGCAAAATTGAAGGAATTGAATCAGCCTTTGACCGCGCAAACAGCGGATGAAATCGCGGTTCGCGCCGATAAACTTTACGCCGCGAAAAATTATGCCGAAGCCGTTAATGCGTATACTAATTTACTGACAAATTTTCAAAACACGAGTTCGCCGCAAATCAATTTAAAGCGTCTGATTGCCTACTCGAATTTACGCAAAACGTCCGAAGCGCAGTTTGCATTTAACTTGATTCCACCGACGGCAAACGAAAAAGAGCAAGGTTATTATGAACTCGCCAACGCTTTTGCCAAAGCCAAACAATGGTCGGAAGCGCGGCAGATTGTCGCCGATATGCGCGAAAAGTTTCCGAAAAGCAAATGGACGCCGAAAACTTTGGTTGCCGTCGGAATGGCGGCGCGTGATGCGCGAAACAGTTTGGATGAATCGTATTTTTTGAAAACCGCCGTTGCCGCTTATCCCGAAGCAATAGAAGTTGCCGGAGCGCAGTTTGAACTCGCCTGGCTCGAACACGAAAACAATAACTTTTCTGTTTCTTCGCAAATGCTGATTGAACATTTGGCGCGATATGTTGACAAAGACACGACAAATCGCGGCAAAGCCGGATATTGGGCGGCGCGGGATTCGGAAAAAGCAGGGAAAATCGCCGAAGCCTGTGCGCTTTACGACGGAACTATTTATCGTTACGGCGCAAATTGGTATGGTTATCTCGCGCTGCAACGCCTGACGAATTTGCGCGGACAATCCAGATGTCAAACTATCCCGCAATTTCCTGCCGGTTCGCTCGTGCCGAAAGCGTTGGCGAATTTAAAAACCGTAACGGTCGCGCCGGAAACCGCAACGACAAAAGAGTTGGAAAGAGCCGAAAACTCGGAAGAGTTAAGCATCATCGGGCTTTTCGATTGGGCGATTGACGAACTTAAAGAAGCGAAGAAAACCGCTAACAATAGTCCGAAAATAAATCTCGCGTTGGCAAAACATTATCGTTTGAAAGGCGATAACGTCAACGCGCTGCTCGCGCTGGCAAAAAGTTATCCCGATTACGCGCAGATGTTTCCCGAAGAAATGGGGCGTGAGGAATGGGACATTTTTTATCCGTTGACGAATTGGAGCGACATTAAGTATTGGGCAAAACAGCGCAATCTCGACCCGCATCAAATCGCCGGGTTTATTCGTCAGGAAACGATTTTTGACCCGAAAGCAAAGTCAGTCGCAAACGCCTACGGCTTGATGCAATTGCTCATTCCGACTGCCCGCACAATGGCGAAAAAATATAATGCCAGCGTAACCGAAATTTACGGCGACACTCTTTTCCAACCCGCGCTCAACATCGAACTCGGCACGGCGTATATCCGCGAACAATACAACAAATACTTTCGCACCGAGTTTGTCGCCGTCGCGTATAACGCCGGTCCCGGTCGCGTCGTGCAGTGGCAAAAAACTCTGCCGCCGGAAATTGACGAATTTGTCGAAGAAATTCCATTTAAAGAAACAAAAGGTTATGTGCAGGGAATTATCAGAAATTCGGCACAATACCGGCGTTTGTATGATGACAGCGGAAATTTCAGACCGAATGTCGGCACACGACCTTTGCGCGGCGAGATTGATTCAAAATCACGCGAACAATTGGCGAAGGAATTTCCCGAAATCATACTTGATAAAAACAGCGAGTGATGATTTTCTGATTTTAATGAAGAATTTTCCCGCAAAGGCGCAAAGGTGCAAAGTTTTTAAGAATTTTATTTTTGTCTTGAATACCTTTGCGGTCTTTGCGCCTTTGCGGGAAATAAATCTTAAATAATTTGATAGACTCCAACCGACAATCTCTTCGCAAAACCTTCGTTCACCAGAGCGCGATTCGCAAGTCCGGCTTCTTTGCGCGAAATTCCCAACGCTTTGGCAAATTCGCCGCGCAAAGTTATTCCGCCCATTTGCAAAAATGCGCGGGCAAGTTCTTTTCTTGCGTCTTCACGCGAAACTTTTTTTGCCATTTCTTTCGGAAAACGCGCTTCCGCTAACGTCCAAATGTATGTAAATTTCGGCTGATAAAGAACTTCCTGAGGAATGACTTTCATTGCGCGTTGTAGTTCATCCAACACTTTGGTCAGCTTTTTCCGGTCTTCGATTTTCGCGTCAACGCGCAAATCCGCCGTCGCCGATTCCCATTCTTTTCGTAAAACTTTGAGAATTTTATTCGCTTCCTCCGATAAAATTTCCTTTTCCTGCTTTTTCGGAATGCCCCAAACAGCATTAAAAAAAGGAATAAGACGCGGCGCGACAAACATCGCCCGACCTTTGCAGAGTTTTCCGTAATAAACTTTTCCGCGCCGCATTACTTCATCTTTGAGTGTCCACGCCAGACTCATTTCATAATCTTTCTGCACGTTGCGCGGCGAATGCGCGTCGCGTCTGCCGCAAACGGCGAGATAAACCGACGGCAAATTCGTGCGCGAATCGGTCAATGCCAGACAAAATCCTAAATCTTCAACCAACGCTTCGACTTCCGGCGCGATTTCGATTTTCAGAATTTCTTCGCGCCGCCATTTGCGGTCGCGGAATTGCTGTGTTTCTTCGGGTAATTCGATTATTTTGCTCAAAGTAAAACCTCGAAATTTGTTTTTATAAAGTTAAGATAGATTAAAAATCTGCTGTTTGCGAATAGTAAAATACAAAGTTTTTGAAACTGTAAATTATTTGCAAAAGCAGTAAATAAATTCTTTATTTTAGTTTTTCATTAAACTTTTACGTCATTTCGCGCATCTATTTATTAGTTTTCAAAGCAATAGGAAAAAAATGAAAAAAACGAGAGTAATTTTATTTGGACTAATAATTTTATGTTTTTCGGTGCTTGGCGCGTTTGCCCAGGAATCGAAAATTGTCAAAACCAATATGAGCCAGGCGGAAATTGACCGCATTGTTAAGGCTTTTACGGCAAAAGAAGGCGAATTTCGAGATGCGCTGACACAGTATGTTTTTTACCGCAACGCAAACATTCAAACAATCGGAATGGGCGGACAAGTCAGTGGAGTTTATCGCCGCGATTCGTATATGTCTCTTAGCGAAAACGGCAAACGGACGGAAAAAATCGTCTATTTTCCTATTTCCACGATAAAAGAAATTACTATTACACCCGAAGATATTGAAGATTTAGGCGGTGTTAATCCGTTTGCGCTTAATCCGTCTTATGTTTCGCTTTACAATTTTAATTATGTCGGTAAAGAACACATTGACGAACTCGATTTGTATGTCTTTGATGTTGCGCCAAAAGTGATGCCCGACCCAAAATCGAAGATAAGACTTTTTTCGGGCAGAATTTGGGTTGATGACCGCGATTTGCAAATCGTTAAATCAAAAGGTAAAGCCGTTCCCGAAACCAAAACCAGCCGGTATCCGGTGATTGAAACGTGGCGCGAAAATGTTGACGGAAAATACTGGTTTCCGTCGTATTCGTCTTCCGATGACGAACTTGTTTTCGATAACGGTCTGGCAGTTAAACTAAAAGTTCGGGTGCGTTATAAAGATTATGCACAAGGAAAATCCGATGTAAAAATCCTGGAAGAAACGGAAGAAACAGTGCCGGATTCGACACCGAAAACCACACCGACACCAAGCCCGACACCAAAGAAACCGTAAATAACGGATAATGTTAGGAAGAAATTCTTAATTTTCCATTATCCATTGCTAACTCTTCTGCAATCGCGCCGCGTGTTTCTTCAAGCAGATTCATCAAATCCGCTTCCGCCGTCAAACCTTTTGTTTCAATCGGCGGAAGCAAAACAATTTCCATCGTTGCGGGATTAACCACGCCGGTTTTTTTGCCCATAATATAATCGGTGTTTTTGAAAACGACGGGAACAATCGCCGCGCCGGTTTGCAATGCGAGATGGAATGCGCCTTTTTTAAACGGTAAAAGTTCGCCCGGCATCGCCCGCGTGCCTTCGGCGAAAATTCCGAACGAATAACCGCTGTCAACTAATTTTCGCGCTTTGTCTAACGCCTGACGTGCGCGTTCGGGATTTGAACGGTCAATCGTTACAAAATTTATAAAGCTGATTCCCTCTCCCAAAACCGGAACATTCAAAATCTCCTTTTTCGCCACCAGCCCGACTTTTTTGCCCGTGTAGGCAAAAAGCGATGTCGTATCAATATATGAGCGATGATTTGCCACAAAAATATAAGATTTACCGTCTTCCAGATTTTCCTTGCCGAAAACATTGACTTTTGCACCGGAAGCGCGAATCCAGGTTTTTGCGCCCCACAGACAAAACGGATAAAGCCATATTTGACGATTGATGAGCCGTAAAATAATCATCAACGGCAGCGCGATAAACAAAAGCAAAACTCCGGCAGCCGTCAAACTCCACCAGTAGCGAAGTTTGCCAACGAAACTCGATTTGTTAGACTCTTTGAAAGGAAAAACTAATTTTTCGTTGTTTTTGATGGCGAGGGGAAAATTTTGCGTATGTTCAGACATAAATTTTATCGTTCTTCGGGCTTTGATTACTTGTCTTTGTTTTTCGATTATACGTCAAAACAAAGTTTTCACGCCGTTTTTTTGCTGCTGATTATTGCCGCTTTTATTGTGCCGTCAGTTGCTCGGGCGCAAACAGTTCCAACGCCGAAATCGGTTCTCGGTTTTCAGCCGACCGATGATAAAACCATCGCCGATTGGACGCAGATTACGAATTATTTTCAAAAACTCGACAAGGCGAGCGACAAAGTTAAAGTTCAGGAAATCGGGAAAACCACGCTCGGCAAACCGTTGATTGTTGCATTTATTTCGTCGTCGGAAAATATTAAAAATCTCGATAAATACAAACGAATAAATCAAAAATTAGCAAATCCGCAGATGATTGCCGACAAAGGCGATGTTAATGAAATCGGTTATTTAATCAAAAACGGCAAAACGATTGTATCAATTTCCTGTTCGATTCACTCGACGGAAATCGTCGCTTCGCAAATGTCAATGAATCTGGCTTATGAACTCGCAACGGCGACCGACGACACCACGAAGGAAATTTTAAACAACACGATTTTGCTGCTTATTCCCTCATCAAATCCCGACGGCATTGATATTGTCGCTAGTTGGTATCGCAAAACTCTCGGCACAAAATCCGAAGGAACTTCGCCGCCCGAACTTTATCATCATTACGCCGGACACGACGACAACCGCGATTGGTTTATGCTGAACTTGAAGGAAACGCAGGCGATTACGAAATTTTTCTGGCAGGAATGGTTTCCCGAAATTGTCTATGACGTGCATCAGCAAGGTCAGACGGCTTCGCGTTTTATAATTCCGCCGTTTTTCGACCCGCCGAATCCGCGGGTTGCGCCTTCGATTTTGCGCGAAGTCGGACTTATCGGTTATAAAATGGCGGCGGATTTACAGGCGCAAAACATCGCGGGCGTGGCGACAAATTCGACTTACGATACGTGGTGGCACGGCGGTTTTCGCAGTGCGCCGTATTTTCACAATTCCATCGGAATTTTATCGGAAGCGGCAAGCGCGGATTTGATGTCGCCAATCACGATTACAAAAGAACAACTGCAAAAAAATCGCGCCGCACGCGGTTTGCCGTCGCTCACGCAAACGGCGACGAATTTTCCCGATATTTGGCAAGGCGGATTGTGGCGACCTGCCGACATTGCGCGTATTGAAATGATTGCTTCGCGCGGACTACTCGAAATGGCAGCGAAGTTTCGTCCGCGCTATCTGCAAAATTTTTACGAACTCGGCAAGGCGAATTTGACGAGAAAAACGGATGAACCGCAAGCGTTTGTTGTTTCCGCCGGACAGCCGAATGCCGAAACCGTTGCGCGTTTTCTCGAAATTTTGATGTGGCAAGGCATCGAAGTTCACGAAATGAAGCAGGAACTTTATCTCGCGCAGGACGCGAAAAAGCCAAACGACTTTCACGAAATGCCGCTGGGAAGTTTTCTGATTTTTGTCAATCAGGCGCAGAAAAACAATGTTCTGAGTTTGTTTGAAAAACAGGTTTATCCGCAGAGATTGAATGCCAACGGCGAAGCGGAAGTTCCTTATGATGTTGCCGGTTGGACGCTGCCTCTGCAAATGGGCGTAGATTACGACACGGTTTGGAATATTCGTGATTTGGAGAAAAATCGAAACACCTTAAAGCGCGTCGAAAACATCAATCAGGCGCGGAGTGTTTTGAATTTGAAGGCAAACAATCAACCGTTTGCGAAACTGCCGAATCCGCTGAAAACAAATCCGAAAATCGGACTTTACAAAGGTTTCACAGGTTCGATGGACGAAGGTTGGACGCGGCTTGTTTTGGATAATTATCAAATTTCTTTTACGTCAATTTCAGACAAAGATTTTCGCAGCGACAATCTAAATTTCGATGCGATAATTTTGCCCGCCGACAGTGAAAGCACAATTGTCAAAGGTTTGAGCGCGGAGCGTTACGCCGAAGAATTTACGGGCGGAATCGGCGAAAGCGGAGTTGAGAATTTGAAAAAATTCGCTGCAAACGGCGGGAAATTAATCTGCTTTGACGATTCGTGCGAGATGATTATTAAACGATTTAATCTGCCGATGAAAAATGCTTTGAATGGTTTGAAGCGTTCGGAATTTTACAATCCGGGTTCGGTTGTCAAACTCGAAGTTGATACGAAAAATCCATTGGCAAAAAATTTGAAGGAAGAAACGGCGGCGTATTTTACAAACAGTTCGGCATTTGAAATCCTGGACGAAAGCAGAGTCAAAACCGTCGCGCGATACGCTGTCAAAGATTCGCTTCTTTCAGGCTGGACGCTTGGCGAAAAATATATGAACGGCAAAACCGCACTTGCCGAAACAAATTACGGCAAAGGCAAAATCGTGCTGTTCGGGTTTCGCCCGCAGCATCGCGGACAAACTTTCGGAACTTTCCCGTTTATTTTTAATGCTTTAGAAGTTGATTCTAAATAACGTCAGTTCGATAAACAAAAGCAGAGAAAAATTAGCCGCAAAAAGGCGCAGAAATCTCAAAAAGTGAGGATTAAAAAAATCTTTTTTGTGTTTTTTGTGCCTTTTTGCGGCTGTCATTTCTTATCCCGAACTGACGTTAAATAAAACCAAATCGGATTTAATCTTTTCTCTCGATTTTTTCCAGTAATATGTCAAAACGCGGGTCCTGGCGAAGCGGCGCAAGGCATTTGTCGGTTTCATACCACGGTTTGTTTTCGTTGCCGAGTTTGATGGCGCGTTCCATCCAATAAAACGCTTCGTCTATTTCGCCGATTTGCGTGCAAGCCGAAGCCATCCAATAAGCCATATCGTGGTCGGCTTTTGCCAAGCCGCGAGCCTTTTCCGTCAATTGCGCCCGTGCTTCATCACGTCTTCCGATGTATCCCAAATAAATCGCGTAAAGCGAGCGAATACCATCCATTCCTTCGTTTTCCTGCAAGACTTCCGCTATCAATTTAATCGCTTCGGCGGTATCGCCGCGATAAAAAAGTATGCTGGAACGGAAAATTCTAATCATCGGATGATTCGGTTCGATTGACGCGCCTTTTTCGATTTCGCGCATCGCTTCGTCATAAAGACCTCGATAAACAAAAATGCGTGAGCGATTATAAGAAGCCACTGTCCGTGCCGCCGGGTCGAGCCGCGCCAATTTATCAAATGCCTTCAAAGCCTGGTCATATTCGCCGTCGAGTCGGTGCATTATTCCTTTGACAAAGTAAAGCGGCGCGTCGTTCGGAAATTCCTCCTGCAAAATCTTGATTTCCGCCCGTGCTTTTTTCTTTTCGCCGCGCGAAAGATATATCAACACCATCAAAACCCGCGCTTCGACGACATCGGGATTATACATAAAGGCTTTGCTGAAAGCGGCTTCGGCATAAGTGTAATCTTCGGCGTTGCCCATACCTTTGAGAACGCGGTTGGCGTAACACGCGCCCAAACCGCTGTGCGCCAAAGCGAAATGCGGGTCGAGTTCGATGGAGTGTTTAAAGTTGGCGATTGCCGCTTCGCAATCTTCGTTGGCGACGGTGCGGAAGATAAATCTGCCGAAATTGTCGCGCCCGCGCAGGAATTCTTCGTAGGCTTGCGGGTTTTCGGTGGCGCGGCGACCGAGTTTTTCCTGTTCGACGGGCGACAGTTCAAGCCGCAAGCCGTCGAGAATACGCAGGGCAATGTTGTCTTGCAGAGCCAAAATGTCCTCGCCTTGCGCGTCAATCCGGTCGCTCCATAAAATATCGCCCGTTAAAACATCGAGCAGTTGAGCCGTTACGCGCAATTTGTCGCCCGCCTGCAAAAAACTTGCCGACAGAACGGCGTGAACGCGCAATTCTCTGCCGACTTCGCGCGGGTCAAATTCCTTGCCCTGATATTTGGCAATGACCGAACTCGGACGCACAATCAGAGAACGAAGCTGCGCGAGTTCCGTAATTACCGCGTCGGCAAGTGCAAATTCGTAAAAGTTGGATGCCGGGTCCTGGCTCAAATTCTTAAACGGCAGAATTGCCACGCTTTTTTTCTCTTGCCCGGTGGCGGTCAGCGTCGTTTCCGGCGAATAAGTCGGTGTCAGCGAAATGGAAGACGAACGCTGCATCGAATTATCAATACCGGATTTACCGGTTATCCAATTCCAGGCGCGTTTGACCGGATTGTCTTCGAGGTGGCGCGGCGCGAAAGTTTCGCCCTGCAAAACGGGCATTCCTGAAATCTCCTGTAAAACACCGCGCAAATCGTCGCGCATCTGCGAAATTTTCTGATAACGGTCAATCGGCGCTTTGGCTAAGGCTTTGTCAATAATCTCCTGAAGACGTGGCGGAAACGGTTCGACACGCATTTCGGCAATTGGTTTCGGCGTTCCGTAGAGAACCTGGTGGCGCACGTCGTGAACTGTTTTTCCCTGAAACGCCCAAATTCCCGTCAGCATTTCGTAAAGCAGAACGCCGGTTGAAAAAATGTCAGCGCGGTGGTCGGTTTTTTCGCCTCTGGCTTGTTCGGGTGCGGCGTAAGTTGCCGTGCCGTAAGGAATACCGAGTTCGGTAAGTTCCGCGCGGTCTAAACCTTTAATATGTTCGGAAGGTTCGTCCTGGAGAAGTTTCGCCAAACCGAAATCCAGAATTTTTGCTTGTCCGGTGTCCGAAACCATTATATTTCCCGCTTTAATGTCGCGGTGAATAATGCCGCGCGAATGCGTGTAGGCAAGCGCGTCGCAGACTTGAATAGCAATCGAGAGCGCACTTTTTAAATCCAGCGGACGACCTTCGACGAGTTGGCGAACATTTTTCCCCGCGACATACTGCATCGCAATATAAAAAACGCCGTCATCTTCGTGGAAATCAAAAATTGTGCAGATATTCGGATGGTCAAGCTGCGAGCAAAGCTGCGCTTCACGTTCAAAGCGTTTGAAATTAGCGGTTTTAGCGGTTAGTTCCGGCGGCAGAACTTTGACGACAACCGTCCGGTCGAGTTTCGTATCCTGCGCTTTATAGACAGTTCCTTGTCCGCCCGCCCCGATTTTTTCTAAAATTTTGTATTGGTTTATGTTCTCGCCAACCATATATGCGATTTTGGATTTTAGATTTTGGATTTTGGATTGCCGAAAATCAAGATTATAAACTTATTTTTTGGATTAAAGAAATCTGTTTTAAGATTTAAGAAAATTGTAAAGGAAAATCTAATCCAAAATCCAAAATCCAAAATCCAAAATCTAAAATGTGCAACCGGCAAACTGCCGATTAATCAGGCGTAACCGTTCAGCCGCGCAACGGGTCGCCCCAGCCGGATTGAATATATTCGCCGTTTTCGACAATGCACGGCACGACTAAATCGCCGCCCGAAAATTCGAGCATTTCCCTTTTGCGCTCAGGATTATTCTGCGCGTCGTATTCGGTAAATTCAATATTGTTTTCGTTATAATAATCGCGGGCTTTGTCGCAATACGGACAGCCCGGTTTGCTATACATTACTAATGACATAATAAAATTCTCCTCAGTTCTAATAAGTTTAGCAGTTATCAGCTATCAGTCAACAGTTATCAGTCAACAGTTATCAATCAACATTTGACTTATGATAACTGATAACTGATAACTGATAATTGATGGACATGGACATTTTCGAGCCGTTTGAAAAACTTATCGAAATTGAGATTCTGGGCGAAAAACGCGAAGTTCCCGAAAACAATTCGCTTCTGCGTTGTTTCCAATTTCTTTCGATGGAAACTATTTCTTACGGCGATTTTTGCTGGAACGGCGATTGTGCCAACTGTCAGGTTTGGCTGGAAAACACCGCCGCGGATAAGCCTGTTCTGTCGTGCCGGACAAAAGTGCGCGAAGGAATGAAAATCATTAAAATGAGCGACGAAATCGAATTGCACGTTTAGCCTTTTTCGGCTTTCGATTTCCGTGTTTTAGCTTTAACAAGTGTGGAATGTGCGTTGCAACAATCTTTTCAAGGATATTGATATGGCTTTGAAAAATTATCTGAAGCGTCAGGAATTTGGAAATCCCGCAATAACCGTATAACCTTATTTGATAAATGATTGATAAGGCAGGTAAAATGTGCTTTAAGGTCGTCGCGTAGTCGCGGAATTTTCAGGTTAATTTTTTTTCGGTTTTCGTTCTATGTTAAAATAGTAGTTTTTTTCGATGACCGTAAAGCGACGGATTTCAGCTATTGATTGCTAATTCACTAAGTTCAAGAAAATTTATTAACTGGAAAACTTTTTATGCCCAAAAAGCAGAAGCGAAATTTTTCTGTCAAAATCGTTGATTTATTTTGCGGTATAGGTGGTTTGACACACGGTTTCATAAAGGAATCCTTAGACGTTGTTGCCGGTTATGATATAGATACCGATTGCAAATATGCTTACGAATCTAATAATGCTTCCGAGTTCATCGAGAAAAGTATAACTCTCGTAACCGGAGATGAAATTTCCGAAAAACTTTCAGGCGCGGACGTAAAAATCTTGATAGGCTGCGCTCCGTGCCAACCCTTTTCTACTTACTCATACAAAAATCAAGACCAGAAAAAGATTGACTTACTACTTGAATTTGCACGTCTGATAGAAGAAGTGAAACCCGACATCGTTTCTATGGAAAACGTGCCTCGACTTGCCGACTTTGGCGGTGATTCGGTTTTCGGAAGTTTTCTCGATACTTTACGAAAGAACGGTTACGAGCATTCCTACAAAATAGTCAATTGCCCCGAATACGGAATTCCGCAACATAGAAGAAGACTCGTTTTGCTTGCTTCACGATTCGGAAAAATCGAACTGATTCCAGAAACACATAACGAAGAAAATTTCGTAACGGTAAAAGACGCAATCGGCGAAATGGAGCAATTGAAAAGCGGCGAATCTTCGCCAACCGATTCAATGCACAAAGCCGCCAAATTGTCCGATTTGAATATGAAAAGAATCAGACAATCTAAACCGGGCGGAACGTGGAAGGATTGGGACGAAGATTTGAAATTGAAGTGTCATCAAAAATCTAGTGGAGAAACTTATGTCAGCGTTTACGGAAGAATGAGTTGGGATAAACCCGCTCCGACGATGACGACTCATTGTATCGGAATCGGAAACGGAAGATTCGGACACCCGGAACAAGATAGAGCGATAACTCTCAGAGAGGCGGCTTTGATACAAACATTTCCTCGAAATTATAAATTTGTCGAAAAGGGAAAACTTTTTAGAGTCAAACGGATTTCTACTCAAATAGGAAATGCCGTTCCCGTTAAGTTGGGGCAAGTAATTGCCAAAAGCATCAATAAACATTTGGAGAAATTTAATGTCTGAAAAACCTCATTATCATATGTCCCTCAGCCTGAACGTATTAAATCATTTAGGACTCAACTTATACAGCAACATTCCTTCGGTTCTATCGGAAACGGTTGCAAATTCGTGGGATGCCGACGCGGAAAATGTCTTTATCGAAGTTTTTCCGACGGAAAAGAAAATCGTAATAACCGATAACGGATGCGGTATGAATTTAGAAGATATAAATAATAAGTATCTGCAAGTCGGTTATAGAAAAGAAGACCACGATGGGCGCATCACTCCGAAATGGAAACGAAAAGCGATGGGACGGAAAGGTATCGGTAAATTATCGCTTTTTTCCATTGCTCACGAGGTCGAAATTCAGACTGTTAAAGACGATGAAAAGCATCGGTTTTTAATGGAAGTAGATGCTATAAAGGAAAAAATAAAAGGCGGTGAAGGAACTTACGAACCGAAGCCGTTGGACGTAAGCGAAGTTAGCATAACCGAAGGCACTAAAATTATTCTGACCGAATTGAAAAAGCAAGTTCACGAAAATTCAACCGCTTTACGGAAAAGACTGGCAAGAAGATTCGGGATTATCGGCAAGGAATATAATTTTTCCGTTAAGGTCAATAGCGATGAAGTCGAAGTATCGGATAGAGATTATTACCACAAACTTCAGTATATTTGGTATTTCGGAAAGGAAAGCGAAAAATTTACCGAAAGAGCGAAAAACGTAAGTTACAAAGAGGAACGCTCGCCGAAAATTCCTGACACGGATTTTGAAGTTTCAGGATGGATTGGAACTGTAGAGCAGTCGGGCGATTTGAAAGAAGGTGAGGAAAACCTTAACAAAATTTTATTGTTGGTTCGCGGTAAATTGGCGCAAGAAGATATTCTTGCGGATTTCAACGAAGGCGGCGTTTATAGCAAATACATAATCGGTGAAATAGATGCGGACTTTCTTGATTTAGACGATAGAGATGATATTGCAACGAGTAGCCGTCAACAAATCGTAGAAGACGACCCGCGATATTCGGCACTCAAAAAATTCGTCGCACAAGAATTGAAGCACATTCAAAATAAATGGACTGACCTTAGAAATCAGCAAGGCGCGAACAAGGCTCTTGAAATTCCCGCAATTAAGGAATGGTATAAAGGGCTTGAAAGCGATACCAAGAAAAAAGCCGCGAAACTTTTCGGTAAGATAAATCAGTTGACCGTTGATTCGTCAGACGATAAAAGAGAGCTTTTCAAATACAGCATATTAGCTTTTGAAAATCTACGTTACAGAGGAAACTTAGAGGCTCTCGAACATATTTCTCCCGAAAACATTACCAGTTTCGGACGTATTTTCGATGAATTGAATGACATAGATGCAACGCTCTACTATCAAATAGTTTACGAAAGATTAGAAATTATTAAAATTCTCAAAGAAAATGTCGAAACGAATGTTTTGGAAAAATTGATACAATCACATATCTACAAAAACTTATGGTTGATTGACCCTGCTTGGGAAAGAGCTTCTGAAAGCGCATACCTCGAAGAGAGAGTAAAAACCGCTTTCGATAAAATTACGGCAAAACTTACAAAGGAAGAAGAAAAAGCGAGATTCGATATAAGATACGCTACGAGTTGGGGAAAACACATAATAATCGAATTAAAAAGGGCTTCAGTAGTAACGAGTGCTTTCAAACTCGGAGAACAAGTAGATAAATATAGACAGGCATTAAGAAAACTTCTCGAAGAAGTCAACAAAAAACACGAACCGATTGAGTCGGTTTGCCTTGTCGGAAAACCGTTATCTAATTGGCAAAATCCTGAAGAACGGTATGCCTCGCAAAATTCGTTAGCGCAATTAGGAATACGAGTCGTTTTGTATCAAGAACTGATTGACAATGCTTACAGGTCTTACAAAAAATATTTAGACAAAAGTAAAGAAGAATCGGGCAGAGTCTTTAAATTGATTCAAAGTCTTGATGATAAAGATATAGAATTTTAGTCTTCGATTAAACGAAAATTTAATAATGGCTGATACAGTTTCTCGCAGTAAGAGAACGGAAATAATGTCGAGCGTAAAGCAACGGCATACTAAACCCGAAATAACCGTTCGCAAAATACTTCATCGTTACGGATTCAGATTTCGACTTCATAATAAAAAATTACCCGGAACGCCCGACATCGTTTTGGCGAAATACAAAGCGGTGATTTTCGTTCACGGTTGTTTTTGGCATCAACACCAAGGATGTCGAAAGTCTCGCCGTCCAACATCGAACATCGAATTTTGGAATGAGAAATTAGATAGAAACATTGTAAGAGATAATCAGAAAGAATCAGAATTGAAAAATTCGGGTTGGAAAGTTTTGACCCTCTGGGATTGCGAAATAAAAGACGAAGATTCATTGATTAAAAAAGTAAAATTTTTCCTTCACGTTGAATAAGTCATCTGGGTTTGATTAATACGCTTGAGCGTGTCTGGAACTTTCGCGTCAATTACGCGCCGATTCGCCTTGCCATTGGGCGTTCGCTTCTTTCGGGCGATGTGCCGAGTTTTGAACTTCGCGGCGAAGACGGACGCGCCATTGATACGCAACAGATTTTTAGCGGCGGCGGAACGGACTATACGCCGTTGTTTCGCGCTTTGATTGTGCAAAGACACGAACGCATTGTTTCCGACGACGAATTTTTGCATCTGCTCAAAGCGCACGTTGACCAGGATTTTGCGTTAATCAAAAACGACATAAGCGGTTTTAAGTCCGAAGACGATTATGTTGAGTATCTTGTCGAACTGACGCGCAAAGGACTTGAACAACGGACAGAGGAATCTGCGCCGATGATTGAAACGACTCCGGCTTTTGGCGGTTTGCTCAATCTGAAAATCGGCTGGAATGCGGAAACCGATGCGCCTGTTGTCGTTGAATTTAATCGGCAGACCAATAACTATCTTGCCGTAACGGGCAAACCCGGAAGTGGAAAGACGCAGTTTGTTAAAGATTTGCTGGCGCAGATTCGTCTTCAATCCGAGTTTAAAGTCAATTTTGTTTTTTTCGATTATGCCAAAGGCGATGTGGCGGATGATGCCGATTTTGTTGCCGCGACAAACGCCGAAGTTGTGTGCTTGCCCGATGAGAGTTTGCCGCTTAATCCGTTTTCGCGTGTCAACGTCAACAGCGAAACCAATGTCAAAGTTGCCGCGCAGGAATTTGCCGATTTGATTCGTGATGTTGAAAAGCGTCTTGGAACTGTTCAGGCGCAACTGCTTTACGACGCGATTTTGCGCGGCTTTGAAACGATGCGCGGAGAAAATCCGCCGTTTCCCGATTTTGAGATTATCAAACAGGAAATCGAATACGATTACACCGCGAACAAACGCAAACTCGACACGCTGACGGAAGTGATGCGTCAACTCACCGATTTTGAAATTTTTGCGCGGCGCGATAATCCGAATTTGTGGCAGAATCTAACCGATAAAACTGTGATTATTGATTTGCACGGCTTGACGGTTTTGCGCGAATTGACGGTTTGCCTTGTGCTGACCGCGCTCTACCGTGAAGTAATGGCGATGCCCGATTCTGCCGTGGCGGATGGTGTGCGCGAGATGCGAACGATTATCGTGATTGACGAAGCGCATCATTTTCTCAAAGACAAAAAGCGCAACGCGATTCTCGAAAGATTGATTCGGGAAATCAGAAGCAAAGGCGCAAGCGTCTTTTTGATGTCGCAATCGCCTGACGATTATGACCAAGATAATTTTGATTTTACCGAACTTTTGGAGTTTATTTTTCTGCTTCAATCAAACGCGGGCGCGTCGAAGTTTCTGCAAAATGCGTTCGGCGTTTCAGCGCAGGAAGCAAAAACTTTATCGTCGGAAGTGGCGAATTTGCCGACGGTGAATGCTATCGGCAAATCTTACGCGAAGAACGCGAAAGACAAAATCAATCGTTTGCGTGTACGGCAATTCTGGCGCGAAAAGGGAAAGTAAATTTGTTGGTGTCTCAAATTTTGAGATGAAAAAAATCACATCGGAATAGATAATAGATGAAAGATGATAACTGATAGATTTTATCTTCTCATCTGTCATCTATTATCTATCATCTATTCCGAAGTAAAAATCCTCATCATAAATTATGAAACACTACCGTAAATTTCACGCTGGTGGCGCAAAGAACGCTAAGACGTAGGTTTGGAATAAATAAAATTAAATACTCTATTACAATAATTAGCGATTATTATTATTTAGCTGATAGAACTTTGCAGTCTAATCTTATAAACTGATAATCACGAGATTTAAGAAATTTTGGAAAAGAATTTGGAAAACGCAAATAACCAAGCAATTTTGTTTGCTTTCGGAGTAAATCATAAAACTGCGCCGATTCAGGTTAGAGAAAAAATTTACGTTCACGAAAACGAAGTGTCCGGGTTGTTGACGAAACTCAGGGAAACGCTTTCGGAATGTATGATTTTATCTACTTGCAATCGGACGGAGATTTATGGCGTGCATCCGACGGGCGAGGTTGATTTTGATTTTTACAAAGAAATTTTGATTGATTTCAAAAGTGCCGCCGATATTGTTAATAAAGAAGATTTCTTTTCATTCGTTTCCTGCGCGGCGTGTCAGCAGCTTTTTCACGTCGCAACCAGCATTGACTCAAAAATTATCGGCGACACGCAGATTCTACAGCAGTTAAGACGTTCTTATTTACTGGCAAAAGACGGCGATTACACGGACAAAATTCTCAATCAACTTTTGCAAAGGTCTTTGAAAATAGGCAAGCAAACTTATACGCAAACTTCGATTCACAAAGGCGCGGTTTCGATTAGTTTGGCGGCGGTTGATTTTGCTTTAAAAACTTATGGAACGCTCCACGATAAAACGATTTTGATTATCGGCGCGGGTGAAACGGCGCAGTTGACCGCCGAATGTCTTTTGAAAAAGAAGGTCGGCAAAATTCTGGTTACGAACCGGACAAAAGAGAACGCCGAAGAGTTTCTGAACGAATTGCATAAATCAGACGAGTTTGAAAGCGAGATAATTGCTTTTGAGAATTTGCGCGATTGCCTGAATGCAACCGATATTGTTATCAGTTCGACAAGTTCGCTCGATTATATTTTATTTAAAGAAGATTTTGAAAAACAGAACAGAAAAATTTTGTTGATTGACATTGCACTGCCGCGCGACATCGCGCCCGAAACTGCCGAAAACGAATTCGTTTTGCTCAAAAACATAGACGATTTGCACTCGGTCGTTGACCGAAACTTCAAAAATCGAATGGCGGAAATGGCAAAAATCAAAAAAATCATTTACCGCGAGATGGGCGATTTTCTGGTTTGGTATTATTCGCAGCCGCTTCTTCCCGCTTCGTTCAAATCGGGACAAAAACCCGACAGCAAATCAATTGAAGAAATCAAAAAAATCAAGGAATTTCTGGCGGCAAACGCTTCCTGGTTTCACCGGATGGCGCGGCAAAAAGACGTGAAAAGCGAACTCGACGAGCATAAAAATCTGGTGAAACATCTTTATGCGATGAAGGAAACGGCGTTGGGAGAAGTCGGGCGTTGAAAAATAAACTTGTTTTAGGTTCTCGCGGCAGCCAACTCGCGCTCTGGCAAACGCGCTCTGTTGCCAATCTTCTGCAATCGTTTTTTCCTCTCCTCGAATTGGAAATCAAGATTATCGAAACGACCGGCGACGCGATGCTTGAAACAGCTCTCTCGAAAATCGGTGACAAAGGATTATTCACCAAACAAATTGAAGAAAAACTTTTAAACGGCGAAATAGATTTAGCCGTTCACAGCCTCAAAGATTTGCCGACAACTTTGCCCGCAGGACTAAAAATCGGCGCGGTAACGATGCGCGAAATTCCCAACGACGCTTTAATTTCCACAAAATTTTCCTCGATTGACGATTTGCCGCGAGGCGCGAGCGTGGCGACGGGAAGTTTGCGCCGAAAAAGTCAACTGCTTGCTTATCGAAGCGATTTGCGGATTGTTGAAATCAGAGGAAACGTGCCGACTCGAATAAAAAAAATGGAAGAAGCAAATCTCGACGCGATGATTCTCGCTTTTGCGGGTGTTCATCGGCTCGGAATGGATTCGTTTATCAAACAAAAAATTCCGTTCGGGATAATGCTGCCCGCCGTCGCGCAAGGCGTTGTCGGAGTTGAAATAAGGGAAACCGACGCGGAAACCGCCGAATTATTGCGCTCGATAAACGACGACGAAACGGAAATTTGCGTTTTGGCGGAACGAAGTTTTTTGCGGACTCTGGAAGGCGGCTGCCAGGTTCCAATCGGCGGACACGCGCATTTGAACGGCGATGAAATTGCCCTGGAAGGTTTTGTCGGGAATTTCGACGGAAGCGCGACAATGCGCGATTCAATAACAGGAAATCGCAAAGACGCAGTTGAGTTGGGACGTGAGTTGGCGGAAAGAATGATTGAAAATGGCGCGAATAAACTTCTAATTGAAACGAGAAAAGAAGCGGAAAAGTCGCAAAAGAAAGTTATTTAAAATGGAAACCGAGATTTTAGTTGTCAGAAATTACGACATTTTTAGTTCGATTTTGTTTGGACTAGGTTTTTCGGTTATTAATTTTCCGACAATTAAAACCAAAAAAATCGCCGATTATTCGGAGTTGGACAAAGTAATATCGGAAATTGAAATTTTCGACGGAATTTTTATCACGAGTCCAAGTGCCGCCGAGCCTTTTTTGGATAAATTAAAGGAAGCAAAAAAAAGTTATCGCGGGAAAATTTACGTTTTTGGCAACAGAACAAACAAACTATTCAGGAAGGCGGGAATTGAAATTGTTTTTGACGGAAACGCGAAAAACGCCGCTGAATTGATAAATTCGATACCGCGCGAAGAACTGAAGGAGAAAAAGTTTTTATACCTTCGCGGCAATCGAAGTTTGCGAATTATTCCCGAAACTCTCGCGCCTTTTGCGGAAGTGCGGGAGTTGATTGTTTATAAAACGTCGGCAGCACAAACGGGCGCAAAACAATCTGATAGAATTAAAGAGAAGTTAATGAGCGGGAAAATCGCGGCGGTTTGTTTTTTTAGTCCGTCGGGCGTTAAAGGATTTTTGGAAAAAATCGCGGAATTTCAACAAGGTGAAATTAAAATCGCGGCAATCGGCAAAACAACCGCGCGTTTTATCAAAGGAAAAAAATTGCGGGTTGATTTTATTGCCGAAAATCCTGAGGCTGAAGATTTCGCTGTAGGTTTGGCTAGGTATTTAAGGAAGAGAGATTTTGGGTAAAGATTTTTTATTTTTGAAAGCGTGCCGCCGCGAGCCAACCGAGCGAACGCCGGTTTGGATTATGCGCCAAGCCGGACGTTATTTGCCCGAATATCGCGCGATTCGTGAGAAATACGATTTTTTGACGACTTGCAAAACGCCCGAACTTGCGTCGGAAATTACGATTCAGCCGATTGATATTATCAAAACCGACGCGGCGATTTTGTTTTCCGATATTCTCGTAATTCCCGAAGCGATGGGAATGAAACTGGATGTTATCGAATCGAAAGGTCCTGTTTTAGATAATCCGATTCGTTCAAATGAGCAAATCGAAAATTTAAACATTGAAGGTCTGGTTGAACGGCTCGATTATGTGATGCAAGCCGTCAAAATGACGAAAGAGAAGTTGAACAATCGTGTTCCGCTGATTGGTTTTTCGGGTTCGCCGTGGACGTTGGCGTGTTATATGGTTGAGGGAAAAGGCTCGAAAAACTTTGATATTATTAAGAGTTTTGTGTATAACGAACCGCAAGCCGCGCACAAACTTTTGCAGATTCTGGCTGATTCGGTTGTTGAATATTTAAATGCAAAAATCCGCGCCGGATGCGATACCGTGCAGATTTTCGATACGTGGGCGAGCATTTTATCGCCGACCGATTTTGAAGAATATTCGCTCAAATATATGCGCTACATCTGCGAAAATCTGGAAACAAACGGCGCACCCGTGATTGTTTTTGCCAAAGGCGTGAGTTCGTATAAAAATTTGGCGAAACTCAAATGCGATGCGCTCGGCGTTGACTGGTCAAAGGAATTAAGCACGGTTCGCGCGGAAATCGGCGGCAAAAAAGCCTTGCAGGGAAATCTTGACCCGACTGTTTTGTTTGCGCCGAAGGAGAAAATTAAACTTGAAACCGAACGGGTTTTGCAAAGCTACGGCAAAGGCGCGGGACATATTTTTAATCTCGGACACGGCATTACGCCGAAAACTCCGGTTGAAAATACGAAATATTTTGTCGAATGCGTGAAGGAATTGAGCGCGAAATATCACGCTGAAGACGTTTAAGAATCAGCCCACGAAACACACGAAAGGCACGAAAAAGAAGATTTTAATTTTGAGTTTTTTTTTGATTTTATTTCGTTTGTTTCGTGTATTTCGTGGGCAAAAACAAAAAATGAACAAGGAATTTAGGGAAATTGACATCGAACTGCTGAAAAGATTTAATCAGCCGGGACCGCGTTATACTTCATATCCGACTGCGCCGCTCTTTTCGCCTGACTTTACGGCGGCGGATTTCAGGCGCGAAATCGTCGAAACAAATTCCGAAACAAATAAAAGCGACCTTTCGCTTTATTTTCACTTTCCGTTTTGCGAAAAACTCTGTTATTTCTGCGGCTGCAATATGATGGTGACGCACGACCGCCGGATGATTAGTGAGTATAACGATTATTTGAAAAAGGAAATTAACCTGCTCGTGCCGTTGATTTCCAAAAACCGCAAAATCGAACAGATGCACTGGGGCGGCGGAACGCCTTCGTATCTTTACCCGCAGGAAATCCGCGACATCGGAAACTTTATCAAATCGAAATTCGATTTTGCCGATGACATTGAAGCAAGCGTCGAGATTGACCCGCGCGGATTGACGCGCGAACATCTCGAAGCATTTCGTGAAATCGGTTTTAACCGCACGAGTTTCGGCGTTCAGGATTTTAATTTACAGGTTCAGGAAGCAATTAACCGCGTACAAAGCGAAGAAATAACGCGGCAAACCGTTTTGTGGGCGCGTGAACTCGGATTTGAAAGCATCAATCTCGATTTGATTTATGGTTTGCCGTATCAAACTCTGGAAAGTTTCGCCGTAACGGTTGAAAAAATTATAGATATTTCGCCGAACCGCATCGCCGTTTTCAATTACGCGCACGTTCCCTGGCTCAAAAAACATCAAAATATAATTCCGTCGGAGGCTTTGCCTTCGCCTGATGAGCGTCTGCAAATTTTGAAAATGACGATTGAAAAATTAATCGGCGCGGGCTACGAATATATCGGAATGGATCATTTTGCGAAGCCGACTGACGAACTCGCCGTCGCGCAGAAAAACAATACTTTATACAGAAATTTTCAAGGTTATTCGACAAAAGCGGGCTGCGATGTTTATGCTTTCGGGCTTTCGGCAATCAGTCAATTCCAAAATATCTACGCGCAGAATTTGAAGAATTTGAAAGATTATTATCAGAGAGTTGACAGCGGAGCGGCGGCGACAAATGTCGGCTATCGAATGACTTTTGACGACCACGTTCGCAAGGAAACGATTATGCAGTTGATGTGTCATCTGGAAATTGACAAGCGCGACATCGAAGCGAAATTTAATATTGATTTTGAAGATTATTTTACCGAAGATATTAAGAAGTTAGACGTTTTTATCGCGGATGGATTGCTCGAAAGCGATTTTGATAAAATCAAAATCGCCGGTTCAGGAATTTTGATTATCAGAAATGTGGCGATGTGTTTCGATGCGTATTTGGAAAAAATGATGAAGGAAAAACCTGTTTTCTCGAAAACAGTTTAGGGAGAAATTAGCCACGAATTACACGAATGAACACGAATAAAAGAAACAAAAAATAATTCGTGCTA
>JBPCPU010000039.1:0-9068 GCA_050998795.1 Pyrinomonadaceae bacterium
CAGTGCCGAATAACGCAAACTCGTTAGACCTTCTTTTTCGGCGTGCCGCCTGATTTCCGAACCCGGACGGCGTGCGACAATCATTTCGCGGATGGCATCCGACATATCTAAAAGTTCGTGAATCGCCGTTCTGCCGCGATAGCCGGTGTGGTTGCAGGCATCGCAACCGACATTCATAAAAAATTCTTTGTTTTTAACTTCGGCGCGACCCAAACCCGATATGGAAATTTCTTCTTCGGTCGGTTGATAGGCGCGTTTGCAGATTGGACATAAAAGCCGCACGAGTCGCTGCGCAAGAACGCAGTTGAGCGCGGACACAAAGTTATACGGCTCAACGCCCATATTTATAAATCGCCCGATAACGTCAATCACATTGTTGGCGTGAACGGTGGTAAAAACGAGATGTCCGGTCAGTGCCGATTGAATGGCAATCTGCGCCGTTTCGTTGTCGCGGATTTCTCCGACCATTATTTTGTCCGGGTCGTGGCGCAAAATCGAACGCAGTCCACGCGCAAAGGTCAAACCTTTTTTCTCGTTGACCGGAATCTGCATAATGCCGTTAAGCTGATATTCCACCGGGTCTTCAATTGTAATAATTTTATCTTCATCTTTGCGGATTTCATTTAACGCGCCGTAAAGCGTCGTCGTTTTACCCGAACCGGTCGGACCCGTTACCAAAACCATTCCATATGGCTCTTTGATATAAACACGGAAATGCTTCAAGTCTTCCGCATCAAAACCGACGACTTCAAGACTCAGATTTTTAAATTCTTCCGAAATTTGCTCTTTGTCTAAAATACGAATAACGCAGTTTTCGCCGTATGCGGCAGGCATAATCGAAACGCGGAAATCAACTGTTCTGCCTTTGTAACGGACGCGAAATCTGCCGTCCTGCGGGATTCTGCGCTCGGCAATATCGAGTTCCGACATAACTTTGATACGCGAAATCAAGGTTTGATGATAGGCAATATCAATCGGGTCAACTTTTTGA
Organism: Pyrinomonadaceae bacterium; assembly: GCA_050998795.1. Taxonomy (GTDB): domain Bacteria; phylum Acidobacteriota; class Blastocatellia; order Pyrinomonadales; family Pyrinomonadaceae. The sequence continues at coordinate 992 of JBPCPU010000039.1, forward strand.
TAAAGCGCACCGTCAATGCGGAATTTCACCAGCATTTCGCGGTCGTGCGCTTCGATATGAATGTCCGAAGAACGAGATTCCATCGCGTTGTAAATTATTGTGTCAACCAATTTAATAATCGGCGACATCTCCGAATCGCTGGCAAGGCGGTCAAGGTCGAGAACTTCTTCACCCTGGTCGGTTTCTTTGACGAGCGAAATTCTGAACGTCGAAGCCGCTTCCTGCAAAACTCTCTGCGTCGCGTCGCCTTTTCGCAAAACGACGTCAATCGCTCCGGCAGTTGCAACATACGGCACAATGCGAACATTTAGAACATTTTCGAGTTCATCCAAAACTTCCAAATTTGACGGGTCAGCCATTCCGACGTGAAGATTTCTGCCCTCGCGCCGAAGCGGAACAAATTGGTTGCGAAGCATCAATTCCACCGGAATTCCGGCAAGTTCTTCATAACTAATCGGCGATTCCTTATCCGGCGGAAGCAAGTCAATATATGGCAGCCGATAACGCTTTGCCAATTTCTTGGCTTCGGTAACTTCGGGCGGTTCGTTTTCACGAAAATCGTTTAATTTGGTTTTCGGCGGAGCAATTGTTGCTGTGTTTCCGTTAGTTTGATTTTCCATTTTCTTCTAATTTTTCTTTGCTAAAATTGTTGATTCCAAAAGTATGACACAAGGCTGATTCAATCTTGGAGATTTTTAATAAAGAACCAAGAACCGAATCAATTTCCGAGTTGAAAACGGTTATTAGATTATCCGTCATAATCACCAAATCCAATCTTAACCCTGAAGAAATGCCTTCGGGTGAACTAAGTAAAACAGTTACACGCGAAGGATGATTCGCACGATTTAAATTACTTGAAATCATCGCTAAAACCGTTTGCAAAAGACCGGTATGTAAATTGTCGGCTTGCACAACCAATGCCGGACGACGTTTAGCTGTTCTTAAATTTGAATTTGGAAATAACACGCGAACAATATCGCCGCGTTTAATCAACATCGTAAATGTCCATTTCAGGCAAATTCCAATCACCTGCAATCGGGCTGAATTTCGAGTGTAGTTCGTCGGCTTGTTCTTCATTGATGCCTCTCTCACGCAAATTTATTTCTTTGGTTGAAAGAAAGGTTACCAACACTTTTGCTTCATCTATATTTACCGGATTTTCAGTCAAAATTATCTGACCATTCTTATATTTTCCCTCAATCGTCAACATTTTATCTCCTTCCGCTTAATTCTTAACTTTTGCCTTGAATTACTTTCTTCCGCTAAAAGGACCTGACGAAATTGTCTGAATAATCGGCAGATAAATCGCCAGCAAAATTGTGATCACAATTCCCGCCATAAAAACCAGAATTACCGGCTCGAGCAGCGAAGTTAGTTGTTCAAGCCGCACTTCGGATTCGGCATCGTAAAAGTTTCCGACTTCATCAAGCATTTCGCGCAGACTTCCCGATTTTTCGCCGATTCCAATCATATCGAGCGCAAGGTCGGGCATCCAGTTTGCTTTATCCAATGCTTCGGTGAAACCTCTGCCTTCGCGTATCATCCCTAAAACCGCCAGACTGCGGCGGCGCAGTTCCAAATTCGTAATTGACTCCGAAGCAATATCCCAAGCATCGGGAACGGTAATTCCGCCGGAGAGAAGCGTCGAGAGTGAACGTGCGAGCTGCGCCGTCGTCATTTGTTTTATCAAGTTACCGACAATCGGCAATTTAAGCAAAAATTTATGCAGAATAAGTTTTCCGTTCGGTGTTCGCAGCCAAATCACGAGCGAAAAAACCAAAACCAAAACCAGCGGCAACAGCCACCAGATATTACCGGCGACAAAATTGGAAAACGCTAAAACAATGACCGTTACCGTCGGCAAACCTTGATTCGTGCTTAATCCTTTGAATAAATCGGACATTCGCGGCACGATATAGAGCGTCAGAAACGCCACCATAAAACTTGCCGCCAGAAGCAAAAACAACGGATAAGCGAGTGCGCCGCGCAGTTTTCGCGCCACGCCGACGCTTCGTTTGAGATACTCGACATACCGCGTCAGCACGTCGTCGAGCGAACCGCTCGATTCACCAGCCAAAAGCGATGCCGTGTAAATTTTCGGGAACATTCCCTGTGCTTCAAAGGCTTCGGAGAGCGGCACACCGCTTTTAATTTTTTCTTCGACATCCGTCAAAACAGCGCGAAGCGATGACGAACCCGAACGATTTTTCAAAAGGCTGATTGATTGCAAAACGGGAATGCCAGCCCGCAAAAGTGCCGAAAGCTGCTGGTTAAATAACAAAAAATCGCCCGGTTTGACACGCGTTTTTTTGCTCGCTCTGCCCGTTAAGACGGCTGTCAAACCTTTCCCGGCATTCGACACGGCAAAAACCCGAAAACCTTCGCTTTCAAGTCTTGCCTTCGCTTCACCGGCAGCGGTCGCTTCAACAATGCGCGTCATCACTTCGCCCGAAGATGTTCCTAAACGACAAATAAATTCAGCCATATTTTATTTAAGATTTAAGATTTAAGATTTAAGATTCAAAATTAGGAATCCTAAATCTTAAATCTTAAATCTTAAATCTTGAATCTTGAATCTTGAATCCTAAATCTTAAATCTTGAATCTTGAATCCTAAATCTTAAATCTTGAATCTTAAATCTTAAATCCTAAATCTTGAATCTTGAATCTTGAATCTTGAATCCTGATTATATCACGCATTTTACGATTAAAAGTTGCAAACCGATTTATCTCTGAATCCAATTATAACAAAACAACGAATTTCAATTTGCTCACATCAAAAAAATATCTTACGGAAATAAATTTAGTTACATAGAATATAATAAAATTAAACGGAGAAAATATGGCTGTGAAAAGTTTCTTGTATGTCAGCCGCTCTTGCAACGCGCATCGGTGGATTTTTTTAGTCGTCGTTCTATTATTCGGCTCTTTTACGTCTTTTGCCCAGCAAGCCCAACCAACTCCGCCGGTGCAGCAAGATGATAATGAAACTCCGATTAAAATTAAAACCGATTTGGTAACATTGACCTTAACCGTTACCGACCTTTACGGACGTTATGTTTCGGGTTTGAAAAAAGAAGCGTTTAATATCTTCGATAACAATAACGAACAGGAAATTACATTTTTCAGCGACACCGACGCGCCTGTTTCCATCGGTATTTTGTTTGACGTTTCCGCTTCAATGAGTGGTGAAAAGATTGGCAAGGCGCGAAAAGCCCTTGAGCGTTTTATCAACACCAGTCATCCTTCGGACGAGTATTTTCTGATTGCCTTCAACAGCCGCGCCCAACTTCTGCTTGACCGCTCCCGCGACGGTGAATCGGTTCTCCGCAAATTAACTCTGGTGCAGCCGAAAAACAGCACCGCGCTTTATGATGCCTGTTATTTGGGAATCGAGCGTGTAACCAGTGGAACTCGCCAGAAGAAAGCGATGCTGATAATCAGCGACGGTCAAGATAACGCTTCACGTTATAATTTCGGTGAAGTTCGCCGTTTGCTGAAAGAATCGGACGTTGTAGTCTACGCCGTCGGGATTCAGGACGGCAGAGACGGTAGCAGTATGGAAGGAATGCAGGGACAAGCATTTCTTGATGAACTGGCATCCGTTACCGGCGGAAAGGCTTTTTACCCGCAAACGAATGTCGAACTTGACGAAATTTTTGAACGCATCGCGCTTGAACTTCGCCACCAATACTCAATCGGTTTTACGCCCAAAGATTTTGAGCCGGACGGAAAATGGCATAAAACAAAAGTTAAGGTCAAACCTCCGCGCGGTCTTCCGCGTCTAACGGTCAGAAGTCGTGATGGCTATTATGCCACGCCAACTACAAACTTCCGTTAGAATTTCTATTATAATTGAGAGAAAAATGAAGAAAAAAACACAAAATATTTTACTGCTTGTTTTTTGCTTGAGCTTAAACTTTGCTTTTGCTTTCTACAATTTCAATATTTCAAACGCGCAAACCAAACCGGACGCAAACCGCACACGGCAAATTGCTTCGCCGACACCGCCGAAAACTATTGCCGCGCCGTCTTCAACGCCCGACGTTGAGGAAACCATAAAAATTGATACGGAACTCGTCAACCTGAATGTTCGCGTCGTTGACCGCAACAACCGTTCCGTTACGAATCTGACAAAGAATGATTTCAAAATTTATGAAGATAATGTTTTGCAGCCGATAGAGTTTTTCTCAAAATCGGAAGTCCCGACCAATTACACGCTGGTCATTGATAATTCCGGCTCACTTCGTTTCCAACTCGAAAAAGTTATTGAAGCCGGAAAAATTATCATCAACACCAATCGCGCTGATGATGAAACAAGTATTATTCGTTTTATCAGTTCCGACAAAATCGAAATCGAGCAGGATTTTACTCCAAATAAAACCGACCTTTACGACGCTCTCGATAATCTTTATATCGAAGGCGGACAAACCGCGATTATTGACGCGGTTTATCTGGCGGCGGAAAAAGTTACCGATTATGAAAAAACAAACAATCCGAACGACAGAAAACGCCGCGCTTTAGTTTTGATTACGGACGGCGAAGACCGCGACAGTTTTTATAAGGAAACCCAACTTCACGACCTTTTGCGTGAAACCGACGTGCAGATTTTTGTCATCGGATTTGTCAACGAATTGAGCAAAGAAGGCGGATTTATCAGCAAAAGTCCGCAAAGCAAAGCCAAAGCATTTTTGGAACGCCTGGCAATAGAAACCGGCGGTAAAAGTTTTTTTCCAAATAATTTAACCGAACTCAATACCATCGCGCAGGATATTGCCAGCGAACTCAGAACGCAGTATTCCATCGGCTACCTGCCAGCCGACGAATCACAAAGCAAAACTTACCGAAATATCAAGGTTACGGTTGCCGACGGACCAAAAAACGAAAAACGAATTGCAATCACGCGGTCGGGCATAAATCGTTCAAAAGATAATAATGGCAAGCCCGCTTTACAGAATACGAAACCAAATTCAAAACCTCAATAATTCCTGGAATATCTGAAAATTAAAGGTAGAAATGAACTTTTATTTTTTTCATTTCTACCTTTTGTCTTTTTAAGTTTTGTTTTAACCCAAGTTGCTAGGTTCTGTTAACATTTTGTTTTTCAATTGCCACTAGCTCAAGGAAACTGAGTTACAGGGCTTTCCTATAAAAAGTTCATAGTTTTTAATGTTATAATCAAATTGTCAAAATCATCGCTGAAATTCTCTAGTTGAGTTTTTTATTCTGACAGTTTGTTTTCTCTAAAATTGCCGTTGCCACTGTTCTTATTCCTGCCATTGTTCGGTTTAAGACTTTTTTTTGAACGCAGTCCGTCTTCTTTCAAACTCACGTCTCGCAGATGATTATTCGTTTCGACTTGCCAATGAAGTCTAATGGCGCGGCTTAATTCTTCATACTTTCCGACTTCATTACTCACATAATAGCTTTCTTCTAAACTGTTTTTTCCACTTTTCAGGCGCGATTCTTTCCCGCTTGGCTTTAATCAGCGTTTTGATTTGACACTTTTTCCATCTTGCGTCTTTTTCCATCTCCAAAATGTCATAGAATTCATATTACCCGCGTTTCTATTCGTCCGTGTCCTTTTTCGACTCCACGATTTTTGAATAGCGTTGCTTGATTTTCCGTTTCCCGACTTATCTGTTTCTTCAATTGCTTTTGATGCGTCTTTCAATCCGACCACGTATTTGCCTTTTGATTCGGCTATCAATTCCAATGTTTCGCGCATTGCAATGAGAGCGCATCAAGACTCACTTTCTCTGAGCATATTCCGCTTTTATCCAATAACTGCCGCATTGTCAGTATTTCTGATTCTTTCACTCCCGAATAATAATCTTGTGCCGCCACGAGCGCGGCTGCGCGTGGGCAACCGCTTGGACTATCGCCTCGCCTCTTTTAGCTCCCGACTCGATGCTTCCGCGCATTTCTTTCCCGTCACAGGCAAACCAAAGTCGTTCGCCTCCATTTAATTTGATTCCGCGCATTCTCAAATAACAATTGGTCAAAAACTTCAACCGCTACTTTTTCTAAAATTAGCGGCAGTTGCGAACGCGCTCGCAGGTCGCCTCTTTTCGACTCCCAAAGCTAAAACCAATTTCTCATAATAATTCTTCAAGTGCCGATGAATGCTTGATAAACAGCCGTCTCGGTGACACAAAACCGCCAGCGTTACGCCAACGCGCAACAACCGCTAAATCGTGTTTTTTGCCTCGCTTATCGCGTAAATCCAAATCTGCGGCATTTTGCAGAATCTGGAAAAAACTCTTATTATCTTTTTGACAAGGTAGCATATTTGTTACTTTTTAAGTTAAATTTCATCTAAAATTGTAACATTTCCTACTTTGTTTTATTTTTTATAGGAAAGCCCTTTATTTCATTAAGCATTCTTCACTTTTGCTTTTTTACTTTTTACTTTTTACTTTAAATCATATCACCAAGCCGCGTTTCGATTAAATTTTGCGATTCTTCGTAAGTGAAAACTCTCGATTTTGTCACAAAACGTACACCGAGCGGGATTTCGAGCGAAAATGACGCGCCGCGTCCGGGCGTTATGTCAATCGTCAGTTCGGTGTGTTGCCAAAACTCAAACTGGTCTTTCGCCATATAAAAATCACAGCCGTCAATCGCGCCAAGCCAAACATCAGCGCGTCCGACAATAAATTCGCCGTCCGCATAACACATCGGCGAAGAACCGTCGCAGCAACCGCCGCTTTGATGAAACATCAATTCACCGTTTTTAGCGCGAAGTTCGGCGATAATTTTTTTCGCTTCGTCGGTTACTTTTACTCTTGGAATGTTTTTCATTGCAAGTAAAATTGTATCAGAATAATAGTAAAATTATAGCAAAACAATAGTTGAAATTTGACAATAACGGACTCAAGAATGTAAGCTAATAGCTAACAATACCTGCCAAGCCTCTGCCGAAAGGTATGCTCAAATCGGTGGGTTTTCTTTTTATCGCTGACAATGAAATACACAAAACCGCCGCTCACAATTTCCGACCAAATAAAACTTCTCGAAAGTCGCGGTTTGATAATTTCAGACAAAATCAAAGCGGAAAAATATCTTTCAAACATCAGTTATTACAGGCTGAGTGCTTATATGTATCCGTTTAAGGATTTAGTAACTGACGAATTTGCCGACGGCACGACCTTTGAAAAAGTATTGGATTTATACTTATTCGACAGAGAGTTAAGACTTCTGATTTTCGATGCAATCGAGAGAATAGAAATCGCTTTTCGCACCCAATTAATTTATCAACCGGCAATGATTGGCGGCGCGTTTTGGTTTCGGGAGGCTTCAAATTTTGATGATATTGCGCGAATGAACGAGCATAACTATCAACTCGAAAATGAAGTAACGCGCTCAAGCGAAATTTTTGTCGAACATTTCAAAACAAAATATGACGAAGAAGAAGTTCCGCCGGTTTGGATGTCGTTTGAAATTCTTTCGCTCGGACTGCTTTCAAAATTTTATCAAAATCTCAAATTTTCTTCACAAGCCAAAAAAGACATCGCCAAACATTTCGGTCTCAACGAATCGCTGATTCTGCAAAGTTGGATACGAAGCATTACTTACGTCCGCAACATCTGCGCTCATCACAGCCGTTTGTGGAACCGAAGTTTGACGAGCAAACCGAAAATTATTCGCAAACCTTCAAGATTATGGATTTCCGCGTCCGTGCCGAACAATGAAAAGATTTATTATTTTCTCTGCTGTTTGTGGTATTTGCTTCGGGAAATAAATCCCGAAACAAGATTTGTCGAAAAATTAAAAGCCTTATTCGTGAAATATCCAAACACGCCGACGGGCGCAATGGGCTTTCCTGATAATTGGGAAAATGAACGGTTCTGGCAATAGAATTATTTATGAAGTTCCGTGTTTGGCGCGAAGTTCGGCGATAACTTTTTTCGCTTCATCGGTTACTTTTACTCTTGGAATTTCATTCATAATAGGACTTTCGCTTGTGAAATAACTTTCAATTGCTAAAAGTCGAATGGATTTATCTAAGTTCTGTATTTACTATGGTTATAGTTTTACTTAGAAATTCACGTCTATTGATTTGCAAGCCGAAGTCA
>JBPCPU010000102.1:0-13451 GCA_050998795.1 Pyrinomonadaceae bacterium
TGGAGTTAATCTCCTTAACGTGGTCATCATGCCACATGAAAATGTTCAGCTTCTTGCCTCTCTACTCCAACGTCTTTCAACATCAGAGTATAATCGCCCCCGTTCAATTCATCATGCCATCTCCTTACTGAAAGTATTTCTGTTTGACCGGTTTTTGTATTATTCCACGCGCAATGCTGACTGATCCCGGGTTGGTCGAACCGATTTGAACGCCGGTCATGACCGCCGCGCCCAAAAATAAAAAAGGTAATGTCGGTCCGAGCAAAACCGGAAGTATATTCGCGCCCAAAAATAAAGCATTATTTGCTCCGACGAGAATCAGCGCGGCAGAACCGCCAAGTCCAGCGCCGCCGCTTAACTGAAGCATTATGTAACCGCCGGCAATATCGTCAACGCTCTTAATTCTTTTTCCGGGAAGTTGAAAAATCCTGTTGTTGCTACTCGGCAAACTGCTTAAGCCGAAATTCATCGTAACGGGCAGAAAACCTAATCCAATACCTGTCCCGGTGTATTTGGCGTCCCAAGTTTGAATTTCCGCCATTGATATGTCTGTTCGCTCAATAATAAAATTTCCGGCGGAAACGCTAACGACTCCCACGCCGGCATCAACCGAATTACTGGAAGTTATATTGAAAACGGAAGGACGGTCGAAAGTTAAAGTTTTTATAATTTCTGTTGCCATTTCACTTCTCCTCTATATTTTCGGCGAACATTGACCTTGACTAAGGAATGTTCCCGCATCGTTTGGATTGAGAGTTCGCCAATTATTGTCTTCGCTCGCTTCCGTAACTTTTCTATACGGGTCGGCTTCGACATAAATGTATCTACCGACGCCGATTTTCTTTTCCGAAACATCAAATGTCTGGACGAAAGTTTCCCCGCCTTTCAAAGCCTTAACCGTGTTGCCGATGTAATAAATTGCCTTTGCGTCTTTGGCATTGCTTTGCTTGAAAGTAACCAGCACGTAAGATTCTCCGGCGTTTGATTGGCGGCAGGCGTTTAAGACCGTAACCGTGATTTTATCCACGAAAAGATTTTGCGCGTCCTTCTTGATTGCCACCTGGGAAACGACCAAATCAGGTCGCGTCTGCGCCAGTATTTTGTCGGCGAATAAATTGCCGGCTAAAAGAAACGCGAATGTAATTACCGAAATTTTCTTCATAAATTTTTCTCCTTCATTGCACATTATTTGAAATTTGAGCGACAGACAATTTTGCCGGTCTTGCCCGAATGAACCCGACAATACGCTTTTTGTTACCTTAAAATCCTTTACGTCCGCTTGTTTTTACGGTTAATTTTTCTTTATTTTTTCTTTATTTTTTGTTAAGATGTTGAAGCAGAAAGCCTACAAAACGGAGATTCAAAATTTCTGATGAATCCGCCCGCCGTAAATTTTTATGAATTCGGCAAGTTTCGCCTTGACGCGGAGAGGTGCGTCTTGTTCGACGGCGATAATTCTGTCGTTGACGCGACACCGAAGGCTTTGGAAATTCTCTGCGTATTGGTTGAATCAGGCGGGCGCGTCATTTCAAAAGAAGAAATTATCCGGCGCGTCTGGGCGGACAGCTTTGTCGAGGAAGCAAATCTTTCGCATCACATTTTTCGCCTTCGCAAAGCATTAGGCGAAAACGAAGCGGATAAATTTATCGAAACCGTATCGAAACGCGGTTATCGCTTTGTTGCCGAAGTCCGCGAGGAAAGAGTCCAAAGTCCAGAGTCCAAAGTCCAAAGTCATTCCGAATCTCAAACTTCAGATTTAAAATTACAAAATTCACATTCCGTATTTCGTAATAAAACGACTTTAGCGATTTTGTCTTTAATTTTGTTGTCCGCTCTGGCGACTGTGATTTTTGTTTGGAATAAATCCGGCACGACACAGGAAAATCCAATCCAAAATCCAAAATCTAAAATCCAAAATCCACTGACGGTTGCGCGAATTACGAACAGCGGCAAAGTCGGCGCGGCGACCATTTCGCCGGACGGAAAATTCGTCGCTTATATCCAGAACTATACGCTCGGTGAAGGAATGCTTTACGTGCGGCAGGTCGAAACCAACACTGAAGTAAAATTGCTCGCGCCCGACGACCACATTTTCGGTTCAATTTCATTTTCGCCCGACGGCGCGTTCATTTATTACATTACTTATGACAAACGCGACCCCGACGGCACGCTTTATCGCATTCCCGTATTCGGCGGACAGCCGACCAGATTGTTGGGCGGTGTCAGATATATGTTCACGCTTTCGCCCGACGGAGTGCGTGCAGCGTTTTTCCGCGACGAGCCGGAGCAGAAACAAAATAATTTGATAATCGCCGCGCTGGACGGAAGCGGCGAACGGAAATTGTTGACGCGCCGTTATGATGAAATGGCTTTCGGCGTTTGTCCGGCGTGGTCGGCGGACGGAAAATTAATCGCTTTCGGCGCGGTGGAAAATCCTACCCAAAATAAAGATAACTCGCCGCAGATGAACGTCTTTGTCGTCGAAACGGAAAACGGCGCGGTCAAAAAGCTCTCCAACGAAGCGTTGATTGATACGGGGAAAATGAGTTGGATGCCGGACGGAAGCGGCATTGCGCTAATCGGACAGCAGCCGCGCACGGGCAATCAAATTTATTTTCTCTCGTATCCGGCGGGCGACCTGCGCCGCATTACCAAAGAATTAAATACTTACGGCAATTACGGAATGGGCGTAACGAAGGACGGAACGACACTGGTCGCCGATTTATACGAAAGCAGCTCGCAGCTTTGGGCAATTGAACCGAACAGCGCGACAAATCGCACCGAACAATTGACGACCGGTGTCAATGACGGCTCGCACGGTTTAGCGATGCTTTCGAACGGAAGCATCGTGTATTCGACACGCGCGGGCGATGATTTTGATTTATGGTTGATGAGCGAAAAAAGCGGGAAACGCGAGGGCAAGCCTTTAACTACCGACGCTTTTCACGAAACCGAGATTTGCCCGACGATGGATAATCGTTTTCTGGTTTTCGCTTCAGACCGCGCCGGAAACCGGCATCTTTTTCGGATGAACGCCGACGGCTCGGACGTTCGGCAATTAACTTCCGGTGATTCGTTTGATAGCGCGCCGGACTGCTCGTCCGACGGAAATTCGATTGTCTATGCTTCGCTGGCAAATGGTAAAACATTGCTTCGGAGAATTTCAATCGAAGGCGGCGACGCGACTCAATTAATCGATTTTGAATGCGTATCTCCAACCTTTTCGCCCGACGGCAAAATGATTGCCTGCATCTTACCGAGCGACAGCACCGTTAAACCGGCGACGCTCGTCGTAATTTCATCGGACGGAGGCTCGCCGCTCAAAACTTTTCCGGTTGTTCAATTCTCCTGGAACTATCACCCGCCGCGTTGGACGCGAAACGGCGACGCGCTGATTTTCAGCAAAACCGAAAATTCCGTTGACAATCTCTGGAAACAAAATTTGTCCGGCGGAATGCTTCAACCGATAACCGACTTTAAATCCGACACGATTTTCAATTACGTTTTCGCGCGCGACGGCAAACGCCTCATAATCGCTCGCGGAAAATTTGTCGGCGATGTCGTGGCGATAAAAAATTTCGGCGATTATTAATCGGCGATTATTAAATTGAAGGCTTTCGTTTTATATTTAGCAAAGACGGCGCGGGTTAAATTATTCTCAAGCAAAGGAGCAAAACGATGAACGCGGTTCTTTCTTTTCAAAAAACTGAAGACGAAATTATTTCCTATAATCCGGCGACCACCGAAGAAATCGGGCGCGTGGCGAACACTTCCGCCGAAGCGGTCAAAGAAGCGGTTGAAAAATCGCGGGAAGCATTTGAAAATTGGAAGGAAACTTCGTTTCGAGAACGCGCCAAATTTATAATGGGGGCGCGAGAAATAATTTTGTCGGAACTCGACGAGATAGCGCGTCTTATTTCTGACGAATCCGGCAAGCCGGTTGCCGAATCGCTCTCGATGGAAATCGCTCCCGTGCTGGATTTAATGCAGTATTTCGCACGAAACGCGGCGAAAATTTTGAAGTCGCGCAAAATAAATATTGGTCTTTACGGTCTTTTGGGACGCACATCGAAAATCGTTTATCAACCGCTCGGCGTGGTCGGAATTATTCCCGCGTGGAATTATCCGTTTTCGATTCCGCTCGGCGAAACGGCGATGGCTTTGATGGCGGGAAACACGGTTGTTCTAAAACCTTCGGAACTCACGCCTTTTGTCGGAATGAAAATCGGCGAGATTTTTCAAAAAGTCGGCATTCCTGAAAATGTTGTGCAAATAATCACAGGCGACGGACGAACAGGCGCGGCGTTGGTTGATTCTGCGCCCGACAAGATTATGTTCACGGGAAGCGTGGCAACGGGAAAGAAGATTGCCGAATCTGCCGCGAAAAATTTAACATCCGTTGTTCTCGAACTTGGCGGGAAAGACCCGATGATTGTTTTCGCTGATGCAAATCTCGAACTCGCCGCCGCAGGCGCAATTTGGGGCGCGTTTTGCAATTCCGGGCAATCATGTTCATCGGTTGAGAGATTGTATGTCGAGGAATCTGCTGCGGAAGAATTAACGAGAAAAATCGTTGAAAAAACAAAAAAATTAAAACAAGGCTTGGGCAGCGACGAGGCGACGGACATCGGCGCAATGTCTTCGGAAAGACAATTAAAAATCGTCGCCGATCACGTTGCGAGTTTTGAGAAAGACGGCGCGAAGATTTTAACCGGCGGCAAAAGTAAAAGTTTATTTTTTGAGCCGACCGTCATTTCCGGTGCGGATAATTCGATGCGCGCGATGCAGGAAGAAACCTTTGGTCCGACTCTTCCGATTGCAACTTTTAAAACCGAAGAAGAAGCGATAAAACTTGCGAATGATTCGGAATTCGGACTCACGGCGAGCGTTTGGACGCGAGATTTAGCAAAAGGAAAGCGCGTTGCGGAACAAATCGAAGCCGGAACGGTTTGCGTCAACGAAGTTCTCTACACGCACGGCATCGGACAAACTCCCTGGGGCGGTTTCAAAAATTCCGGCAACGGCAGAACGCACGGCGTTGAAGGCTTGATGGAACTTGTTCAGCCGCAGCATATTCACGTCAACAAAGTTGCGATTTTGCCGAACGCCTGGTGGATGCCTTATGGTGCAAATGCAATTGAAACTTTTCGCGGTTTTGCCAAATATTTCGCCTCAGGTTCGCTTTTTCAAACCGCGAAACTCACGCCGCAATTGTTGAAAAGAATCAAAGAACTGCGCCGTAAATAGTTGTGCGTATCAATGGCGGAAGCCCAAGTGTGAGCGCGGGCTTTTCTCAATCCATTAGCCCTCCTTGACAGTCGGGCTTCCGCCTCTTTACGCACATTCCAATTTGAATCGGTATTATGACAAATTTCTTCCGAATCGGCAGGATTCTTCTCTAATAACCACGCCTGTCATTTTTTCTCCTCTTTCTTTTTTGCCATCTGTTTTTCGATTTGCTGTATCAATCGCGCCGCGTGATTTCGGGCAATCAGCGGAATGCGTTCGTCGTCGCTCAATTCTTTCAAAAAAGGAATCATCTGGTTTGAATCGGAAATTTCATTGCGTTTAATCAGGGAATCTAACGAATCTATCATGCGCGGTGATTCTAACGGCTGATTTTCACGCGCCACACTAATATCAAACATCCAAACAAATTGCTGCCCGATTTTGCGATATTCATCCGCCAGAGTTTTTGCATTTACATTCTCCGTCCAATTAAATTCTGCGGTTTTTTCGCGCCCTTCTTTTTTCATCTTTATTTTCATCGTGCCGAGATGCGCGTAATTTCTTTCGGCGGATTGATAAACTTCGCCGGATTCAAAAAAGTTTAAGGTTTGCCACAATATTTTCACCTTTTCCAAAGTCGCCGCCGAAAGTTGAATCGGGTCGGAAACCGTTTCGGCAAAGCCTTTTTCCAAAAACGTGATTTTACCCTTGCCGTTTTCGTCGTGTTCAATAAAAACTTGTGAAACCAGAAAATTAGGCTGCGAAAATTCGTAAAAATAAACCGGCGAATTTTTCGCTGACTTAGCCGAAAGTAAATTGTTTTTTTCGTTTTCGTCTGTCGGACGCTCATTTTTTTTGCCCGGAGTGTTCGGCGCAGAAATCACGTCAGGCTGAATTTCTTCCTGTTTTGGCTGAACGGTTGCGGTTGGCTTGGCAATTGATTTTTTGGAATTCCGCTTTTTGGTTTGAGCAAAAAACGAATTTGTTAAAGCCAAAATTGTTATTAAAAATAAAATTGTAAATTTTAATTTCTTCATCTTTTATTTATCACTGATTATTCCGAATCCGCTCTTTGCTGCTCACGCAGCCAATTTCGGAAACTTTTCAACGCAAAGGTTTGTCCTTTAGTTTGACTCAATTTCAGAAACTCTGCCAATTTTTCCGCCGAAAGTAAAGGCAAAGCGCGGCTGTGGGAAATTTGATGATAGTTTTCCGCTTCAAGTTCATAAAAGGAAACCGTTTCGCCGTCGTAAATCCAAACTTCGGGAACTTGCAAAGCCGCGTAAATCGGGAATTTATCAAGCGATTCGGTGGACAAGTCAATTTCTACCGCAACATCAGGCACGGGAAAATCTTTCGTCGGAAGTCTTTTGCCCAAAACTTTTTCCGCGCTTTGAATATAAAAACACTCGTCGGGTTCAATACCTTTTTTTAGAAATTGGCGGCGAAATGTCGCAGAACCTCGCCCTTCAAGTTCCATATCAAAGTTTTCACAATAAGCTAAAACAAAATTATGAAAAGAAAAGCTATAATCTTCGTGTTCGGGTGTCGTCGGCATAATTTCTAATCTTCCTTCGTTGTAAGCTATGCGCCAATGCGGTTGTTCGGCAAAATCTTGCAGAAAAAGTTCGTATTCCTCCCAAGAAATATCGTTAAGCAAAATTATTCCTCTGCTTCCGTTGATGAGAAAATCAACCGCCGTAAATTTATCCAACACAAAATTTTCTGCAACAGTTACGCTCATTTCTTTACTCCAATCTTGAAAAATCTATTCAAATCTGACCGAAACAACCTTTGAAATTCCGGCTTCCTGCATTGTAACGCCATATAATGCTTTCGCCGCTTCCATCGTGCGTTTGTTATGCGTGATGACAATAAACTGCGTTTTTTCCGCCATTTCCGCCACTTTTTTAACAAATCTCCCGATATTTGCATCGTCAAGCGGCGCGTCAACTTCGTCCAGAAGGCAAAACGGCGCGGGACGATAACGAAAAATTGCCAAAACGAGCGCGATTGCCGTCATCGCTTTTTCGCCGCCCGACAATAAAAGTATATTTTGCAGACGTTTGCCCGGCGGCTGCGCGACGATTTCAATTCCGGCTTCGAGAACGTCTTCGGCTTCGAGCAAAGACATTTCGCCTTTGCCGCCGCCGAAAAGTTCTCCAAAAAACTCGGTGAAATTAAGGTTTATCGCGGCAAACGCATCTCGAAACCTTTCGCGTGAACGCTCTTTTATTTCGCGCAACGCTTCTTCCGCCGCGTTGATGCTGTCAATTATGTCTTGACGCTGCGAAGTCAAAAATAAAAGCCGTTCTTCGGTTTCCGATAATTCTTCAAGCGCGAGCATATTTATCGCGCCGAAATTTTCGAGTTTGTCGCGCAAATCATCCACCATCTTTCGCGCTTCTGCAAAATCAAAATCGCTTTCGATTTCCGTATTTTCAATCAACTCAACTAACGACAAGTTCAAATCCTGCAAACATTTTTCATGAACATTTCTTAATTTCGTAATGGTTTCAGCTTGTCTAATTTCAAATGCGGCACGTTCATTTCGCGCTTCGGCTGACCGTTTATTGAGTTCGGCAAGTTCCGAACTCATCACATCTGCCTGTTCACGCGAAAGTTTTAGATGCGCGGTTGCCGTCGTGAGTTCGTTTTGCTCAAATTCCCGCTCATTTTCGGCAATTGCGATTTTGTGTTTGATTTCCGTGTTTGATTTGGTCAAATCTTTCTGCTTGCCTTCGATTTTCAGAACTTCCAGATTTTGTCCGGCGAGGCGTGATTCAAGTTCCTTCAACTCATTTTCGACACGCCGCAAAGCCGTTTGTGCGGAACGCCGACGCTCATTTGATGTCGCCGCCAAAGTTTTTTTCTCGTTCAAAACAGCGTTTTCATTTTCGGTTTTTGCCCGTGCTTCGTTCAATTTTCGTGTAATGTCGGCTGATTTTTCCGCTGAAACACTTCGTGCTTTTTCGGCTTTTTGGGCGTTCAGTTTCGCTTCCTTCTGCTTTTCCTGAATTTCCGCAAGTTCCGTTTCGATTTGCTTTGTTTCTTCCGCGACAACTTTTTTGTGCCGTTCGGCGCGTTCGATTTCCTGTTTGATTGATTTTTCCCGAATTTCCAAACCGAGTAACTCGCGCTCGACTTTTACGATTAGCGATTGCAAATCTACAATTTCATTTTCTTTTTCAACCAAACACAAACTCGCTTTTTCCGTTTCTCTTTCGGCTTTTTCGATTTCTTTGCCCAACTTTTCGCTGTTTGTTTTGAGTTCGCGCAACTCGCGCTTGAACGCTAACAGCGACGAGTTTTTCTCGTTAGCATTTGCCTTTCCGCTAACGAAAAGTTTCCCGCCAAAATTTAAATCGCCGTCAAAAGTTGCAAAAATCTCATCGCTTTCAACTTTTGCCGCGTGAAAATCTTCAACCAATTGCGCCGCCATTTCACGCGGCAAAACTTCGTCGAGAAGTTCGGCAATCTCATCCGAAATGCCTAAAAAATCTTCGATTTTCGGTCTTTGGTCTTCGATTTCACTTTTGCCTTTTGCCTTTTCACTTTTGCCTTGAATACTTTGCGCCTTTGCGGGAGAAAAGACCAAAATTGAAATTCGTCCGAGATTATTTTCATTGAGATAAACAATCGTTTTCCGCGCATCTTCCGCGCTTTCAACCAAAATCGTCTGCAAAAAATTGCCGAAAAGATTTTCAACTGCCTTTTCCGCCTTTTCGTCAACATTAAATTTATCCGCCAAAGTTCCCAAAAACTTCACGCCGATTTTCGCTTGTTCGGCAAAAAGTTTCTGCACCGTCGGCGCGTAAATCGTCCGTTTTTCTTCGAGTTCCTGCAAAGTTTCAAGCCGATGTTTTGTGCGGGAAAATTCTTCGCGCAAATCCTTTAATATATTTTCGGAATTTTGCAGAATGGTTCGCGCTTCGCCTGATTCAACCAATAATTCCTGTTTTTCAGCGTGTAATTTTATTAATTTTTCTCGTTCCGCAGTTAGATTTCTCTCAAGTGTTTCCGCTTCCTTTGTATATTCGGCTTGAGTTTCTTCGGCACGTTCGCGCTCGCGCTTCAAACCTTCCAGTCTTTCTCGCAGACGCTCAAGCGTGTTTTCCATTTGGCGTTCGATTTCCGCAAAACGCTCAACGGCTGATGTGTGCGCCATCAAATCGGCGCGTTCGGTTTCAAGTTCGGTTTCCGTTTCGCGCAAATTTTTGACTTTCGCCTGATATTTGCCTTCAACTTCGCGCAGAGAAGTTTCGGCTTTTTCGGCTTCGGCGCGTTCTCGTCGTTCGTCTTTTTCTAGTCTTTCGATTTCCGACTTAGAAAGTCCAAGCCTTTGTTCAGTTGCTGCGATTTCGCTTTTTAAAACTTCCGAACGCGCATTCAAATTCGTAATTTGTTCTTGCTGATAACGCTGCTCGCGCTGGTTTCGGTCGCGCTCTAAAGTGTTTTCCGAATGCGCGGCGCGAAGGCGCGATAAATTTTCTTCCGCTTCACGCGCCTTTTTTGTGGCTTCGCGGAAATTATCGTCTTTTTCCGCCACATCCCAAAAAATGCGGCGTTCCGCTTTTTCCGCTTCTTTGAGTTTTTCTTCCAGTTCATCAACTAAATCCGATAAATATTTGCCTTCGGCGGAAAATGTTTGGCGCAAAAGTTCGCGGAATTCCTCGCGCAGAATTTTATAACGTCGAGTTTTGGCAGCTTGCCGGCGCAAATTGTTTGCTTGTTTATCAATTTCCGAAACGATGTCGGAAATGCGGCTCAAATTTATTTTGGCTGATTCAAGCCGCGCTTCGGCGGCGCGTTGGCGCGTGCGAAATTTGGAAATTCCGGCGGCTTCCTCGATTAAATTTCGTCTGTCGGAAGGTTTGGAAGATAAAATCTGCCCGATTTTTCCTTGTTCAATCAGCGCGTAATGCGCTCTCGAAAGTCCCGTTCCGGCAAACAAATCTTGAATATCACGAAGGCGACAGGCTTTTCCGTTCAGCAGATATTCGCTTTCGCCGGAAAGATAAAGTCGGCGCGTTACGGAAACGGCTTCGCCGGGCGCAAATTCAAGCGCGAAACTGCGCGGTTTCCAATGTCGTTTAGTTTTTATTTTGGTTTGAATCGTCTGAATCGAACCGACTTGCGCCGCTTGAACTCTCTCAATTTCAATTTCTTCCGTGTGAAAGCTATTCCGTTCACTGCCAACTGCCAACTGCTGACTGCCGCCTGTTTCCCGTGCTTCGATTTCGTCAATATCAATCGCCTTTTCGTCAATCTCGCTTAATGTTTCATCAATATCGCCGAGTTCGTCTTCGTCAGCTTCAAAAAGCATTTCGTCGTCGCGGACAAGATGCAAAACGACTTCCGCCATTCCGCTTGGCTTGCGTTTGCTCGTGCCTTGAAAGACGACATCTTTCATATCTTCGCCGCGTAGAGATCTAGCGCGTTGCTCGCCTAAAACCCAGGCAATAGAATCGCTGACATTTGATTTTCCGCAGCCGTTTGGTCCGACGACAGCCGTGATTCCGCTGCCCGTAAAAACGATTTCGGTATACTCAGCAAAGGATTTAAAGCCGGTGATTTCTAAGCGTTGGAGTTTGAACATTGTATAGTGCTTTAAGGGAAAGATTAGCACTATATTTTGTGGTTTTCGTTGGGTTAAGTCAAATTACAAACCAATTACGAATTTCAAATTACGAATTACGAATGAAGAAAGATATTCCGTAATTCGTAGTTTGAAATTCGTAATTGGTTAAAAGTCTTCATCGCTCAAATTTCGCAAGCCTTGTTTTTCGGCTCTTTCATTGTCGAGCGCGGTTAGAACGTCGAGCAGGAAGTTTGTATTGCTTGAAACATTGATAACGACGGGAAATTCGTGTTCGGAAGTGGAAAATTCAAATGTTCCGCTGTTGATTTCGATAATTTCACGAAAAGCTCTGACACCGTTATGTTCGTTGGCTTCAGCGTCAACAATTTTGCCTTCGTTAAACGCAACATTTGCTAAATGTAAATCAGATTTGATAACTAACAAGCCGGTCATCCGCGAATTTTCAATCACCTGCACGGCATCAAAAATACCGACAAAGGCAATATTTCCGGCAAAGGTAACGTCAGTGCGAACTTTTTGCGGCGTTTTATCGCGGTTGACGGCAAAATCCGGTCGGCGAGCGCGGCGAATCGCTTCGAGTCCGGGCGCAACCGAAATGCGCGGGTCAAGCAATTTCGCTTCCTGAAGACGGTCATAAGCCAAATCAAATTCTTCACGCCCAATATATAAACTGACTAATGCCAAACATTGAGAAGCCGCTTCGTTGAGATTTTTCTGCGAAATACAGATTTCACGCATCTTTTCGCGCAGAGAAATCGAGCGCGGACTGCGTTCCATTGATTCACGAAGCAAACTAAAGGCTTTTTCCGGCGAACGATATTTGATGAAAAGGTCGGCGTCGAGCAAAACCGATTCAATAGAAACTTCGGTTACGGTAATGTCCCGTTTGTTTAAGGCACTGTTATTAATCATAAAACTTTTTGAACAAAATTGTTCAATATTTTAAAATTATCATAATTGATAAGGTTTAGTCATTAAATTTTTTACTTGCAAGTAAAAAAAGAGATTGCTTTTTAGAAAAACAATCTCGCTGCAAGAAAAATTTAATTTTTCTTAAAAATCAAATCTTAAACCGAGTCGAATTTGACGCGGACGCAAAGTGCGTGTCGGAATCAAAAAGTTCGATTGACTAATTCCGGCTGGAGTTAAATCAATAAATTCCGAACCAAAAGTGAAAACTCTTGAGTTGAAGATATTACCTATTTCAATATTTGGACGCAAACGAAAACGCTCGCTAAAACGAATTTCGCGGCTGAAATTCATATCAAAAAGAAATAGTTTTGGACCTCTGCCGGCATTACGCGGCAAATTGCCTGCGCTGCCGATAGGTGCAAAAGAAAGTTGGTTAACAAGACTTTGCGGAAACGGATCACCCGGTTCACGGTAACGAATGTCATCAAGATTTCCCGTGAAATTCGGACGGTCATTGCTGTTATCGTTTAAGTTGCGGTCGTAACCACCGTTGCCCAAATCAAATCTTGAACTTGAACCTAATCTCAAAATAGGCGACAGTTTCAAACCTAACAGCCGATTGGGTAAATCAAATACGCCGGAAAACGCAAAAACATGACGACGGTCTTGACGACCGAGGGACCATTCTGATGCGAAATCTCCGTCTGTCTGGGCGTTTGTCGTGTTATTGAGTCCGTCATCCAAAAGTTTTGAAAGTGTATATGCAGCACGGAAAGAACCTCCAAAGCCGTAACCGAATTTGCGGTAACGCTTGCGTAATTCAATCGTTAAGCCGTTGTAAAGACTGTTGCCGATTGATGCTACCTGGTCAATATTGTCGTTGAGATTACTGTTTATTCTACGTCCGAGCTGCGCTAATAATTGGGCGCGGGCAATTCCAATCGGCGCGGCTGCCGCCGTTGAAACATTTTGATTAGCAAGATTAACCCGCGTTATTCCGCCGCTTATTACTACGCCGGTCGTTGTGTCTTTCGGGTCGCCGTTGAAAAAAACAAAAGACGAGTTTCTGTTACCTCTGACTAAATAATCGTTGTAATCCTTGAAGCCGTCGGGCAATCCGTATCCGTTAACATTAAACTCGCGGAATAAACGAACTGTTTTATTATATGTGTAATTTGCTTCAAGAACGATGCTCTTGAAGATTTCACGTTCAAAACCAATGTTGAATTGATAGCTTTCAGGAATTTGGATATTCGGGTCAATTCGCCGTAAATTAGTCGAAGCATCGGTAAAGCCGGTTGAACGCTGTCCGTTTGCCAGCAGCGGCAGACTCGCTTCGATACGACGTAAATCTTCAAGCGTCAAAACATTCGGAAATCGAACTTGCCTTAAAAAGGTACATTTAGGTGAGTTGTAATCGTTCAATGTCGCCGCTGTCGGAGTGCTGTAACAATTGTCCGTGTTAAAGTTTGATGGTCCAGAAAGGCTTCCCGAATTAAAACTGACCCGTGATTCGGTAAGGTTTGCATCGTCAAAAGTTCGTAATAAAACACGGTTAAAGAAAATACCGCTACCGATTCTACAATACCTTCGCCAATTAGGTAGTAGAATTAGCAACTTTCCTCTGATGGATACTCCCTAATTGGCTGATTCTTTCTTTGACTTCTTCGATTGCCTCTTTCATTAAAATTGTGTCCGGTTTTTCCAG
>JBPCPU010000127.1:0-8916 GCA_050998795.1 Pyrinomonadaceae bacterium
CCAAATCGCTGGATGCGACAACCGCCGCCGAACAAATCAATGGACGCGAGGCGAAACAGCTTGCCTCTTAAAAACATATTTTGTTTAACTCAGAGTTGTGCGTAGTGGTTTCGCCCGCGTCATCTCAGTCGTTCGACAGCTTCGCTTAATAATCGTGCTTTCGGAAAATTTAGGCGATGAAACCGATGCTCTCAATAATCATGCCAACCTATAATCGCGCTTATGTGCTGTGGAAAGCTATTGAAAGCGTGATGAGTCAAACCGAATCGCGTTGGGAAGTTATTGTTGTCAACAATGGTTCAACCGATTGCACTTTGCGATTGCTTGAGGAATTTTCGGATGAGCGAATCCGTGGTTTCACTACTCCGAATCAAGGCGCGTGTTTGATTTAAATTCGATTAAAGACTGAAATCATTTGGGCAATCCGCATCGAACTTGTGCGCGTCACGCATTTTTTAACTGAAGATAAATTAACCTTCGCCGCCACCGCGACGGAAAAATATGTAGCCGGTTATAGCTTTGTGGAACAATCTAAAATTAGTCCTTAAAAATAGCTTAATGATGATTTCATTTAACGTCAGCGAAAATTGTCTATCAAGATTATATCGCTGCCGCTTTGGTCTAATTGTGCAAAGAGCAACCACTTTCCGTCGGGAGAAACTGCCAGCCCGCTGTTTCCCACCAAAAGAGATTTGTCGAGTTTGATAACTTCGTTTAGTTGACTGTCGGCAAAGTCGAAGAATTGGATAGTCGGAGTAGGAGTTACTCTAGTGCCGAAATAAATGCCTTTATCCACAACCGTCCAGTAGCGCAGAAAACCGGCGCGAAGTTGGTCGAGAATTAAGGTTTCCTCGCCGCCTTCGACCGGAATTTTCCAGATGCCGGCAGTGTTGCGTCCTTTCGTGTAGAAAAGATATTTTCCGTCAGGAGATTCGAGGGCTTCGTATCCGCCTTGTTTTGTAATTTGCGTCGGTCGCTCGCCTTCGGGCGACATTTTCCAAATCTGCTGCTTACCGCTGCGGTTTGAACAATAGTAAATCCATTGCCCGTCGCGCGACCAACTCGGCAAAATATCTTCGGTATTTTCTGTCGTAAGCCGACGCGGATTTCCGCCTTCCGCATTGATTATAAAAATATCAGCGTTTCCATCCGGGCGCGAATCGAAAACGATGCGGCGGCTATCGGGCGAAAATCGCGGGCTGCCGGTTAGCGAGCCTCCGATAGAAGTTATTTGGAGCGGATTTGAGCCGTCATTGTTAGCCAGCCAAATCTCCCAGTATCCAGACCGATTTGAACCGAAAACTATTTTGCCGCCGTCGGGAGAAAAATCAGGACTGTAATCATTGAGCGTCGAGGAAATCAACTTAGTCGGCGAATCAGCCCGCGCTTTGTGATTCGATAATTCAATTCGCCAGATGTTCGAGTCCTCCGTCGCTTGCATATACGCCAGACGATTGCCCTGCCGCGAGACGGTTGGTGAAACCGCGTTTGTTCCTATTCCCGGCAACAACTGCGGCGTTCCGCCGGTGACGGAAATTAGCCATAAGTTAGGATTGCCGGCGCGAGTTGACGAAAATACGATTTCGCGCCCATCAGCAGTCCAGTCCAATCCGCCGGTAAATTTGTTATCGAAAGTAAGTCGCTGCGGTTCTCCTCCGGCAGCGGGCAGAAGATAAATATCCTCTACGTCAATGGCGCTTGTTCGCACGAATGCCAGAGTTTTGCCGTCCGGCGAAAAAACCTGATTGCGGTCGCCGTAAGATTGAGCGGGCGGATTCGTCAACTTTTGTTTTTCGCCCGTTTTAGTTGAAAGCAGGAACAAACTAAAAGGTTCTTCTCTTGAATTTTTTTCAGCCATCGCTAAAAACTCTCCGGTTGGAGACCACGAAAAAGGCAATCCGTAAGTGTCCGCCAATTTACGCGCCGTGCCGCCGAGAGAAGGGACGACGTAAATACTAACGCCGACGCCCGTTGGTGATTCTCGAAGAAAAGCGATTTGACTTCCGTCAGGCGACCAGACGGGACTGTACTCGATGGCTGGATCGCTCGTCAAACGAAGAGGCTCGCCCGCGCCGACGAGTTTGACATAGACATCTACATTGTCTTCGCTTTCGCCGCGCCAGGTAAATGCAATCTGCTTTCCGTCCGGCGAGATTGCCGGATTGGATTCGCTGCCCGGAAAAGTGGTGAACGGAATAATTTTTTGAGAAGCGGAAGGTGAAGGATTAGTCATCGAGCGGGAAACGACAAACCAGATTGCCGCAACAGCGACAATCGCAAAAGCGGCAAAACCGAGAAGCCAGACGAGACGGTTTCTTTTGATAGATTTGGAAGATTGTGAATTGAGATTTTCAGGTTGAATTACATCAACATCTTTTTTTAACTCTTCTTCGATTTTTAATGATTCTTCCACCTTTGCTTCAAAAGTCTCATTTTCTTGAACGTCAGTATCAGCATTTTCTTCGTCGGCGAATTTGGCAGCGTCATTTTCGTTCCATACCTCTTCGACATCAGCCGTGAAACGATAGCCTCGTTTCGGAATCGTTTCAATATATTGACCTTCCGCCGCGCCGCCGTCTTCGCCGAGTATTTTCCTTAAAACCGAGATATTCTTTGCCAGGTTAACTTCTTCAACGAATGTTTCAGCCCAAATCTCTCTCATTAATTCGTCTTTTTCAAGCACCCGACCGCGGTTTTCCACTAGATAAAGAAGCACTTCAAAAACCTTCGGAGTCAGCCTCACATTCTCACCATCGCGCAGAAGGAGACGCTCGGCAGGGTCTATACGAAACGAACCAAATTGGTAAAAGTGCTTTGTTTGCTTAATCATCGGAACGGTAAAACTTTATTCAAGAATCTTTCAGGAATCTTTCAGAACTTTGGAAAGACTTCCGACATCTATTCGGGTTAATGTCTGAAACAAGTCAAGCGATTAACCGCAGATTACTTTCCGCCGTTTCGATAAATTTTATTTCAAAGCGGCACTCGCGGCAACGCTTAGGCTCAGAAAGATTAATAGAAGAAAGATTTATAGGAGTAATTATGTATCAATTTTTCCAAAGGGTTGCAAAACTCTCAATTATTTTATTGCTGGCGGCGGGAGTTTTTCATCCGAAAGCGACGGCTCAAAACTTGAGCGGTGTTAATCGTAACGAACCTCGCGCCGTTGAATATGTATCAAAAACTTTTGCTGTCAATAGCGAAATCGGTGTTCCCATTATTGTTATCAAAACATTCGACGGACGCATTTCCGTGCATCGCTGGGATACGCCGGAAGTAAAGCTAACCGCCGTCAAAAGCGCACAGGACGATTATGAGATGCGCGGAATAAACCTGAAAACCGATGTGTCCAAAGGCGATATTCTCATCGCCGCCGATTTCGATAAGGCATTTAGCCGCGAAATAAATTACAACGGTCAAAAGGTTTTAAGCAACAGCGCGGCGGCTGAGTTTGAAGTTTACGTACCGCGTAACGCGAACCTACACGCTTCTTCCGGCGACGGCGACATCCGCATTGACGGCGTGACCGGCGATTTGGATTTAACGACAAAAGACGGCGCAGTTGAAGTCAGTAACGCGCAGGGACGGTTGCGCCTCGAAACCGATGACGGACAAATTGACGTTAAAAACTTCAACGGCGAAGCGACCGTTATAAGCGGCGACGGTCAGATAAATCTTGACGGACGATTCACGCAGCTTTCCGCAAGGACCAAAGACGGCGAGATTTCGCTTGCGCTTCGTTCGGGTGTCAACGCCTTTATTGAAACAATCTCCGAATCCGTGAGCAACAAAGCCGGATTAGCAGTAGCGGAGAATAATAACGATTCTCTGCGGAACGCGCGTCGTTGGAAAGTAGGAAGCGGCGGCGAGACGTTCAAATTAAGCACGGAGAAAGGCTCAATCTATCTGCGACGTGGTGATGAATTATCGAGCAACGGGCAAGTTACATCGCAGGGAATTATTCAAACAACTGCGCCATAGTTATTTTTTTCGGAGAACTTTTATGACGCATTCAATTATTTCGATGAAATCTTTTCTACTAATCCTATTTCTTGCGACAGGCGGTATGTTTTTCACACCGCAAGCCGGTTTTGCTCAAAAATCGCAGACGGAAACTTACTTTGAAACGCTTGCTCAGGCGGAAGCTAAGACGATGGCGAAAGCGTGGAGCGAAGCCGCCGCGCTGTGGGAAAAAGTCGTTAAGATGAATCCCGTGCAGGGCAGGTCTTGGAATCAATTGGGAGCGGCTTACTATAATGCGAAGAATTACGCCCGCGCGATTGCGGCATATGAAAAAGCTCTCGAACTCGGATTTGATTCGGCAAACACGGCTTACAACATCGCCTGTAATTACGCGCTTTCGGGCGAAAAAGAATTGGCGTTGAAATGGCTCGAAAAGGCGTTTGAGTTGAAATTCATCAATCTGCAACACGCGCAGACCGACGGCGATTTGGAATCTATCCGCAGCGAGCCGCGTTATCGAAACATCGTCGGGTTGGTTGACACGAGCAAAATGTCGCGCGAAGAAGGCTGGCGATACGATTTACAGCTTCTGATTCGTGAAGTCAAACGCAAGGCGTATCCGACTTTTCGCGGGACGGCTGAGGCGGAGTTTGATTCCGCCGCCGGGAAGTTGAACGGGGAAATTCCCAAGCTGACCGACGCGCAAATTATTGTCGGGTTGGCAAAGCTGATGCGGACGGTCGGCGACGGGCATTCGGGTTTGCTGGGCGGAAACCGACCGGAGTTTATCCAAACTTTGCCCGTCCAGTTTTATCTGTTCGAAGAAGGCTTGTTTATCATCTCCGCCGACCCGAAATACAAAGATTTGCTCGGAGCGCAAGTCTTAAAATTCGGGAGTCGCACGCCCGATGAAATCGTCAAAGGACTTGAACCCGCCATCAGCCGCGATAATGGGATTTGGATTAAACAAGTCGCGCCGTATCGAATGCGAAATTTGCCGCTCGTTCACGCGCTCGGCTTGATTCCCGACGCACACAAAGTTTCGCTTTCGCTTCGCGCTTTGGACGGCAAAGAGCGCGTCGTTACGCTTGACGCTGACACCACGCAGCCGAACATTTGGAACACGCTGCCGAACCCGCCGACGTGGATTAATCTTCCGCAAACTCTGTCTGCGCCTGTGCCGCTTTATTTGAAGAATATGGGGACAAACTACTGGTTCGAGTATCTTCCCGAAAACAAAACCGTCTATTTTCAATTCAACACCGTCCGAAATGACAAGAAGGAATCCATCGCGGCTTTTTCAGAACGCCTTTTCAAGTTTGTCAACGAAAACGCGGTTGAAAAATTAGTCATTGATATGCGCTGGAACAACGGAGGCAACACCGCTCTTTTGCCTTCGCTTGTGCAAGGACTCATCAAAAACGAGAAGATTAACAAACGCGGCAAGTTGTTCGTTATCATCGGACGCAGAGTTTTCTCCGCCGCACAAAACGCCGCGACGTTTTTTGAACGCGACACTAACGCAACCTTTGTTGGCGAACCGACCGGCTCAAGCCCTAATTTCGTCGGTGAAGAAGACCCATTCGTAATGCCGTATAGCAAGATTGCCGCGAATGTTTCCGACCTTCTCTGGCAGAGCGCGTATCCGCAAGACCGCCGAACGTGGATTGCGCCGCAAATATATTTGCCGCCGACCTTTGAAGCATATCGAATGAACCGCGATACGGCTCTCGAAGCGATTATCAATTACAGCGAGAAAACAAACTGATTTGTCTTGTCAGTCGCCGAAACGTGGCATCGGACGCGAGGCGCGAGCAACTTGCCTGATAAGAACGTCGTCCGTTAAACTCGGAGTTATGCTTCTTGCATGTCGAACTAATTGAAAAGCACATCAGAAACATCGTTGACGCTTTTTCACAGTAGTCACTTCTAATCAAACCGCTATAAGTTATTTGACAAAAACATATTTGGATAATAATCTGACTCTGGTCATTAGTGACCGCAGTCAGATTATCGCTTATGCTCGAATCTTCTAAAATTCCTAAAGATTCTTCTTTGTCTCGCCGAGAGATTCGGCGTGATAAGAGGCGAACCCGAATTCGTGATGCTGCGTTTGAATTGTTTGAGCGACAAGGATTTGAGGCGACGACGATTGACCAAATCGCCGCGCTCGCCGATGTCGGCAAGGGAACTTTTTTTAACTACTTTCCAACTAAACAAAATGTTTTGACGGATTATTACGCCCGCCTTTCCGCCGAATTCATTAACAACGCCGAGAATATCAAAACCGGAAACGCGCAAAAACGCTTTGCCAAACTTTTCCATTCAATCGAAACGACGCTGCGACGCGAAGGGCAAATGGTAGATGCTCTTTACCCGGAAGTTTTCAAACAGCCGAAGCTGATTGCGTTGGACGGGAATATAGAAGAGCGCGTTTCGGTTTTGTATGCCGGGTGGTTGGAAGCCGACAAAGGCAAGAAAAAATTGCGAGATGATTTCGATACGGCGTTAGCCGTGCGGCTGATATTCGACATTTGGAGCGCGACCCTTCGCAATTGGATTGAAGCGGACAAATCGTTTTCGCTGGCTGAAGAGTTGAACCGCAAGTTTGAGCTTCTCTTTACGGGGCTGCAAGCAAAGAATTTTTAACTTTCATTTGCATATATGCAAAGCACAGAAATAAAAATGAAAATTTTATTGAGACAATTCGCTTTTGTATTGCTCTTTGGCAGTCTTTCGGTATCAATCGTGTCGGCACAGAAAGCGATTGTCGGCAATTGGGAAGGCGCAGCCGTGCGGCAGAATACCGAATTGCCTTTAGAGATGGAGTTTAAAGGCGGCGAAAAAGGCTTGACCGGCTCGCTCACGATTCGCTCGCTCGGCGGGCTGGAATTTCCCTTAAAAACCGTTTCGTATCAATCGCCCGACTTAATATTTGAATTACAGACCGATGCCGGAAATGTCGTATTTAACGGAACGCTCAGTAAAAATTCCTTGATTGGCTCTTGGAATCTCTTCGGTTTTGAATCGCAAGTTTCGCTCAAACGCGCCGCCGCCAAACCGAAGCCTTACACGCAAGAGGAAATAAGATGTCAAAACGGTGACGTAACTCTTGCCGGAACTCTGCTGCTTCCAAAAACGAAAACCCGGCATCCCGCGCTTGTTTTTCTGCACGGCTCAGGCGCGACAAAACGCGACATTAATCGTTTTCTCGCCGATCATTTTGCCCGAAAAGGCGTAGCCGCTCTGATTTTCGACAAACGCGGAACGGGCATCTCGACGGGCAATTGGCGACAATCGGATTTTAATGATTTGGCGCGTGACGCGGCGGCGTGCGTCGAGATTTTGAAAAACCGCAAAGATATAAATAAACGACAAATCGGACTTATCGGCGCGAGTCAATCTGGCTGGGTTGCGCCGCTCGCGCTTTCGATGTCGCCCGATGTCGCATTTATGATAAATGTGTCAGGCACGTTCGTTCCGGTTGCGCGAGAAGGTTGGTGGGACGCTGAATTTCGGTTGCGCGAAAAAGATTTTTCCGCCGCCGAAATCGAAAAAGCAGTTGCATTATTAAAACAAGACGATGAAGTTACGCGCACGGGAAAAGGATTATCAGAGCTTGAAGCGGCAGTCGAGCGGGCGAAAGGCGAGCGTTGGTTTCCGCTGCTCGAATTCGGAACGCCGTTGACGGTCAATCATCCAAGCCGTCTCTCATACCGACGAGTAATAGATTTTGACCCTTTGCCGGTTCTGCAAAAATTATCCGTTCCGTCTTTGTGGGTTTACGGCGGGCGCGACCAAACCGTTCCGGCAATGGAAAGTGCCGCCAATTTAGAGAAACTAAAAGCGCAAGGTAAGGACATCACCGTCAAAATTTTCCCGACGGCTAATCATCAGATGTTCGTGATGCCTGAACCGAATCAGCCATTCCGTTGGTTCGGCTACGCGCCCGGCTATTTGGAAACGATTGACGAATGGTTATTAAAACGAGTTGATACAAAAACCAAACAGAAGAGCTAATCAACAGGTGATTGGAAAGCATAACAAATCATTGGACGTGAGGGCGAAACAGCTTCTCTTTAAAAACTTGCGTGGTTAACCCGGAGTTGCGTGTAATCCGCCCCACGTCATCTCAGCCGTTGGCTGCCTCGTGCAAGCTAAGACAACGCGCTTTTAACAGAATCCTGAACACGCTGAGAATATTATGAAACTAATTATCATTGGCGGCGGCATCGGCGGCTTGGCGACTTGTTTAGCGTTGCAGCAAAACGGGATTGAGGCGACGGTTTTTGAACGTGCGGAACGGTTGGAAACTGTCGGTGCGGGAATCGGGCTGGCGGCGAACGCGACGCGGGTTTTGCAAAAACTTGGACTACTCGACGACATTCTGGCGCATTGCGGGCGGATGGACGGGGTGGAAATGAAAAGGCACGACGGTAAACTACTGAAGCTCATTCGACTGGACAATTATGAAGTCCCGTCGGTTTGCTTGCATCGTGCCGTTTTGCTCGATATTTTGCAGAAAAACATTTTGCCCGAACGCATAAAACCCGGCAAAACTTTTCAAAAATTTGAGCAGAATGGCGAAACCGTGACGGCGCATTTTGCTGACGGAACAGCAGTCAAAGCCGACGCGCTCATCGGCGCAGACGGTTTGCACTCCGCTGTCCGAACACAGCTTAAAGGCGAACGCCAACCGATTTATCGCGGCTATACGGTTTGGCGCGGCATTGCCGATTTCGTGCCGGATAATTTTCGGCGCGGATTTAGCAGCGAGACGAGCGGCGCAGGACGGCGTTTTGGCTGGGTGCCCCTCGGCGATAATAAAATTTACTGGTTTGCGACCAATAATCAACCCGCCGACGAACAGCTTGCGCCCGCTCAAAGAAAACAAAAAGTTATCGAATTATTCGGCGATTGGCATTCGCCTTTGCCCGAAACGATTGCCGCTAC
>JBPCPU010000129.1:0-15661 GCA_050998795.1 Pyrinomonadaceae bacterium
GTTCAAAATCAGTTTCCACCGTCTTGACCACCCATTCATCCCCGAAATCTAACAGCAACTCGAAAAATTGTTCCGTAAACATTTGCTAATTTTAGCACTTTCCATTAAATTCGCGGTAGAACCATTAAGTCTAGGAAGTCTGGGAAGTCTGGGAAGTCTGAAAAGTCAAATCAGTTTTTTCGTACCAGACTTCCCAGACTAAACAATCAGCATACAATCGCCGTAGCTGTAAAAACGATATTGAGATTCAACCGCGTGTTTGTATGCTTTTATTATAAGTTCGTAACCGCCAAAGGTCGAAACCAAAACGAGCAAAGAACTTTGCGGAAGATGAAAATTCGTCAAAAGTCCGTTTATTACTTTAAATTTATAATCGGGCGTAATCGTCAAATTCGCCAATCTTTTGCCTGCCGAAATTTTTCCGGTTTCATCAGCCGAAGATTCCAAAGCTCGCGTTGTCGTCGTGCCAACGGCGATAATTCGTCTGTTTTCGGCTTTGGCTTTGTTCAAAATTTCTGCCGTTTGTTCGGATATTTCGCACATCTCCGGCAAAACTTTGTGTTCCGACAAATCGGAAACGCGCACCGGCTCAAAAGTTCCGTAACCGACGTGCAGAGTTATTTCCGCAATACATACGCCGGGATTTTTGATTTCTTCTAAAATTTGCGGCGTAAAATGCAAACCTGCCGTCGGCGCGGCGATTGCTCCGCGCTGTTTGGCAAAAACGGTTTGATAACGCTCGCGGTCTTTGTCTAAACTTCCCTCGTCGCGTTTAATATACGGCGGCAGTGGCGTTTGTCCGATTTCTTCTAAAGTTTCGTTAAAATCGCTGTCTGCTTCAAACTTTACGACGACGCGACCTTCCCGGGTTATATCCAAAACTTCCGCCGCCAGGTTTCCGTTGAAAATTATTTTTTTACCTGTTTTTAATCTTCGCGCCGGTCTTGCAAGCGTTTCCCAAATCTGATTTTCAATCTCACGAACTAACAACAGTTCGATTTTCGCGCCCGTTTCGCTTGTGCCGAAAAGTCTTG
Organism: Pyrinomonadaceae bacterium; assembly: GCA_050998795.1. Lineage (GTDB taxonomy): Bacteria > Acidobacteriota > Blastocatellia > Pyrinomonadales > Pyrinomonadaceae. The sequence continues at coordinate 1,035 of JBPCPU010000129.1, forward strand.
CAGGAAAAACTTTTGTGTTGTTGAGAACGAGTATATCGTCTTCTTTTAAAAAATTCGGGAAGTTATAAAAATGCTCGTCCTGCAAAGATTTTTCGCCGCGATTGACAACCAGCATTCGAGAATTTTCGCGCTTTTCCAGAGGACTTTGCGCGATAAGTTCGTCGGGCAGTTCGTAGTTAAATTCTGAAATCAGCATAAATATAAAGACACAGATTAGCATAAAGTTTAATTTCGCGGCTTGTTGTTTCATTTCTCCAGCGTTGTAAATTGATACACTCAAATCAATAAATCAATTCTCAGAAATAAATTGGTTTCGCTTTTTACAGAGAAAATTTAACTTTTGTTGATGGCATAGCTTTTGCTCATACTTTTTTTACGAAAAATTTGTTTGATTTTCTTACAAGATAAAGTAGGCGATAGATGTTAAAAACTATTTGATAAAGAAACTTCTGTTGGTTTTATTAAATTCATCGGTTACTTTTAACTTAATGATTTCAGATAAAATTAAAGTCGAAACAATGAAAAATGTAGAAATTTTGAAAACGAACGAGTCGTTTTATGTAAAGACAAAATTTTTGCTTTTGTAAATAATAAAATTCGAAAAAAGGGAGAGAATATATGACGAACTTTGAAGACGAAAAAAAAGACAACAAAATAAACGATATAACAAACAAAACGCAGCCCGTGCAAAGCGGAAAAATCGGTGAACAAACTTCTAAACCGGACAGCGAACTTGCCGATAAAGTCGGCAGTGCCGTGCGCGGCGATACCCAAGCCGTCAAAGATATTTATAATCAGGCAAAAGATTCAGCCGGAGAAGTTGCCGGTAAAGCCTACGATGCAGCCACCGAAAAGGCAACATCAAAAATTGGCGAACAAAAAGCTAATCTTGCTCAAGGATTATCGAGCGTTGCCGATAATATTCGGCAAATGGGCGGTAGTTTGCGTGGCGCGGAACAACCGCATGGTATCGCAGAAGTAACCGCTAAATACAGCGACACGCTGGCTGATAAAGTCGAACAGTTTTCCGGTTATCTGGACAAAAAAGATTTAAGTGAAATGAAGAGCGACATCGAAGATTTTGCTCATCGCAATCCGGCGTTATTTCTCGGCGGAGCATTTGCGCTCGGAATTTTGGCGGCGAGATTTTTGAAAAGCGGTAATTCGAATCAAGCCTTGATGCGCCGTCCGCGTTACGAAATAGACGGCAAATATCTGCCGGACGAAGGCGAAGGCGTTCATCTGCCGCTGGATTTAGACGAACAAATAAAATCACAAAAAGACTCAAATGCAAAGGCGGCAAACACCGATGACAATACATCAGCGAGTGCCGCTTCACAAAGTAGAGGAGTGTAGTTTATGGCACAACAAGTTACAAAAGATGAACGCTCTCTGGGCGACCTTTTTTCCGAACTTGCCAGCGAAACCGGCACTCTGGTCAGACAGGAAGTTGCTTTGGCGCAAGCCGAACTGACGCAGAAGGCTGCGAAGGTCGGAAGAAATGTCGGATATTTGGTGGTTGGCGGAGCAGTAGCATATGCAGCTTTACTGGCACTTTTAACAGCTTTTATTATCGGGTTGGGAACCTTAATCGGATATGGATTTTCGGCTTTGATTGTTGGAATTGTCATCGCTATCGCGGCAGCCATACTTATTATGTCGGCGTTAAATGCTTTAAAAAACACTGACATTGCACCGCGCCAAACAGTTGAAACAATCAAGGAGGATGTAAAATGGCTGAAAGACCAGGTGAGTTAGAAGAAAAAATTTCGTCGAATATTGACGAAAACAATGATGTCGCTATCACAACCGAAACATCGGACAATACTTATTTGAATGCCCGTTCAGATGATAATTATTCAAGTGATGAAAACACAGACATAAACGACGCTTCCGAAGACACGGGGCAAATACGGGCAAACATTGAAGAAACGCGTTCGCAGATGGGCGAAACGATTGATGCTATTCAGGAAAAACTTAGTTTTTCAAACATCAGCGAACAGGTTAAAGAAGAAGTTTCGGGCTATGTCAATGAAACAATTCAAACGGCAAAAGACACCGTTTATGACGCAACAATAAGAAAGGTGGGAAATGTTATGAATTATATAAATGAAATGGCGGATACGAAAATAGTGCGAACCGCACGCCAAAATCCGTTAGCAATAGGTTTAATCGGTTTAGGTCTCGGGATATTTTTTTTCGGCGGAAGTCGGAAAAAGAAATCGAAGTATCGTTACAATAACGATTATGATTATGACCGCGATAATCAAAATTACGAACGCAGATTTTCATCGAAAGATAATCAATCCACGCTGGCAACGGCTCAAAACAAAGTGAGCGACGCGGCGAGCGCGGTTTCCGATAAAGTCAGCAGCGCGGCGGGCGCGGTTTCCGACACGGTTAGCGGCGCAGCCGGTGCGGTTTCCAATACGGTCGGCAATGTCGCCAGTAAAGCATATAAACAGGTTGGCAATCTCGGCTCGCAAGCACAAGACCTTGCCGGAACGGCGCAAGACCAATATGAGTATTATATAGAAGAAAATCCGTTAGCGGTCGGCGCGGTGGTGATGGCTCTCGGCGCGGCTGTCGGTTTGGCGATTCCTTCGACACGGGTTGAAAATCGGTGGATGGGCGAAACACGGGAAAATCTCATCCAGAAGGCGGAAGAAACTGCCCGCGATGCGATTGGAAAAGTTCAGCAAGTTGCCGGACAAGTTACGGAAACCGTTAAGGAAGAAGCTAAAAATCAAGGCTTAACTTAATGATTAGTTCTTTCTCAAAACTGGGGAATAGACCGCGGATGATGCGGATAATGCGGGTTTTCGCTGATTTTATTTGATTAAATTATCCGCGAAAATCCGTTTAATCGGTGTCATCCGCGGTCTATTCCCAGTTTTCCTATTCTTTAAACAAACGCTTTTTCTAAAAATGAGAAAGTCCTATTTTAAATTTTGATTCTTTCCAAACCGTTCATATATGATTGCAAAATTTCGGGAATCAAAATCGAGCCGTCTTGCTGCTGATAATTTTCCAAAATCGCAATCCAGGTTCGCCCAACCGCTAAACCCGAACCGTTCAAAGTGTGAACAAATTCGGGCTTTGCGCCGCCCGCCCGCCTGAAACGCAGATTCATTCGACGCGCCTGAAAATCACCACAATTTGAACAGCTTGAAATCTCGCGGTAAGTATTCTGCGACGGCAGCCAAACCTCAATGTCATAAGTTTTTTTTGCACCAAAGCCCATATCTCCGGTTGATAAAACAACGGTGCGATACGGCAGACCGAGAAGCTGCAAAATGCGTTCGGCGTTCGCCGTCAGTTTTTCGTGTTCTTCATCGGAATTTTCGGGTAAAGATAATTTCACCAACTCAACCTTTTCAAACTGATGCTGGCGAATCAAACCGCGCGTATCTTTTCCGTAACTTCCGGCTTCGGAGCGGAAACAAGGACTATAAGCCGCAAAATACTTTGGCAAATCCTTCGCGTCAAGGATTTCTCCGGCGTGATAATTCGTAACCGGAACTTCCGCCGTCGGGATCAATGCAAAACCGCGTTCGTCTTTCAAATGAAATAGTTCATCTTCAAACTTCGGCAGTTGATTCGTGCCGAAAAGCGATTGACGATTGACGAGAAACGGCGGCAGAGTTTCCGTGTAACCGTGTTCGGTCGTGTGAACATCAAGCATAAAATTGACCAGAGCGCGTTCCAATCTCGCACCTGCACCATTTAAAATCGCAAAGCGTGAACCCGCGATTTTCGTCGCGCGTTCCAAATCTAAAATGCCCAACGCTTCGCCTAAATCAACGTGGTCTTTTACTTCAAAATCAAATTCCTTCAGTTCGCCCAATTTTCTGATTTCGACATTTGCGCTTTCATCCGCGCCAATCGGAACATCGTTTGCGGGAACATTCGGCAGATGCGACAGCAAATCGCGCATCGCATTTTCAGCTTCGTCGCGTTGTTTTTCGAGTTCGCTTTGTTTATCTTTCAAACCTGAAACTTCCGCTTTTTTCGCTTCGGCTTCGTCGCGTTTTCCCAATTGCATCAACGCGCCGATTTCCCTGCTTGACGAGTTGCGAATTTGATTTATCGCGTCAGCTTCGCCAATCACGCGGCGGCGTTCCGCATCTAATTCGACAAACTTGTCCAAACTTGTCGTAGGAAAGTTACGGTTTTGCAAGGCGGTTTTCACCGCTTCTAAATTTTCTCTGACAAAATGTAGGTCTAACATAACTCTTACTTTTGGTGCGTTTGTTTATATTTGATTTTTCACCTAAAATCTAAAATTTGCTCAATGCAAAATAAAACTCGAATTTAACAAACTTATTATGACAAACAAAATTCGTAAAGCGGTTTTTCCCGCCGCCGGTTTGGGAACGAGATTTTTACCTGCAACCAAGGCTTCACCAAAAGAAATGCTGCCGCTGGTTGATAAACCTCTGATTCAATACGCAGTTGAAGAAGCGGTTGCGAGCGGCATCGAATCAATTTTAATCATTACGAGCCGCGATAAAAAATCAATCGAAGACCATTTCGATATTTCTTTTGAACTCGAATATATGCTGCGCGAGCGCGGCAAAAACGAAATGCTCGAACAAGTCCGCGCCATTGCCAATATCGCGCAAATCAATTACACGCGCCAACAGCAGGCATTGGGTTTGGGACACGCCATTTATCAGGCAAAGGATTTTGCCGGAAACGAACCGTTTGCCGTTCTGCTCGCCGACGACGTGATGGATTCGGAAAAACCCGCGCTCAAACAGCTAATCGAAGTTTATGAAAAATATAACGCGCCGGTGATGGCGACAATGCAAATCGAAGGCGAAACGATTTCGCGCTTTGGCGTGATTGACGCGGAAGAAGTCGAGCCGAATGTTTTCAAAATTAAAAGCGTCGTCGAAAAGCCGAAATTTGAAGACGCGCCTTCGGATATGGCGGTTATCGGGCGTTATATTTTCACGCCGGAACTTTTCGACGCGCTTGAAAAGACCAAACCGGGCGCGGGCGGCGAAATTCAAGTTGCCGATGCAATGCGCTTATTGCTCAATAAAGGCAAACCGTTCTATGCCGTCAAACTCGAAGGAAAACGCCACGACGCGGGCGATAAACTCGGTTTTTTGATTGCGACGGTTGAATTTGCGCTTAAACGCGATGACTTGGGCGCGGATTTTCGTGAGTATTTGAAATCTTTGAAATTAAACTGATTTTTATTGACCGCGAAACACGCGAATAACGCGAAAAAAAGATTAAAAAATTCTTCTTTTGTTTTAATTTTAGCGATTTTCGCGTGTTTCGCGGTGAATTTCTTTTCAAACCAAATAATTCTTTGCCATTTTATTAAACTCGGCAATTTGTTCGGCAATCCAAATCTCATTCTTTCCCAATTCCCGCGCCATAATTTGTGCGGCATTCGGCGCGATTTCAATTGCCGCTTTTGCATTCAAAAACAACGCGCGGGTTCGCCGCGCCAAAACATCTTCGACCGTTTGCGCCATCTCAAATCGCACCGCCCAAACAATTTCGGCTGAATAATACGGTAAATCTTCGTGCAGTTTTTCCGCTAAATTCGGATTGTCTTCAATAAGTTTTTGCAGGTTTTTCGCATCCGCGCCGTAAATTGCCAAACCGCCGAATTTTTTCGCGTCTTCACAGAAGCCGTGAATCTTTAAATTTTTTGTCGGTGAAAATTTCTCCGACAAATCAGTAATTTTGATGGCTTGATTAATCGCATCTTCCGTCATTCGCCGATAAGTCGTCCATTTTCCGCCCGTAATTGTCAGCAAATTTGATTCGTCAATTTCAATTGTATAGTCGCGGGAAAGTTTTGCAGTATTTTTTGCATTTCCCGATTTTACCAGCGGACGAATTCCGGCAAAAATGCTTAAAATATCATTACGCCCGGGCGGTTTTGCCAGATAATTTTCAGCCGTTTTCAAAATGAATTCGATTTCCGATTCAAACGCCTGCGGTTCGAGTTCGGCTTTTTCAATCGGCGTGTCGGTTGTGCCGACAAGCGTTTTATCGTGCCAGGGAATTGCAAATAAAACTCGTCCGTCGGCGGTTTTTGGAATCATCATCGCATTTTCCGTCGGTAAAAACGATTTATCAAAAACAAGGTGAATTCCCTGACTCGGCGCAATTATTTTGTTTGAATCAGTATCGGAAAGTTGGCGAATCGAATCACAAAACGCGCCGGTTGCGTTGATGACAATTTTCGCTTTTGCCTGATAAATTTCGCCTGTTTCCGCGTCTTGAAAATTCACGCCGTCAATTTTATTTTCCGAATTTTTAGTCAACGCGAAAACTCTCGCATAATTTAAAACCGCCGCGTTTTGCTTAACCGCAGTCGAAACGAGATTTATCAAAAGCCGCGTGTCGTCAAATTGTCCGTCAAAATACAAAACACCGCCGCGTAAATTTTTTTGTTTGATATTCGGCAGTTTTTCAATCGTTTCCTGTTTCGTTAAAATTCGTGATTTACCAAAACTATACTTGCCGGAAAGCAGGCTGTAGATTTTTAAACCGATGCCGTAAAAGAATTTCTGCCAAAAGTTGTTACACGGAATGATGAAGGTTAATTTTTTAACGAGATGCGGCGCGTTTTTTTGTAAAATCCCGCGTTCTTTTAATGCCTCTCGAACAAGTAAAATATTACCTTGGGCGAGATAGCGCACGCCGCCGTGGACGAGTTTTGTCGAACGACTCGAAGTTCCCTTGCCGAAATCGTTTTGCTCTAAAAGTAAAACATCAAAACCGCGTGAAGCGGCATCAACCGCACAGCCAACGCCGCTTGCGCCGCCGCCGATAATTATAAAATCCCAAATCTTTTCGCGCATTTTTACGCGATTGAGCATTTTTACACGATTCATTAGAAACAAATTTAACAGAAAAAAGACGAGTAACGAATAAAAAAACTTGCCGCTTTTTCCTTACTACAAAGAGTTTCTTAAAATCACGTCAGTTAGAGATAAGCCGTCGAAGACAGACAAGGCATTTGTAGCCCAGGTTACAAAGTTAAGTCTGCGAAGCCGACGGCATAAATCTATGTCGCCGTTTTCAACGGCTGGAATTAAAATTACCCTTTTCCCACAGCTTGCGCTGTGGGCTACAAGTATGCGCGTCGGTTTCACCGACTCAAAATTTAATTTCTTACCCCGAACCGACGCTAAAATCGGAGGTATAAATTTTTCAGAACTTATAGCTCCACTAAATCGTAGAATTTACTGCTAATCACTTGAAACTTCTTGTGTTCTTTTCACAACCGTTAAGTTTTGGAGTAACATTCATTTTAGTATTAGTAAATTTTTGGAGAAATTATAGATGTTAAAGAAAAAATTTCAGCAAATTGGAAATTATAAATTTTTCAGTGTTTTACTCATTATTTCCCTGCTTATTTTGGCGGGATGTAAATCAGATTTTTCGGGCGGTCAGGAAATACCGACCGTGCAGAATCAACCGCAAATGCCGCCCGCGCCGGTCGTGGTTGACGGAATGCGGACTTCGTATGCCGACATAGTTGAAAAAACTTCACCGGCGGTTGTGATGATACGTTCGGAACGCAAAGCTAAAACATCGCCGCAGCAATTTAATTTTGGTGATGACCCGCAATTGCGCGAGTTTTTCAAAAATATGCCGCAGCAACCGAATACTCAGCAGCGTCCGCAGATTGAACGCGGAGTCGGTTCGGGCGTAATTATCAACGCGGACGGCACGCTCTTAACCAATCATCACGTCATTGACGGCGCGGAAAAAATCACCGTGCAAATGAACGATGATAAAACTTTTGAGGCAAAAGTCGTCGGCTCAGACCCGCCGAGCGATTTAGCAGTTTTGAAAATCGTGGGCGAAAACCTGCCGTTTTTAAATTTGGGAAATTCGGACAATGTTCGCATCGGCGATATTGTGTTGGCAATCGGAAATCCGCTCGGCATCGGGCAAACCGTCACGGCGGGAATTATTTCCGCCAAAGGTCGCCGAACGGGTTTGAGCGACGGCAGTTTTGAAGATTTTCTGCAAACCGACGCGCCGATAAATCGCGGAAACTCCGGCGGCGCGTTGATTAGTTTGAATGGCGAACTCATCGGCATCAATTCGCAAATCGTTTCCGAACAAGGCGGCGGAAACATCGGTATCGGCTTTTCAATTCCGTCGAATATGGCAAAATCGGTGATGGAACAACTTTTGAAAGACGGTAAAGTGCATCGCGGAATGCTCGGAGTCAACATCCAAACTATTACTGAAGAAGTTGCCAAAAGTCTTGAACTGAAAGAGGCAAAAGGCGTTATCGTCAGTAATGTTCAGACGGGAAGCGCGGCGGAAAAAGCCGGAATCAAACGCGGCGATATTATTACGGCGATTAACGGAGAAACTACTGAAGACAGTAATCTGCTTCGCAACAAAGTTGCCGGAACTCAGCCGGGAACAGAAATCAAAGTAACTGTTTTGCGCGACGGCAAACAAGAAGAATTGACTGCGAAACTAGATGAATTTAAGGTTGAAGGCGTTAAACCTGACAACTCCGACGAAGGCAATAACAACGATTCCGACAAAACGGACGAAAATGGCAAACTCGGACTAAGTTTGCAGCCGCTTACGCCGCAAACGGCAAAACAATTAAATCTACCGCCGGAAACGGAAGGAGTTGTTGTTACGGACGTTGACCAAAATGGCGTGGCGGCGGAAACCGGCATCCAACGCGGCGATGTGATTTTGGAAATTAACCGACAGGCGGTTTCATCGCTTGAGGACGTAAAATCCGCGCTTGATAAATCGGGCGACAGACCTGTTTTATTATTAATTTCGCGGAAAGGTCAGACGATTTATTTAACCGTTACGCCGAATAAATAGCGTGTTCAGACTCCATCAAAAAAGGCTTTAAGTTTCGATAAACTTAAAGCCTTTTTTTAACTTCAGGACGGCGAGATTTGAACTCACGACCTCTTCCACCCCAAGGAAGCGCGCTACCAGGCTGCGCTACGTCCCGTCAATTTATTCAGATTAGAAACGATTTCGTATTTTGTCAAACTTAGTATTTTCTTTGCACCGCTTCGGATTTACTGACTTTGAGCATTTCACGCAGTTCGAGAAGCTGCGCGGCAAGATTAGTTAAAGCCTCGCGGCGTTCTTCGTCTATTTCAATCGCCGCGTTTTCTTCAAAATTCTCAATTTCGCCAAATTCTTCTTCATAATCTTCTTCAATTAGAACTTCTTCGGCTGGTGCGGGTGGTTTAACTTCCTTTATAAAAATCTCTTTTTGCGCCGGTTCGGAATGCACAATTTTCAAACGGCTTGTTTCGCGCATTTCGCTTTGCAGTTTTTTTCTTGCACCGGCGGTTGTATAAAGTTCGTCGTAAAGAAGTTCTTTGATGCGAAGCGCGATTTCTACGTCGCGCCGACGATAACTTCTTTGACCGGAACGGTTTTTTTGCGGCGATAACATCGGAAATTCCGTTTCCCAATAACGCAGAACGTGAGCTTGCACATCAACAATATCGCAGACTTCACCGATTTTAAAGAATATTTTTTCAGGTATCGCAACCACAGGTTGTCCCATTTTGTGCCTCTTTTGTGTTAAAGTTTTGAATAAATTTCGCCGTCGTTATTGTAAGTATTTACTATGTTTGTGTCAATGAAAATTTTATGATGTCCGAGTTTGAATTTATCGAAAGCATTCGCCGAAAGTTTTCAGTTGCAAAAATCGGCGACGATTGTGCTGTTTTGCCGAAAGATTCAAAGACGGATTTGGTTATCACAACCGATTTACTCGTTGAAGACATTGATTTTCGGCTCAATTGGACAACGCCCGAATTTCTCGGACACAAAGCGTTGGCAGTTTCGCTTTCCGACGTTGCGGCAATGGGCGCAAAACCTGTCTGGGCAATGCTTTCTATCGGCATTCCCGTGCGGATTTGGAAGACGGATTTTGTTGAGAAATTCTATGACGGTTGGTTTTGTTTGGCGAAGAAATTCGATGTTGAATTAGTCGGCGGCGACGTTTCAAAAACTCCTGACAAAATCGTAATTGATTCAATTGCTGCGGGCGAAGTAAAAAAGGATAAAGCAATTTTGCGTTCCGGTGCAAAAGTCGGCGATTTTATTTTTGTTACCGGCAAACTTGGCGGCGCGGCGGCTGGTTTGAAACTATTTGAAGAAGATTTTCGCTATGAATCTGCTGCAAAGATTTGGCAAAAAAATCTTTTGCTCAAACAATTACAGCCTTTTCCGCAAGTTTCCGACGGTGAATTTTTGTCAGAAAATAATCTGGCAACGGCAATGATTGATTTAAGCGACGGACTTTCATCGGATTTAGCGCATCTTTGCCGCGAAAGCAAAGTCGGTGCGAAAATTTTCGCCGATAAAATTCCGATTGATGAAAATTTAAGAAAATTTTTAATGCAAAAGCGCGAAAGCGCAGAGACGCGAAGTTTGGAAAACGCTTTTTCGGAAGAACTTTCTTTTGCTCTTGATGGCGGAGAAGATTTTGAACTGCTTTTTACAGTTAATCCGAAAAAAAAAATTAAGTATGAAACCGGGTTAAAAAATCGTAAGTTTTTTTGTATCGGTGAAGTAACGGCAAATGTAGAAATAGTTGAGCTTAAGTCGGATGAGAATGCGACGATTTTACAGCCGAAAGGCTTCCGGCATTTTTAAGAAATTTTTACTATTGCGAAAAAAAATTTCCAGAAAGACTTGACAAGTGTTTTTTAGTCGTGCTAAAACTTTCAACTGTTTGCCACAGTGCGAACAAAATTTTTTAGGAGATAATTTTTGTGATTCAAAGTTGGATACATACAAACGGAACACCGAACGGCTCGCCCGCACAATCAGAGATGCGGTTTAGCAGAAGTCTAAGTGTATCTTTGTGTGCCGGTTTTGATAATCCGAATTATCAATCGAAACTCGGCGGCTTAGACCGCGCGGAGAGAAAAATTTAGAAAAGCGGGAGCGATTTGGTTTCCGCTCCCAAAATTAAAATTTCGAGAGTTTTCCAAAAAAGAACTCTAATTTGTTTTAGGAGCGGTAACGCAAAGTTTCTCTAGCGAAACTTAAAAGTTGCCGCTCCTTTTCGTTTTTAGTGATGTTTGACAACTGAATAACCGAAATTAGTTTGGAAGTTTTGTTTTTTGTGCGCGAAGATGCGGCAGAGCGCAAAATTTCCAAACAAAATAGAAAAAGGCAGAGAGTTTGGAAAGATTATTTTCTCGCGTTAAAAACTTTGGCGAGTTCCGAAAGAAAATAATCTGCAACATCCGGCGGCACAAGTGTGTCTTCGTCTGTCTAAAATCTCTGCCTTTTTTATTTTTACACAAAAAATTTTATTTTTCACGCATCGGTCGCCGATTGGTAACGGCTGGCAGTCTGTAAAATTGTCGCGCTTCGCGCTGTGAAAGTTCAAATCTTTCCCGATGCACCGGATTTTAGTAGGCAGAAAGCAGTTGCAATAGGCAGTCAATTTATTACTGCCGAGTGCCAACTGCTGCTGCCAACTTAAAAAATGTGAGCGAAACTCAAACGGCTGAGTGTCGGTCTTCCAAACCGGATGTTGCGGGTTCGATTCCCGTCGCTCACTCCAATTATTGAAGGCGCATAGTTTCAATCGGCAAAACATCGGTCTCCAAAACCGAAATTCTCAGTTCAAATCTGAGTGCGCCTGCCAAATTTTCTCCAAAGGGCAAAGAAAGACGTGATTTCTACAATCTCACAACTCACTTTTTTCTGTGGAAGGCAAGCCAAATCGGTGTGGCAGCAGTCCTGAAAACTGCCGCGAGTAATCGCATACGGGTTCGAGTCCTGTGTCTTCCGCCAATCCGATTCAGAATTTAGGATTCAAGATTTAGTATTAAAAATCCTGAATCCTAAACCTTGAATTTTGAATCATTACGGGGGCGTGGCGCAACGGAATTAGCGCGGCTCGCTACGAACGAGCAGGTTGGAGGTTCAAATCCTCTCGTCCCTTCCATTTTTCGGCTTCGTAGTTCAATGGAATTAGAACACAGGTCTTCTAAACCTGAAGTTGCGAGTTCGAGTCTCGCCGAAGCCTCCAGTTTCAATTACGAATTGCGAATTGCGAATGATTGATAACTTTTTCTTCAACTCGTAATTTGAAATTCGTAATTCGTAATTTAACATTTCGGGATCGTCTAATTGGCAGGACGCATGATTTTGGCTCATGAAATAGAGGTTCAAATCCTTTCCCCGAAGCTAAGTTTTTTGTCTGGGCGTTCCGCAGATGACTATACGGACTTGCCTTGGGAGCAAGTTTTCGCAGGTTTGAATCCTGCCGCCCAGATCAATCTTTTTCAATTTATTTTTGTGCCGACGTAGCCCAACGGCAAGAGGCACACGCCTTAGAAGCGTGGTGATGTGAGTTCAAATCTCACCGTCGGTATTAAATTTCACGTCGAAGTGGCGGAATGATGAGACGCACAAGGTTCAAACCCGCCTTGTGAGAATGAGACTCGTGCGGGTGAAAATCCCGCCTTCGACACCAATTTTATTTTCGGGCTGATGATGTAAGCGCGACAGCATAGAAGTCTTGCAAACTTCTCGTAAGGGTTTGAATCCCTTTCAGTCCACCAATTTGATTTTGGATTTTAGATTTTGGATTTTGGATTGAAAAATCTAGTCGTAAATTGAAAATCTTTCGGCTCGCGTAGCCCAACGGGAAGAGGCGATAGTTTCAAAAACTATTTACGTGCAAGTTCAAATCTTGCCGCGAGTATTAAATTTTATGTGTGCGCGTAGCCCAATTTGGCAAGAGGCGGTTGGCTTAAACCCAATCTGTTGAGAGTTCAAATCTCTCCGCGCACATTTTGAGGACGTAGGCAAATCGGTTAAGCCGCCAGCCCTTCAAGCTGAAAATTGCGGGTTCGAGTCCCGTCGTCCTTGCCACTTTCAATTTAAGATTCAGGATTTAAGATTCAAGATTAAAAACTATTCTGAATTCTGAATCTTAAATCCTGAATCCTAAATCCTGAATTGATTTGCGAGCATAGCCAAGCGGAGAAAGGCGACGGTCTGCAAAACCGTTAATCATCGGTTCAAATCCGATTGCTCGCTCCAACTTTTTTATGCGGAAACGTGATGAAACGGTAGCCATAGCTGTTTGCTAAACAGTCGAGAATTTCTCGTGCAGGTTCAAGTCCTGCCGTTTCCGCCAAACCTCCGGGCGAATGCCGGAATTGATTACATTCTGTAAAAATGACCAACATCAATTTCAATTTTGTCGCCCAAACATTTCACTTTCGGACGAATGCTGAGATTGACTACATCGTAGAGCGTTGACGTGAAAAATCAAAGGTCGCCGGTTCAATTCCGGCAAGTTGCTCGTCGAGCAAATTTAGCTCAGAAGCCTTCGGGCTTTAAATGTCAGCTTACTTTTGTCGTCCGATTTTTTTTTTCTGTGGATTGTAGCTTAACCGGCAAAGCGTCGCACTGTGAATGCGAAGAATGCGGATTCAAATTCCGTCAATCCACCCATTTCGATTTTGGATTTTAGATTTTAGATTTTGGATTTAAAGAGAATCTTCTTCAATTCGTAATTCGTAATTTGAAATTCGTAATTCGTTTTATCCGGGATTGAAGCACAAAGGCTGTGCGTCCGATTGTCTATCGGAAAGGTGCGAGTTCGAGTCTCGTCAGTCCCGCCATACTTTTTAATTTACGCGGAGGAAAAACTATGTTTGAAAATTACCCGACGGAGGACAAAACAATGAAGTTATGAACATTTAATTTTTCATAGACTTTCTGAAAATCAAACAAACAAATTTTCAGAAAATCTATTTGAGAGGAAAAACAAAATGAGCAAAAAACAGCGCGCGAAATTTCACGTGCGAAAACGACTTTTTCTGAACCGCGATACGGATATGCGGGCGTTCGCCATCGGCATTGTCGAGGACACGCGCGAGATTCCGAATGAAAACGAAGACGGCTGGAACTCCGGCTGGATTGAACTGGTTTTAGCCGACTGCTATCGCCACGTTTCTTTTGATTTCAATTTGAATACAAAAGAAGCCCGCGCCAACAGTCTTTACAAAATCCGTCGTATCGCGGCGATTGTCAACGCCGTTCGTGAGGCGATTGAAACGGAAGCCAAATCAATTGACGAGCGCAAAATCGTTAAACCGAAAGCCAAAGCAAAAAGCGCGGCAGGTTAAGTTTCAAGGACGTTTAGCTGAGATGAGATTAGCGCGACTCTGAAAAGGTCGAGAGGTTGGCGCGATACCAACAACGTCCGCCAAAATCGAAGGTGAAAAAGTGAAAAAGTGAAAAAGTGAAAAAGTGAAAAAGTGGTTATCTCAAGGTCAACTTTCCTTTTTCACTTTTCCACTTTTTCACTTTCCAAAGCCGATTAACTCAGGCGGCAGAGCGTCTGCCCGACAAGCAAAAAGTCAAAGGTTCAACTCCTTCATCGGCGACCAACTTTTTCACTTTTTACCTTTCTACCTTTTTCACTTTCTAAGGCTATCTAGCTCAAACGGATAAAAGAGCAACTGTCTTGTAATACGGTTTCCACATAAAAACTATGCAATAAAGTCCTTCGTTTAGAGGCGGTCTATGACCGCCAACTATCAAAATATCAAGTCTTAGCGGTCATAGACCGCTTCTAAACTATTGCTTGGTTTATT
>JBPCPU010000131.1:0-4681 GCA_050998795.1 Pyrinomonadaceae bacterium
AATAAACCAAGCAATAGTTTAGAAGCGGTCTATGACCGCTAAGACTTGATATTTTGATAGTTGGCGGTCATAGACCGCCTCTAAACGAAGGACTTTATTGCATAGTTTTTATGTGGAAACCGTATTAATTTAGAATAAGCCGTCGAAGACGGCAATATATTTGTAGCCCACATCGCCGGATGTGGGAAAGCATTGAGAAATGAACGCCAAGCCGTTGAAAACGGCGATATAAATTTATGTCGCTATCTTTGATAGCTTGGTTTGACGGCTTAATTCATTCCCACAGCTTGCGCTGTGGGCTACAAATATGTGCGTCGGTTTCACCGACTTAAAAATGATTTTCTTATCTCGAACTGACGTTAAATTTAAATTAATTCTTCAAACGTCGCGCTTTGCCGATTAAATTCAAAAAATCATTACGATAGTTCTTTAAGTCATTTCCCAACGAACTTTCAGCCAAATTCGATACATTTCCGAAACTCGCATTTCCTTTATAACGCGAATCTCTCAGAATTAAGCCGAATTCTGCCGCCGCCGAAGCAAATTTCAGGTTGTCGGAAGCGTTTTCGATTGAATTTCCTTTGTCCGACAAACCCTGCGTCAAAAGTTTGCTTTCGGTTTCATTCGTCTCTTTGTAGCGAAGTTTAACCGTTAAAAGTTCATCGCTAAATCTCGTATCGGACGGTTCGACTTTTCCATATTTCAAATCATCAACGCCGTCATTTTCGATTTTTTGACCGGCTGGAACAATTTCGTAAAGTGCGGTAACCGAATGTCCCGCGCCGATTTCACCCGCATCTTTCTTATCATCATTAAAATCTTTGTCGGCAAGAAGGCGGTTTTCATAACCAATCAAACGATAACCCGCAACTAAAGCCGGATTAAATTCGACTTGAATTTTCACGTCTTTGGCAATCGTGTAAAGCGTTCCCGCGACCTGCGAACCGAGCGATTTTAACGCTTCTTCCTGCGAATCAATATACGCATAATTTCCGTTGCCTTTGTCGGCGAGTTTCTCCATCATCGAATCGTTTGTGTTTCCCGTTCCAAAACCTAAAACCGACAGGGAAATTCCGCTTTGACGTTTGTTTTCAATCAATCGAACCAGTTCATCATCGCTTGAAAGACCGACATTAAAATCGCCATCGGTTGCCAGAATTACGCGATTGTTCCCGTTTTTGATAAAATTTTCCTGCGCGACATTATACGCAAGCTGAATTCCCTGCCCGCCGTTAGTCGAACCGCCCGCGCTCAAATTGTTCAGCGCGTTCAAAATTTCGCCTTTATTGCCAGCCGTCGTCGAGGGCAAAACCAAACCGCTCGAACCGGCATAAACCACGATTGCGACCTTATCTTTACTCGCCAACTGATTGACCAAAATCCGCAAAGCGTCCTTCAAAAGCGGAAGTCGGCGCGGTTCGTTCATCGAACCTGAAACGTCTATCAAAAAAACCAAATTCGACGGCGGAACATTGTCGAGCGAAACTTTTCTGCCTTGCAGCCCGATGGAAACTATTTTGTGTTTCGCGTTCCAAGCGCAGGTTGCAACTTCCGTATTGACCGAAAACGGAATGTTTCCAACCGGCTGCGGATAATCATATTCAAAATAATTGATAAGTTCTTCAATCCGAACGGCATCTTTCGGCGGCAAACTTCCATCGTTCAAATACCGGCGAACATTGGCGTAAGAAGCCGTGTCAACGTCAATCGAAAAGGTCGAAAGCGGCGCACGCGAAGTTTCGAGAAACGGATTTTCGTCTATCTCCGCATATTTTTCGCCCTGCGTTGATTCATCTTCAAAATCTCCCTTTCTTTGCATATCCGACGAGGTTAACATATTTGAATTCATCGAAGAATTTGGCATCGGTTGTTTTTCAGATAATGAAACATTTGTATTGGTTGACATCGTGCTGCAAGCTGAAATAAGTAAAGCAAGCATTAAACAAAAACTAATTAACCGGCTGTCTACAGATATATTTTTCATAATTACTCCAAAATTTCTAAAGTTAAAAATTCAAAACAAATATTGTTTGCTGAGTAGAACGAAGCGAAAAAGATAACTTGCACACAAAAAAAGCCGCTTTCACAAGCGGCTTTTATATTTTTGAAAAATGAATTTTCGCCAATTAGACAAAGTTCTTTAATGAGCAACCGTAACAGGAGTCGCATTTGTTTCATCAAATTGCGGCGGTGCATAATCTGTAAAAGAATCGCGCTCCGTAATTATTTGCGGAATAATATACAAATTTTCGTATGAACGAAGATTACGAAACAGTTTATACGTTGAAGTTATCGAGAATGTAGTTTTTATAAATTTGTCTTCGTTTAAATCATAAAGACCTTTCATATCGCCATTTTTGTTCGTTAAATTTTCAGTCGCCAAATAGCGGGTTGAATAACCGTCTTTGACAAAGAAATGCAGAGCTAATCTAACATTTTTAATAGATTCATCGCCGGGCGTAACAGACAAATCCGTTGCAAGTTCTTTTGTGTCGAGTTTGAAAACTGCTTGCGAAATTTTCACCGAAGCCAATCCGCTTCTATAGTTTTTGGTGCTTTTCCAACAACTTCTTCCCGTATATGCTACCGGCGTTTCAGAAACATTGATGCTGTCAATTTTCGGCGTTTCGTAAAAGAAACTGGCGAAAACCGCGCTTGTTCCGACAATCAGGCTAAAAAGAATAAATCCGATAATATGTTTGTTCATTGCTGTGTTTCTCCTTCTGTAAATTTCTTATAGAACGAGATTAACCTAAACACTTGCACAAATGCAAGAAAATTATGAAAATCTCGCTTCGATTAAATGTTCTTTTCGGACGCCGAATCTCTCTGTCAAACCCGGATAAGTTTCGTTTTCCGCTTCCAAATCTTCGGCATCGAGAAACATTTCCGCTTCGGCAATCGCCGTTATCGAGCCTTCAATTTCCATATAAAGACCGAATGGTAATTCGTCCAGCACAATTTCGACATCTCTAAAATGCCAGGTTTTTCGGCGTTTTTCATAAACCAAGCCTTTTGTAAAACCCAAACTTTCGATGATTTTTTCAATTTCACCGGCATTTTCCACCTTTGTTTCGTATTCGATTCGCTGCTTGAAAGCTAAAGCGTTCGGAACGGGTTCTTTATAAGTTAAAATTGTTCTGTCTTCGATTTTCCGAACCCGCAGAACAGCACCTTTTTGGCTTAAAATGCCGCCGCGATAAAGTATATTTTCTTCAAAATCCTCGCCGATAAATTTCGCGCCGATTTCTTCTAAACTTGCCAGAATCTGTTCGCGCCGGTCATTCGACAAAGCAAATTTTTTCTCGATTTCAATTGCCATATTTTTTATTTTCAGCGCGAATTATTCTTCGTATTTCTCCTTATGCTCTTTCATCATTGCCTGATAAACTTCGTCATTTTTTGCGAGATAGTATTTCTTGGAAAATATCCCGGCTGATTCGGCTTTTACCTTGTCTTCTTCAACCGGCAAAACTTCCCTCGTGCCTTTCTTATATTTGCGCCCTGATTTGTGATTTGCATAACGCCGCGCCCGCGTTATTCCCATCTGCAAAAACTTTCGCGCCATATCCATTCCGACAAAATCCTTTTTCTCTTTGTATCCAAGAAACATTTCATAGATTTTTTTGGAAGATTTTTCAGCAATTTCAGGAGTTTTAAAACGCCAGTATTTAACGATTTCACTTTTATAAGGTTCAACCAGCAAAACTCCCTGTTCGCCTTTACCGACGCGATAAAGTTCGGGTTGTTTGCGAAAATCTATTTCTTTAAAATCAAGCGAATAATCAAACTTTGCAGCCATAAGTAACAGATTTAGACAGATAAATTAAAAACTATATCACCTACTCATTGAGCAGTTATGTCTAATACTTCGGTCACTATCCTAAATAAAAAGTTTATCACGAAGTTCAAGTTCCCGCATATTCATCTCGCCGCCGTCGGTTTCGTGGTCATAGCCGCACAAATGCAAAACGCCGTGCAGTATTAATTGCTTAATTTCCGTTTCCAAATCAAGATTATTTTCGCGTGCTTGTCTTTCGGCTTGCTCGAGTGAAATCACAATATCGCCGAGATTATTGTCTTCCGCATCAAATTCGCTGGCTTCAAAAGGAAAAGATAAAACATCGGTCGTCGAATTTTTACCGCGAAAATTATTATTTAGTTCGCGCATCTTTTTGTCAGACACAAATGCGACGGTAAAATCTCTGCCTTCAATTTCGCCGATTCTCTTCAAAACATCATCCGCAAACGTCTGAAAAATCACTCTATCAATCTTTATCTTGCGCTGGTTGTTGACGATTTCGGGCATATCTTAAATTAGACAAAAAGAATTTGGCTTTAGCTAAATCTGTTATATTCAAATTTTAATCATATTAGACATTATTGGAAATAAGAGATTATCCACGAAGAAACACCAAGGACACACGAAGATCAAACCAAATTAAAACTTTTATCAGGCTCAAGGATTGAAAACACGAATCAGTAATTCGGTCAACCGGGAAAAATAGGCAAGTAAAGGACAAGTTAGTGAACTTGTCCTTTCTTATTTATGGAGTTTCGGCTAATTTTTCTTTCGAGGAAAAACCAAAATTGCGTCGCTCACCTTGCGTTCACCTTCTTTGTCCGACGGATTGTTGACGACTTTGCTGTTCAAAAACATCGTCGTCGAGCCGCCGCCGTC
>JBPCPU010000132.1:0-11535 GCA_050998795.1 Pyrinomonadaceae bacterium
CGAGATGTTTCGCCAAATTCGTGCAAGTGTAGTTAATTGGTGTGCTTAACAGATATTCAATGTATTGCTTTTTTGTTATCATCAAATACTGTTACATCATATTTTTTCAAAAAGCGAAAGTCCTATACGGTTTAACGGTTCTTGCTGGTTGTCCGCCAACTTGGACGAGTTCAGGCATATTCACGGTTTGTCCTAATCGTCCTGAGGAAACGCGAGATTGGAGAATAGCGTGGTGGGATGGTATTGTGTTTAAGCCCAACTTTGCTTACGGACAATGTTGTGTTTTTGGTGGTTCTTGTAATGGAATTATGGAAGAACCTAGATCCTTTCCAAGTGGTTTTAATGAGGAATGGGCGCAAACTGCTTATGACAGGTATTGTTCTGGATTTGGTAGTTGCTCAAATGATGGAGGACCACGAACAGTAATATCAACCCGTCGATGTCCCCGTTCTGGTGGTAGTGGTTGTGGAAGCGGATTTACATCTTCGGGCGAGAAATTTACCAAAGAAATTTCACCCGACCTTTGTAGCCCGTGCAATCCGAGTCAGTATGAACTCGACGAATGTTTTAGCAGCGGCGGAACTTATGATTGGGTAAGTTGCTTTTGCGGTCAATCTCCGATTGTCATTGATGTCTTAGGCAACGGATTTAATCTGACCAATGCCGCAGGCGGTGTGCGTTTTGACATCACTGGTAACGGTACTCAAGAGCAGATTGCCTGGAGTTCCGCCAATTCCGACGATGTATGGCTGGCACTTGACCGTAACGGCAACAGCACGATTGATGACGGAAGAGAACTTTTCGGCAACAACACGCCGCAACCTGCGCCGCCCACAGGCGAACAGAAAAACGGTTTTCTCGCGCTTGCCGTGTATGACAAACCTGAGAATGGCGGAAACAATGACGGGCAAATTGACAGTCGGGATAGTATCTTTTCGCAGTTGAAACTGTGGCAGGACACAAATCACAACGGCATCTCGGAAGCAAGCGAACTGCAAAACCTGTTAGCATCAGCGATTCGGATTATCGAACTTGATTACCATGAATCGCGCCGCACGGACAAATTTGGCAATCATTTTCGTTATCGAGCGAAGGTCAAGGACGCGCAGGGAGCGCAAGTCGGACGCTGGGCGTGGGATGTGTTTTTGGCGACTGCGCCTTGAGCAAATCCACAAACAGTAATTCTAACGCGGCGGTTAATTTGTTTCGCTTCGATTAATCGCCGCCCAACAAGCTATTGGACGCGAGGCAAAAACAGCTACTCTTTAAAATCTTACCTCTTTAACTCAGAGTTGCGCGTAGCTGGTTTTTGCCCACGTCAATTCAATCGTTGGGCGGCTATCGCTTCAACAACGCACTGCGCGGCTTTATGTCTTTGTGCTAAACTTTGGGTCATAGAATTATGAATCTCAAAGTTTATATCGAAACCACGATTGTCAGTTATTTGACGGCGCGACCAAGCCGAGATTTAATAATTGCGGCTCATCAACAGTTGACCCAAGAATGGTGGGACACGCGACGAGAAGATTTCGATTTATACGCTTCACAATTTGTTATTCGAGAGTCTGGCGCGGGAGATTCGGCAATGGCACAAAAGCGTCTTGAGGCTCACGGGCGGAATTGCCTTACTTAGTGTCAGCACAGAAGCAGTTACTTTGGCTCGTAAGTTGGTAGAGAAAGGTCCGATACCGGAAAAAGCCGAAGTTGACGCTTTACATATTGCTGTCGCCGCAAGTCACGGAATGGATTATCTGCTGACGTGGAATTGCAAACATATCGCCAATGCTGAAATGCAAACCGGAGTTGCGCGAATTTGTCGTGAGGCAGGGTTTGAGCCGCCCGTAATCTGCACACCGGAAGAACTTTTAGGGAGTTAAAAATTATGTGGAAAGATGAAATAGTTGAGGAAGTGCGACGAGTGCGCGACGAATATGCGGCAAAGTTCGATTACGACCTTGACGCAATTTACAAAGACATCAAGGAACAGGAAAAACAATCTCTTCGTAAAGTCGTTTCTTTGCCATCGAAGAAACCGGAGTTACTTCCCGTAGAAAAGGCATATTGAATTTCAACGCGCCGCCCAACAAATCATTGAACGTGAGGTGAAACAACTCTCCTTTTAAAATTTGCGTGGAAAAATTTGGCTTCCGTGAATTCGGTTTCGCCCGCGTCAATTCAGACGTTATCAATAATCTTTCACATCAATTACGTTAATTAAAATCAAGCCAGTTAAAAAGCAACTGCTTCCGAAATAACATTAAAATCTTTCGGGCTTTGCGAAATTGCGCCGATGGCGAGAAATTGCAGGGCGAAGTTAAATTCCGCGTCGGATATTTTGTCCTTTTTCTTTAAAAACCAAATCGTGCGAATCTCACGCGGCGTAACATTTTCGGTTTGGCTGGATTTTGATAAACCTTCTATCACATTTTGCAAAGGCGTATTTTTTCCGGTTTGATTTCGCGCATAACCCGCGATTATCAGTAAATTATCGTCCGCTAATTTGTTATCGAGCGTGCCTTTTAAATCGCTTAAAACGGGCAGCATCGCTTGTGCAGCCGCTAACGGGTCGCCGCGCGTGTTGCCGATTTTTGTCAAAGCGGCAATCGCCAAAAACTGCGGTTTTAGATTTTTTGACATTGCCAAAGATTCAAACTGCGCCGCGTTTTTCTTCACCGCTTTGAGATTTTCGGCTAGTGCCGCCGAGCCTTTAAATTGACTGATTTTTGAATTGACAAATTCGAGTTGTTCGCTTGTCAGAAAAGGCTTCGGGTCGTTGAAGGCAATCCGCCGCATAAATGAAGATGCGTTTTGTCCAATCTTGTCGGCTTCGCTCGAAACTTTCGGTGTCGGCTGTGAATTTGTGTCTTCAGGAGTTGGTCCGGTTGATAAATTATTTGTTGAATTTTGCGGTGATGATGTTGGTTTCGGAGTCGGCGTTTCGTCGTTTTCCGGGGTTTTATCTTTTGTTGAAGTTCTATTCGTCGAATAGGTAAAACCATCGTCGGTTTTTCCAACATCCTTTTCCTTTTTTCCGCTCAAGACGAAAAGCAATCCTCCGGCAAAAAGCAAAACAAATAAGCCAAAAAGGGGAGCCAGCCAGAAAATGCTGGTTGAAATCGAACTTTCATTTGAAGTTGCGGAAATGCTTGGTGAAGTCATTGAAGCGGCAGCAATTTCATCGTTATTTTCTACTGCATTGCCAGTGCCGCTTCCGTTTGGATTTGCATTCGGGTCGTCGGAAATGAGTTCGACTTCCATTTCCAAATCGCCGCCTAAATTTAATCTATCTTCGTTTTTGAGCGTGGCGGGTTCGGTTAAATTTTCGCCGTTTAGCGTTGTGCCGTTGCTCGAGCCGCAATCGGAAACGACGAAAATATTGTCGAAGCGGTCAATTTTCAAATGCTCGCGCGAGAGTTTTTCGTTGGAAATGCTCAAATCATTTTCCGAATGTCTGCCGACGATAAACTTTTCCTGTTCGACCAAAACCCGTTTGGCTGTGCCGTCTTCGTCTTGAAATTTGAGCCAAAGTTCGGTCATAAATAGTTGAGAGTTATGAGTCGAGAGTCAAGAGCAAGAAATTCAGTCTATCTCTCGACTCTCGACTCTCGACTCATTTGTTATAAGTTGAAAGCGGTTGCAGATTTACGCCGAAGTCCTGCGGATTTTCGCCGATAATTGCTGTGGCGAAAAACTTCGGAACATATTTGATATTTTCCTTGCTGAATTGTTTTCCCGCGTTTCCTTCCATCACGTTTTTATTTGCCACGAGCGTCCAAAAACTTCGATTCTGATTTGCCGCCGCCGCCATCACTTTGCCCAGATTCTTGCTCAAATTTCCCTGACCGCTGTTGTAACTGGCGATTGCCAGTGGAACGCTGTCGGGCGCAGTTCCGTAACGTCCCATCAAACTTTTCAGGTATTTTGCCGCCGCTTTCGACGATGGTTCGGGTTCGCAACGCTGGTCGGGACTCAAACCGTAATCGGGCGCGGACGAAGCGAGAAACTGAAACATTCCTTTGGCGTGCGTAATACTTTCCAAACAAGCGCAGTGTTCGGATTCAATCATCGCCACATAAATTCCGAGTTGCGGATCAATACCTTCGGCGTTAAAGTGCCTGATAATAAACGGCGAGGTTTTCGTGGCGCGTTCCAAAACGGTTACGAAATCGCTTCGCATCCAACCGCCTTGCGAACAATTATCGGTTTTCGCCTTTGCCAGACGACCGGCGTAACCGTTGATGTATGTTTTGATTTCCTGAACGGCATCTGCCGGAATCGGTTCGCTTTTCTGATTACCAATAATTCGCGCTACTTTTTCGGATTTGGCGGCGATGTAGCGATTTTTTTCGTCCTCCGACATTGCTTGATATTTTTTGCCCGTCGGAAGCGCAACCGTCTTGCCGCCGTTCAAGACAACCGGCTCACTGCTTACATTTGTGTTGTCGGAGTTGTTATTATCCGTCACGGTTTTTTGGGGTTTCGGCGTTTTTTCCGTTTTATTTTTATTGTCTTCATCGGTTAGAGAAGGTTCAGGCGTATCAAAATTATTGTCGGATTTATAAACAATTTCCGAATCATTATTGCCGCCGATAACTTTCACGCCGATAAAAATTGCCGAAACTCCAATAATCAAAAGTGCAAATGCAGTTACGGCAATCGGAACAAACATCGGAAAACTTGACGAAGAAGCGGAAGTTGCGACGGTTTTTGAAGATTTATTCGCCGTATTTGAAGATTGCGCGGTTTGTCTTTCACTCATTCGCACAATCAAATTCGTGTAATGTCCGATTTTGACGGAATCGCCGTTTTTCAAAGGTGTTCCGCTTGCCTGAACTTTTTCGCCGTTGACGAAAGTTCCGTTGGTTGAATTTTCGTCAACAATCCAAACGCGCCCGCCATCGCGGTAAATAGTCGAGTGAAGCCGCGATAATCCATCGTCGTCAAAGCGGTAATCGGCTTCACCGCCGCGTCCGAAAGACATTTTTTCGCCTTCGACCGCAATTTCCTGCGAGCCTTCAGGAGTCGGATATGTCAGAATAACTTCAAGCATTTTTAATTTACGTAAGAACCTTTCTCAAAAGTAAAAATTTTTAACGCAAAGGCGCAAAAGCGCAAAGACGCAAAGTAAGAAACATTTTTTGTTTGTCCAATCCGAATGCCGATATCTAATTCGGTCAAATTATTTTTCAAAACTTAGCGTCCTTTGCGTCTTGGCGACTTTGCGTTAAAAATCCTTTCTTTGAGAAATTCCTATTATGGATAAAGCTGCGAAATCGGTCGGTCATTTTTCAAACCGAATCTCTGCGGATTTTCCGCCACGATTGCCGCCGCGAAAAATCGCGCGACTTCATCGCGTTGTTTCTGATTTTTTATCACATTCCAAAAATCCGTGCGGTCGGCGGGCAGCAACGCTTTCCAAATAACGGCTTCTTGCGTCGTCATTCCAAAAGCCGCCACTACATAAACTATGTCGCCTTCAAACACCGTCAAAACAAGAGATTTAAGATAAAGCGCCGCCGCTTTTGCCGCGCATTCCTGCGATGCGTCAGACAAAGTTTGCGTTCCGCACAACGCGGTGTAAGAATTAGCCGCCGCAAATTCACCGTTCATTTGCCATAAACCTTCATTCGCGCCTTGTTTTTGCGGTTTGAATTGGCTGCGGCTCATCGCCAAAATATATCCGAGCGGCGCATCCAGATTTTCATTTTGAACAAACGCCACATTTATCACGTCCTTGTATTTTTGCGCTCTGGCAAAATAACCTTCCGAAACGAGTTCGGCAGTCTTTTTCTGAACTTCCTGCAGGAATTGCGGGTTGGAAGTATTATATTTGAAACTTCCCGGAAATTGAGAAACAATCTTTTTTGCCGATTCCTGCGCTTCGCTGAGAGAGATTTTCTTGCCTTTCTCGATTTTTGGCGTCGGCGTCGGATTTTCGACAATTTCCTCCGGCGTCGGCGTCGGCGTGGCAATTTCTCTCGTTTCAAGAACAAGCGCAAAATCGCCCGGCTGCTCAATTTTATTACCTTCTGCATCTTCCAAAACAATTTTAATGGCTTGCACGCTGCCGTCGGCGAGTTCGGGAAACTTCTTCGGGTCTATCGTCGCTTTGTAAGGTTGTTCGGTTGCGTTGGCAAATTCCACGCCGTTAATCACAAATATAGCGCGTTCCACACAATCGGCGTTTTCTGCCTCAGCTTCTATTTCCGTCGGCTTATAAATTGTTTCCTGATTGTCAGGTTTGACAATTTTGGCGGTAGCTTCGCATTTTTTCGATGTGCTAAAGTAAGAAAACAAAATCACCCCGACGACGCAGATAATCGCTAAACCGCAAACCACGCCCATCACACCTAATATCCAGGGTAATTTTGAAGTAGTTTTCGCGTCTTTGGCAATTTCCGTTTCTTCTTTCGACGCTGCTGCGCCGGAACTTGCGCCGACATTGGCGGAATTTTCGTTTTCTTCGTCTTTTTCTTCCGGTTTTTTTTCAAATGAAAACTCCACCTTGCTGCTTCCGCCAAGCAAAATCACATCATCGTCGCTTAACAATTTTTCGTTTTCGACACGCTCGTCGTTCACGGTTGTGCCGTTACTACTTCCGAGATCGGTCAGCCAAAATTCGCCGTCGCGCTGTTCAATATCGGCGTGATAACGCGAAATGTTGGAATCGGAAATAAATGAAACAACATTGTCCGAAGCACGTCCAAGCGTCGTGATGCCTTCGCCAATTTCAATTTCCCTGCCGTCAAATTTTAGTTTCGCGTTTGCCATTTTTCTTAAATCAATTTAACGCCGGTGGCGCAAAGGAGCAAAACGCCGGGTAGAAATGAACTGTTTTTGTTTTAATCAAGCAAAATTATTAAAAAATAACCTGTTTTATAGAACCTCTGCGTCTTCGCCGCTTTGCGCCGCCGGCGTTAAAATTAGATTTGAAATTTAGTAGAATCCGATTTTTACAATTCGGGTTGACGAAAAAACAAGAAATAAACGCCAATCAGAAACGCGACGGCAAATAACACCATTCCCAGGATTCCGACCACGATAAAAATTATTCTTCGGGCTTTACTTTTAACTTTGACGGATGGTTTTTCGATTACACCTGCATCGCCAACGATGAATTCTTCGGAAATATACGGTTGAGGTTGGATAATGGCGTTTGGAGCGTTCATCTGAGAAGTTTCGGGCGGGCTGACCTGTAAATTAGAAGGCAGCGCAACCAAATTGGATTTGTCGAGTTTTTTGCCGCTCGAAACGCGAAAAACAGGCTCCGGCATTTCCCACTTATCCTGTTTTTTCTCCGGCGGAATTTCGGCAGTTGACTTATCCATCACCCAATCTTCTTTAGTATCGGCGGAAATCGGCGCAGTTTTCGCGTCAGGCGAAATCTCATCAATAGTTTCCGTGCCGACTGCTTGCTTCGGATAAAGGTTCGGCTCACTTACCGTCCAATCTTCTTCCAACTCCTGTTTCATATTTTGAAACTCATCGTTCATCGCTTTACCCCTTCATTTTAATTACTTTTGTAAATCCAAAACGTCGGTTCTGGTAATAATTCCGGTAATACGCTTGAAGTCCTCTATTAAAACGGCGGGAGATTTCTGCAATTCCGCTTTAATTTCGTTAAAACTTGCATCAACGTCCAAAACGGGAAAACTCTTATCCATTACTTCACTGACTTTCACGTTTAATAAATCGCGGTTTTCGAGCAATCTTGTCAAAACGCGGCTTTCTTTAAGTGAGCCGACGCTTCTGTAATCTTCCAAAACCGGAATTTGAGTTACGCTGTTTTCGGTCATTTTCGCCAAAGCATCACCAACAATATCATCAGGCGCAACGGAAATAATTTCTTTCGGCGCACCCGAATTTTTCGTTTCGTTAATCAAACCCGCCGTTATTTTTTGCGGTTCAAGAAGAAGTTTTTCCTTCATCCATTCGTCCGAATGAAACTTTGTTAAATAATGTTCGCCCGTATCGCAAACAATAAATACTACTAGACTGTTTTCATCCAAACTTTTTGCCACTTTTAATGCGGCGGCGAAATTTGTTCCCGTCGAACCGCCGCAAAAAATGCCTTCGATGCGGGAAAGTTGCCGCGCATATTCAAACGATTCGCGGTCGGTGATGTTGATAATCTCGTCAATAATTTTCATATTGGCATTGCCGACCGGATGACTTTGACCGATGCCTTCGACTAAATACGGTGTTGGTTCGGGAACGTGACCGCTTTCCTTAAAGGTTTTGAAAATTGAGCCGTAAGGGTCTGCGCCGATAATCTGAATATTCGGATTTTTTTCCTTTAAAAATCTGCCTGTTCCGCTAATTGTGCCGCCCGTGCCGATGCCGCAAACAAAATGCGTAATGCGCCCGTCCGTATCGTTCCAGATTTCCGGTCCCGTCGTGCGATAATGTGCGGCAGGATTTGCCGGATGATTATATTGGTCGGGATAAAAAGTATTAGGCAATTCGGAGGCAATGCGTTTCGCCGTTTCAACATAATGGTCGGGCGTTCCGTGTTTGGCGGCGGCAGGGACAACTACGATGTCTGCGCCGACAGATTTTAAATAACGCAGTTTTTCAACCGAAGCTTTATCGGTCAAAACAAAAATACATTTATAGCCTTTAACTGCTGCGGCAAGTGCCAAACCGATGCCCGTGTTGCCCGAAGTCGCTTCGATAATCGTTCCGCCGGGCTTTAACGCGCCGTCTTTTTCAGCGGCTTCAATCATCGAAATACCGATGCGGTCTTTGACCGAATAACCCGGATTGAGGCTTTCCATCTTGGCAAAAACCTGCGCCTTAATTTTGTGCTGTTTGGTTAATTGATTGACTTTGACAAGTGGTGTATTGCCGATAAGTCCTAAAATGTCACTATAAAACTTCATTAATTCTCCGATAAAATTGGTTAAAATAACATTGTAAGTTTCTACGCCCTAATTTTAGCCTTTGTTTTCAAGTCTGCAAAATTGAAAGCAGAAAAATTAATTTTGTTTTCGGTCAGACAAAACAGAATGAAGAATTTTGTGTCGCTTTATAATAGGTTTATTCTTTCAGAAGACGAGAATTTTATACCATATCGTATTACCTTTATCCGTTTTCCGACATTTTGCAGTTTAACTGTTTTTAATAATTATTTCCTTTCCAATAAACCGCGTGAAAATTCAAATAAAGTAAAATAAATTTTTCCGGTATAATTTTTGCTGTAAATGCAAGCAAAATTTGAAGAAATTCAATTTACTCTTCCCGGAAAGAAAGGCAAAAAATTTAAGGAGAAAAAGTTTATGCGTTTAGCAAAGAAAAGTCTTTGGGTATTCCTCTTGCCCTTTTTGTTTCTGAATACGGGAAATGCGCTTGCGTCTGATGATACGGACGATTACACGCCGGACGTAACGGCGCGGGTGGCGCGAATCAGTCTTTTGCGCGGTGAAGCGCAAATCAGACACGCCGACAGCCGGGATTGGGAACGTGCCGCGCAAAACCTGCCGATTGTCGAAGGCGATGAAATCGCTACGGATGCGGACTCGCGTTTGGAGGTTCAATTTAACACGAACAATTATTTGCGTCTTTCCGAAAATGCTTATCTGAAAGTTACGACTTTGCGCGACGAAGGCATTGCTCTGAGTTTGCCGCAAGGCACAATGAGTTTGCGCGTGCTGAGTTTTGACAAAAACCGCACGTTTTTTGAGATTGACGCGCCGCAATCAACCGTCGCCGTGCAGAAAGCGGGAATGTATCGCATTGACGCGGGCGATAAAAACGCTGCGAAAGTTCGCGTAACCGTTGCCGACGACGGGCAAGCGCGGATTTATTCGGATAATTCGGGATTTATACTTCGCAGCGGGCGCAGCGCGGAAATGCAGCTTGCCGGAAATTACGCCGGTGAATGGGACACAACCGACGCTTCTCGTTACGCCGATGAGTTTGACAGTTGGACTTTGCAGCGTGACGCGGTTATCGCCAAGCGGTTGCGCGATGCCTATTATGACAAATACTATGACCGCGACATTTACGGAGCGGAGGATTTAAACGATTACGGTGAATGGATTTACACCAAAAAATACGGCTATGTTTGGAAACCGTATCGCAACACGACGAGCAGTTATGCAAATTGGTCGCCGTATCGCTATGGTCAATGGCGTTGGATTCCGCCTTACGGCTGGACTTGGGTGAACGACGAGCCGTGGGGTTGGGCGACTTATCATCACGGACGCTGGGTTTATGACGACGGCTGGTATTGGTCGCCTTACGGACAATATCGCTCGCGGCGCAGTTGGTGGAATCCGGCATTGGTGGTCGTTACTTATTCGGGCAGTTTAATTTGTTGGTATCCGCTGCCTTACGATTACGGTTATTACAATTATAATTCTTCCACGTATAACGACCGTCGCCGTTACAAAACGACAATTATCAATAACACAACCGTTGTTGTCAATCCGCCGCCAAATCCACCGGCGGGCGGAATACTCATTTCTCCGGGAATTCCTTCCATAAAAGTTCCGCAAACGGGAGTTGTCAGCGTGGCGGCAAGCGATTTCGGCAGAGGAAAGGATTTTCGCTCCGCGCCGCCTGAAGTGGCGAAAAAAGTTTTGTCGGAAATACCTTCCGAAATCCGAAATCCGCAGCTTCCAACCTTGAAGGATTTAAACGGCAAAGTGAGCAGGGATATTCGTGCTGAAAATCCGAAAATTGAAAAGGTTGAAACGCAAATCAAAACCGGCGCGATTGACAGAAAAATCGGTGCTTCAATGGACGAGAAACTTCGTACCGAACGAATATACGGCGACCGTTCGCCGGTTGAGAAAAATCCGAATACGGAACTTAAAAGCGGAGTTGAATCAAATCAGCAAATCCGCGACACGGGTGCGGTCAAGCGACAACCTCGTTCGATTGTTACGCAGACTGATGATAATTCAGACGTGAAAACTTCTCCACAGAGAGAAGTTTCCCCGCCGATTCGTTCAACCGGCGGGAAATCCGAAGATAAAGAGAATGTCAGACCTGTTTATAAACCGCGCAGTGAGGATAGAGACGTAGAACCGTCGCCTCCGGCTTACGAGCCGCCGACGCGCAAAGAAAGACAGCCACCAACTAGAGATGCAGAGCCGCCGCGTTATGACCCGCCGACAAAACGTGAAGAACCGCGTCCGCAGCCTAAAAGCGAGCCGCCGCCGAGCAAAAGCGAACCTCAGCCTGAGAAAAAATCTGCACCGCCGAGCGAAAATAAAGACAAACAAACAGAAAAAGACGGCTAAATTGGCAAAAACAGAAAAAAGGTAAAGCTAAAAACTTTACCTTTTCTCATTTTATTTATCGGGAGTTTGACACATTATTTGTTGACACTCTACCATCTAAACCGAAACGGTTATAGATGGAGATTCTTAGGAAACGCATAGAGTAATCTCTTACGGCGCGCTCCTAATGGGTCTGCCCGACCCGCGAAGTTTTGAAAACTTCTTTTGTTTCTCAACTGAGGTGTTCTAAATTTTACGAGTTGGACTTCCCAACTAGGGCGCCCTATTTAGAGTTTCAAAGAGCCGC
>JBPCPU010000205.1:0-14475 GCA_050998795.1 Pyrinomonadaceae bacterium
CGAGATGTTTCGCCAAATTCGTGCAAGTGTAGTTAATTGGTGTGCTTAACAGATATTCAATGTATTGCTTTTTTGTTATCATCAAATACTGTTACATCATATTTTTTCAAAAAGCGAAAGTCCTATATGAAATAATTACGAATTACGAAATTACGAATTACGAAATTACGAATTGATGACTTTTCGTAATTTCGTAATTCGTAATTGTTCCTACTCCGTTTCTTTGACGAAAAGTTCTTCCAGCGATTGTTTGACGCTTTGAACGGAAACCAAACTTCCGCCCGCGTTTTTGTTTATCTGCAAAACTTTTTCGATGTCTTTTTCTTCCAAAACCTGAATGTTCGCGCCGTTGGCTTTGGCTGAAATGGTCGCGCCCGCAATATCTGCAATTTCGTCCTTTAAAGTTTCCGCTGAAACGCCTTTCACGACGATTTCAAACTGCTGTGTTTCACCACTTTGCGTCAGCAAATCGTCAAGTTTGCCCGTCGCCGCCAACTTACCTTTTCTCAAAATCGCCACGTTATCGCACAACGCTTCGATGTCCGACAAAATATGCGTTGACATAAAAACGGTTGTGCCTTTGTCGCGCAAATCGCTAATCAGTTCGCGGATTTCGCGCCGTCCAATCGGGTCGAGTCCGCTCATCGGCTCGTCGAGAAAAACGATTTCCGGTTCGTTGATTAAACTTTGCGCCAATCCGACACGCTGAAGCATTCCCTTCGAGAATTTTCTTAATTGTTTGCTCCAATCTTTTTCATCAAGTCCGACTTTTGTTAATAACTCTTCCGTTTTTTGTTTGCCTTTTGCTTTGTCCATTCCGAAAAGGTCGGCAAAATACATCATCAGTTCGTCGGCTTTCAAATAATCGTAAAAATACGGATTTTCAGGACAGTAACCGATGCGCGAGTGCATCTTGACGTTTGAAATGTCTTCGCCCAAAATTTTCGCCGTGCCTGTCGTCGGAAACATCAGCGACATTAAAATCTTTATCGTCGTCGTTTTGCCCGCACCGTTTCCGCCGAGAAAACCGAAGATTTGCCCGCCTTCGACATTAAGCGTCAAATCATCAAGAGCGCGGACTTTTTTCTTTTTCCAAAAGCCGACCTCGTAATCTTTGCTCAGATTTTTTATTTCAATGATGTAGCTCATAATATTTTTCACCGGGAGCGCGGGCATCCTGCCCGCAATCGTGCGAAAGCACAAAAAATTTTAACTAAACTGGAAATTGCTCAAAGAGGCATAGTTTTGAACGCTGCCGCGTTCATTGCGGGCAGGATGCCCGCGCTCCCGGTGATTACTTCAAAGGAATTTTCGTTGTCTTTATATCCAACCGAACATCGCAGTTTTCCTTATCCAAAATATACGGCGCACCGCTTGGGTCAATCAAATTGTTTTGCCTGTCAATACGAAAATCTTTGCCGTCGGGAAGTTTGACGGTTTGCAGAAGCGGCAAAATCTCGCGCCAGTTATTTGCACAACGATTATTTTTTTCCTTAAAAGTTTGCAGAGCAAAACGGATTGCATCGCGTTCATCGAGCGATTGCAGTTCAAGCAATCGGAGCGCGGCACTTTCCTTAATTTGTTCGTCCTGTGATTCGTCAAACATTTGTTGGTAGATAATGCGAGCGGTTTCGCGGCTTCCGCCTTCGGTTTTCGTTTTCGCCGCCATCATTAACATAAACTGCGGAGCATTTGGAATCTTCGCGCCTTTCGCATAAATTTCCGACGCTTTTTCGTAATTGCCCAATCGCCAGTAGATATAACCCAAATGTTGATAAAGCCGCCATTCATTAGGATTATCGGCAATTCCCTTTTCAAGAAATTTTATCGCCTTGTCTTTATCAATCGCGGGCAGGACAACCGCGCCGTATTCATAAACACTGGTAAATCGCGGATCTAAGGTCGTGGCGTTGTCGAGCAAAGGATAAAGCAGACGCGGATTTAACGGGTTGAGATTATCAAGGGTGTAATCGGCATCGGGATTTTTGACAATTTTATCACCGAGATACTGCAAGGACTGCATCCAATACCAATCGGCAATCAAGCCTTCAAAACCGAGCGAATAACCTTTGAGCCGTGCGCCTTGCAAAGCTAAATCTTCATCGGCGTAGCCTTCGGGCAGCGCGGGTTTGTTTTTTTCGATGAAGCCGCTCAAGAAAAACACCGTTGCGAAGCCGCAAATTATAACGGCAATTGCTGTAAAAGTTTTTATTGAGTTTGATTTCATTTTAGTTTTTTAACGCAAAGGCGCAAAGACGCAAAGGCGCAAAGTATAAATTGTTTTTCTTTACATTACTCTTGCCTTCACGTCTTCGCATATTTGCACCAAAAAACATTACTTAAAAACCAATAAAAAAATATCTTTTCTTCCCTTTGCGTCTTTGCGTCTTCGCGTCTTTGCGCCTTTGCGTTAAAAAAATCACTTAAAATTCCGACGGCTGAAAATCAAAACCGTCGCGGCAAGCAAAATTCCAATATAGACAACCGCATACAGAAACGCGCCGACGAACATTGAAGCGGGCGGAACGTCGCCGTGCGCGGCGTTGGTAATAAAACTGTAAAAGGAAAGATTAGGCAGAAAATAATAGAGAAAATTAAAGAACAGTTTAGCAGAATTTGAACCGAGATTTTCGGCAAAATCGCGCAGAGATGAACTGAAATTTCCGATGATAAAAACAAAAAACGTGAGCAGCGCGGAAAGCGCGGGCGACGAAAATGACGAAAATAAAATGGCAACCGCCGTCAGAATCGCAAGTTCCAGATAAATCAGAAAAATCGCGCCCCAAATCGAAAATATCAGATTGCCGCCGCCGACATAAAGCAAAGCCAGCGAAACGCCAATGCCCATAATCAGCACATTAACAAGAAGCGTCAGACACAAACCGAGATATTTGCCGACAATAAATTCGCCGCGCCCAATTGGTTTTGAAAATATCGCAAAAACCGTGCGTCTTTCGATTTCTTTGGAAACCAGACCGACACCGACGAAAATCGAAATAAACACGCCGAACAGAAGCATCGCGCTTAAGCCGAGATTAACGATTGTCCGCGCTTCTTGTCCGGCAGTCAGTTCGCCTAAGAAAATCGCGCTTGCCGTAATCAGCAAAACAAAAAGCACCAAATTATACAAAACGCGGTCGCGGACGGCTTCACGAAAAGTATTGCGGGCAATAACCGGAATTCGACGCATATTTTATTAGGAAGAAATGAATGAGTGGAATTTGAAAGCCGGAAAGCAGGCTTTGTCAATTATAAAACCTTTATTTTTTTATGCAATGCGGAAAATTCCACTTTTGCGGTAAAATCTTTATAACTCACTAAATTATTCATTTCCAATACCTAGCCTTTCTAAAAATTCACGAACCGATTTAAAAAGTTTCTAAAATAATTTAATTAATCTGTTTATATAAATGCTTCCAAGCGCAAACTAAACTTTTGAGCCAATGCTTTAGCTTGATTTTTTGTGATTTCACGCTTTCCGTTGAGAACGTCGGAAACTACGCTTTGTGTGCTGAAGACATCCGCCAAATCAGATTGCCGCAGATTATTTTCTTCCATCAAAAACTTCAAAGTTTCAAGCGGCGAAGATTTTTCAAGCGGCGGCAATGTGCGCCTTTCGTAATCTTCCAAAAGATTTGCTAACAGATTAAAAAGTTTATCTTCTTCCGGCGAACGGTTTTCTTTGAATAAATTATTGAAAATTTCTTCGATGCGGTGATATTCATCAAGCGAATCAATTACGCCCGGCAGAGTTTCGCTCAAAAGTGCGCTGTATTTTTTAGGATTGTAAGTCATTTTAGCTGCTCCTTTTTATTTACAGTCAGATTGCCATTTCTTTTCGTCATATTCGGAATGAGTCATTACAAATTGGAATTTGTTTATTTATCCTTCAATTAAGACTTTCGGATTCCGGCGATAAAGTGTAGCTTTTTATTTTATCGCCGCTTCAAATACTTCTTTGCCAAATTCGTTAATACTTTTACCGCGCCTTGCGGCGGTTTCGGCGATTCGGGCGTGAAGTTCCGAAGGCAGGCGAAACAACAATTTGCCGGAATAGTTTTTCTTTGATTTTTTGCCGGTTTTTTCGCAAACTTCAATGTGAAAATCTACGGCTTCCTCAAATGCACTCTTTAATCCATCAACTGTTTCAGCGTCAAACATTACGATGTCGTCAATACCGATTAAGCGTCCGACAAAAACATTATCGTCGGCGGAAAATTCCACTTTTGCGGCAAAACCTTTATAATTCATTAAATTATTCATTTCCGATATCCAACCTTTCTAAAAATTCACGAACCGATTCAACCTGATATTTTCTTGCTTCCTTGTTTGGATGTGGTCGGTGATGTTCCCATTTTGCGCCGTTCGGCATTACAAAAGCGACACGCGAACCGCTTCCTTCAATCTTTTCCGCGCCAAGTGAAATTAACAACTTTTCAATATCCGAAAACTTAATTGATGCCGGTGTCGGCGTTGCAAAGATTGAAGCTAAAATTTTTTGCTGTTTGCGATTCATCCAAATAATGATAGCGAATTCCGCTAGCATTTGCGAATTAGAAATAACAATTTGCGATATTATTTTGACTTACAATTCAAATTCTTAAAATTGCCGTCGGGAAACCGTTTAGCCGCCGAACGCCGAAATTAGCAAGACAGCACGAGAAAAACGCGGGATTTTTTAACGCAAAGTCGCCAGGTCGCAAGGACGCAAAGGGAAAAAACATTTTCTTCAAAATAAATGCTGATATTTTATTTGTCAAACACCTTAAAACTTTGCGTCCAACATTAAAGATTTGAGTTTATTTTGGAAAGATGTCTAAAATAACTTAGCTTGGATAACTTTCCAAATTTTGGTAAGATTTAGCAGTCAATGGTTAAATGAGATGAACATTATCGGCAGAGAGATTTTACATAAATATTGGGAAGAAAAAAGAGAAACGGAAAACTCGTTGAAAACCTGGATTCAGACAATTGAACAAAACAGTTGGAAACATATTTTCGACCTGAAACAAACTTTTCGCTTTGCCGACGCGGTTGGTAATTGCACGGCGTTTAATATCAA
This sequence comes from Pyrinomonadaceae bacterium, assembly GCA_050998795.1. Classification (GTDB taxonomy): domain Bacteria; phylum Acidobacteriota; class Blastocatellia; order Pyrinomonadales; family Pyrinomonadaceae. Next base: position 5,063 of record JBPCPU010000205.1, read on the forward strand.
AGGCAACCATTATCGTTTAATCACTCAAATCAATTTTCAGACACAAACCGTCAGAGTGCTGTATGTTTTGACGCACAAGCAATATGACGAAAAGGGCTGGAAAAGAAACGACTGCGATTGTTGGGAATAACAATCGTCTAATTTTGAGGAAGTAACAAAATGCAGAATACAATAAATTTACAAAAATACGCTAATCTTCTGGTTGAAACTTTGCCGGTTGCGATTGAAAATGAAGAAGAGCGTCAAAAATCTTTGGCTGTAATTGACCGTTTGATGAAAAAAGGCGAGGCGAATCTTTCACCGGAAGAAATGAAAATTCTCGGACTTCTGACCGTTTTAGCGGCAGATTACGAAAAAAGAACTTTTCCAATTCTTCCGCTTGCGCCGCATCTTGTTTTGCAGTCGCTTTTGGAAGACAACGGTTTGCGGCAAAAAGACCTTGCGCCGATTTTCAAAACCGAAGCGGCAATTTCGGAAATCTTGAACGGAAAACGTCCTATCAGCAAAAATAAAGCCGCAGAACTAGGCGAATTTTTTCACGTTTCCGACAAACTGTTTTTCTGACATTCTCTCGGACAAGCTGTATTTTTTAGGATTATAAGTCATCGTTATCGCTCCCTTTTATTTGTAGTCAGATTGCCATCACACTTTTTACATATTTATACCGATTTAAGATTTTGCTCCAGCAATTTCGGCAAGTCGGCGGCTGTTACGCCTAAGCCGAACAAGCTGCGAATCAAAAGGTCTAAACTCACGCCGGCATCACCAGCTTCTATTTTGGCAATTCGTGATTGGCTCGAATGCAGCAGTTGAGCCGCTTCTTCCTGGGTTAATTTAGCTTCGAGGCGATGTTTTTTAACGGCATTGCTTAAAGCCAGTCTTAATTCAATCAGGCTTTCTTCGTCCGGTGTAAGTTCGAGAAATTCGGCAGCCGAAGTAACTTTCCACCCTTCTGCTTCCAATTTTTTTCTTTTTTCTTTATTCATTTTCGCATTTCCCTAGTCGCTCATATTGCTGTCGTAACTTCTAATTCGCCTTTTGCAAATACTAATAATGTTTTGCGGCGTTTCCCGCGTCTTTTTGCTAAAAACTTCCAATATCAAAACAGCGTCGGTATCTATCCGATAAACAATTCGCCAGGTTGAGTCGGCATCAACAATTCTCAATTCGTGACAATGAGAACCGATTGTCGGCATCGGTCTCGACTGCGGCATTGACAGCAATTCGCCCTGTTGTAATTTTCGCAAAAGAAAACCTGCTTCCAATCTGGCTTCACGCGACATTGGCGGAGTTTTAATTTCACCGTGTAATAAAATCAAAACTTTTTCATCACCATTTGCCACATAAATATATTATGCCAAATCGGACATAAATAAAAGATAAAAATGCAGATGAAATTTCTATACTTTTTATTTTTCGTAAAGCGAAGAAAGTTGCTTGTTACAATTTGTGATTTAATTTTTGACTTCAATTTCAACTTTAAAGTTGCCGTCGGGAAATAGTTCAGCCGCCGAACGCCGAAATCAGCAGAACAGCACGAGAAAAACGCGGGATTTTTTTAACGCAAAGCCGCCAAGTCGCAAGGACGCGAAGGAAGAATTTTTTTTCTTCAAAACAAATGCCGGTATTCAATCTGTCAAATTATCTTAAAAACTTTGCGCCTCTGCGCCTTTGCGTTAAAAATCTTCCTGAAAGCATCTCGTTTTGCAGTCGCTTTTGGAAGACAACGGTTTGCGGCAAAAAGACCTTCTGCCGATTTTCAAAACCGAAGCGGCAATTTCGGAAATCTTAAACGGAAAACGTCCTATCAGCAAAAATAAAGCCGCAGAATTAGGCGAATTTTTCCACGTTTCCGACAAACTGTTTTTTTGACATTCTGTTGGATAAATAGGACTTTCCCAAAAGTAAAAAATTTTAACGCAAAGTCGCCAAGGCGCAAGGGCGCAAAGACGCAAAGGAAGAAACATTTTTTGTTTGTCCAATCCGAATGCTGATATTTAATCTCTCAAATTATTTTTAAAAACTTTGCGCCACCAGCGTCTTGGCGACTTTGCGTTAAAATTTTTTACTTTGAGAAAGTCCTATACTAATTGTTAAGTGGAGGCGAGGTTGATGAAACACCGGTTGCGGCGAAACGAATAACGCCTGACCCGTCAATAAAGTATTCGCGCGTTCCGGTGGCGGTTACCGGATTGGAAGATGCCGGTTGTGCAATTACGTTGTAATTTGAAGGATTATCATTAACATCCGTGTTGTCATAAGTAAAGAAATAACCACTTTTAGAAGTAGCCGAAGTTGTCGCATTGGCAGAACCGCTATCAATCAAACCGGCGATGTTCAGTGCCATTAAATTAGGCGCGAATTTACCGCCTCCAACGCCGGTTTGATAAGTAACATTCGCACCGTGAAATGTTCTCATTAAAGAAACAGCCGAACCTTCGTTGGCGAAGCGGCGGGAAGCCAACATATTAGGAATAGCGATAGCGGCGATAATGCCGATGATGACAACAACGATTAAAAGTTCGATAAGCGAGAAACCTTTTTGATTTTTCATTTTAATTTTTACAATCTCCTAGATGTTTTATCTAAATCTTTTTTACCTTTTGCAGGCTCGTCATATTATCTACAAACATCGTGCCAGAATAATCTTAGAAAGCGGATTAGAAATCAAAAAGCTGAGAACTCTCACCAACTAACTTTGGATTGTTTTTGCGTTGGAAGTCAACCAGAGCATATATTCCATCGGTTGGTTTCAAATCCATAACTTTGACAAAATTATTATCTTGATTTTCTGTTCGTGTTAATTTTTCCATTCCCGCGTTATGAGCAATCCACCAACTTTTTGCTTGTGCCGGATTTATTTGCAGAACTTTCTCATATTCGTTTTGTGCCTGTAATTCTTTATCGTTTTCCTTTAAGAACGAAGCATACGCCGTCCGCAGAAAAACCGAACGTGGATAAACCCGGAGAGATTCAATAAAGGTTTGTTCGGCTTCGTTGGTTTGTCGGGCAACAATTTGAGCGGAGGCGAGATTAAAGTAACTGATTGAGGTGGCAATTCCTTTATCTATGGCAAAACGCATCTGCGGAATCGCTTCTTCCGGGCTTTTCCAATTATAAAGCTGCAAGCCGTAATAGTATCTGAATAAGCCGTCTTGATTGTCAAAAGCGATTGCCTTTTGATAATTTTGTTTTGCTTCGGATTCTTCCGAACTGCTGAGAGCAAACTGCAAATACATTAAACTTACGCCGCGCACGGCTGAGAAAATCAGCATCAGAACGCAAATTGTCATTCCAAACCCGACAAAGACAGGTTTTAATTTAATAAAATCAAAATTGAATTGCCTTTCCTTTGTCGCTTCTTTCTCCTTTCGTAATCCTTGAGTTGCTAAAGCCAACATAAAAAAGAAGCAAACGCCGTTTGCCGGAACGCGGAAAGAGTAAGAGCTTGCCAATGAGCTAATTAAAAAAGCACACATTCCGGCGAACGATGCAATTGATAAAAGCGATACTGATTTTTTACGAATCGAAATAAAAAGCCAGGCAATTCCAAATAAAAACCAACCAAAAAAAATTGCTCCGACTAGACCAAGTTCAGATAGAATTTGCAGATACTCGTTGTGTGTTCGTTCAGGCAATATAATTCCGTCAGTTTCCAGCAATTTATTTTCCAGGTCTAAAGTAGAATAATTTTCTCTAATGGTTCGATAATCAACTACAAAATTATCTGCGCCCATTCCCTTAAAAGGTGTTTGCTTAAATGCCTCAAAAGTCATTCCCCACACCATATAACGCCATTCTAGGTTTGCTTGACTATCTTCATTACTAGTGAAGCGTTTAATTGTGCTGCTTTCTTTAGTGGCTGAGGATAATGTTTGCGTAATAAGCATAGCAACCAAAAATAAACTTATCATTAAAAATGATTTCCTGATATAAGTTTTCCAACCATAAAACAGAAAAACCAAAGCGAAAAACAAACCAACACAAACAAAACCTGCAATGAATACGGTGCGGGAAAGAGATAAGAGCATAACCAGCCAAGCGGTAAAGGCAATGACACCCGCAAAAAGTGAGAAACGCGATTTTAATTGTAAGGTTAAAGCTAAATACATCGGCAAAAGTGTAACTAAGGCTTCGGCATATTTATAATAACGGTAGGTGAAAAAACTATTTATCGCTTGAGCGTTACTGAGATATTCAATCAAACAGGTTATTCCCAAAATCAACATTATTAGACCTGTAAATTTCAATGAAAAATCCAGCAAACGCGGTTTGGCAATAATTTGACGAGCGAGAAAATAAAATAAACCGTAACACGCCCAAAGTAATGTGTGATGCAGAGCGTTGCGCCAAGATTCAGCCCAAATAATCGAAAGACCGCTCCAAATCGTGAATAAAATTAAAGGTAAAACTATCCACAAAACTTCACGGTCGGCAAATCTTATAAAATTGATTTTATTTTTGGGAAATTTCAGAGCAAAAAACAGCGTGAGAAAAAGCAGTCCGGCAAAAGCAAATTCGACCTTCCAAAGGTAACCGATAATTGACGCAGGCTGCGAAATTGAAGGAAGGAAATTTGCCAAAAGTATAACTGACCAAAGGGATATAAACCAAAATGGCGATGGTTTATTAAGTTTATTTAAAGTGATTGATTTAATCATTTTGATAATAAATCCAACCTTTTAAAGATTCGCGCAATTTACGTTTATAAAAGAAAAAGCGGAAGAAGTTAAATACTTTTCCCGCTTTCAATGTTTTGGTTTGAACCAAAAGCTAATTAGTTATTCAACGGTGAGCCGCCTGTTAAAGCACCAGATGCCTGCGTCATTCCGCTCGCAGCTGAATATATAACGCCTTCTGATGCAACGCCGAACTGACGAGTTCCGGTTGCAGTAATACTTGGCGTAGGAGTTACCGGTGATGCCAAGAAAGCAAATGTCGAAGGAGTGCCGGCTGTTGGAGCATTAATCGAACCAGCAAAGTTATAACCACTCTTTTGTCCGCTGGCTAAAACTGAGTCCACTAAGTTTGCAGTTAGTAAACTTGACATAACACCAAAATTACCTGCGCCGGCAGTAGATTGGTATGTAACCTCTGCGCCGTGAAGTGTACGGAGCGAAGAAATAGCCGAGCCTTCGTTAGCGGCACGACGGGCGGCAAGCAAGTTCGGGATGGCAATAGCGGCGATAATGCCGATGATAACAACAACGATTAAAAGTTCGATAAGCGAGAAACCTTTTTGATTTTTCATTTTAATTTTTACAATCTCCTAGATGTTTTTAATTTTAGTCTTTTTTACCTTTTTCAGGTTCGCAGTTGCTAATTACAAACAACGTGCCAAACTTGTTTTAGGTAATGAAATTATGTAGAAACACAATAAATATAAAGGCTTACGAAATAATTAGAAATTTCTCGAAGGCGATTTGCGCGACAATAAAACTTGTCAAATAACAGTTTTTGGTAATCGGCAGGTGACGAAAAATGTCATACCGGGAGTGCGGGCATCCTGCCCGCAATGAACGCGACAGCGTTCAAAACTACACCTCTTTGAGAAATTTCGAGTTCGACCAAAACTTTTCGTGCTTTCGCACGATTGCGGGCAGGATGCCCGCGCTCCCAGCACCTCTTTGAGAAATTTCGAGTTTAGTTAAAATTTTTCGTGCTTTTGCACGAACGGCGGGCAGGATGCCCGCGCTCCCGGTTTACTTCTGAAAATATGCACTGCTAAATTTCCAATCGCCCGGCGTTTCGCAAAGTCCCGCCTTGACCGGATTATTTTTAATGTAAGTTATCGTTTTTTCGTAATGCTCATAATTGCGAATATAGCGGTCAAAATAATCTTCCTGCCAAAATCGTCCGCTTCTTTGCAAAAATCTATTTGCCGTTAAAGCGGTATATGATTTTATCGAGTGCATAATCCCGGAGAGCGTATGAGGTTCAATTGGTTTGAGCAGGAAATGAATGTGATTCGGCATTATCACCCACGCGATTAAATTATATCGAGCCGTGTCGAAATGCAGTAAAGATTTTTGCACCGGCGCGGCGATTTCTTCCATTTTCAGATAACACTTGCCGTAACCTTGATCTAAATATTTTTCAGTGCGCTTATAAAGCTCGATTTTTGCCCTTTCATCTTTTTCGTGCGCGAGTTCGAGTTTCCATCTTTCGATAATTTTTTGCGGCAAAGCGTCGCCCAAATGCAAAGTGATAAATTGGCAAATCTCGTTGCCGTCGAAATGCGGTAAATATCCGCGACTGTGCCAGCCTTGCGGTTGATTATTTTGAGTATGTGCCATTTTACCGGGAGCGCGGGCATCCTGCCCGCAAACGTCGCCCAAGCGACGTAAAAGATTTTACTCGACATTGACTTTACTTCAAAGTATATTTGAACGCTGGCGCGTTCATTGCGGGCAGGATGCCCGCGCTCCCGGTATTTGAACGCTGGCGTGTTCATTGCGGGCAGGATACCCGCGCTCCCGGTGTTATGGAAATTATTGTCAAAATAAGAGAAAAGTTAGGCGAAGAATGGCTTCCGGCAATTTATAAAAATAAAGTTCGGACGCAGAGAACACGCGCTCATCGGTTGGAAATTGCGCGGCGTGAAAACCGTGCGATTATTCAACACACGCTTCTCGGCGTTGAATTGAAAGTCGGCAATAAACGCTTTTCATGCCCTGATTTGTCAACCGCCCGATATTTACAGATTTTTGCGCGGCTCGGTTGTCAGGAAGTCGCCGTGCCGTATGACATTACAAAAATCTCGACGCTTGCCGACGAAATCGAATCTTCGCGGCACAAGAGTTTGCTTTTTCTGGAAGAAGCCGCACAAGATAAAACATCCGCTGTCAAAGGTCGGATGCGCTCGGCTTTAATCAAAGAAATGCGCGACGAGATTGAAGAAATCGGCGCGGGTTCGCTGATGCCCGAATTTAAGCAATCTACCAAACAACGTAAATAAGTGATAGGTGATAGGTGAAATTTAAGAAAATGATTTCACTTATCAGTTATCACTTAATGAGTTTTATTACAACTTCCAAAAGTGTTAATATAATCAAAGAAATTATGCTAGACGCAATACCGGCTTCAATTAAAGCAAACCCAAAATTACAGGAACTACCGTTTCCCTATAACAATCGTCCATTTTGCCGCTACGAACCAATTGAAAAGCGGGTTGAACACGCAAAGGTTTTAATCGTCAACGACCTTTTGCGTTATGAAAGCGATCTTTCGGAACTTGCCAAAAGCGAATGGAACGGCACGATAGAGAGCAAAGTGCGGTTTGAAAACAAAATTTCCGCGATGGCTTGCAACAATATCGCAAACAATATACTGCGCCTCGTGCGTCAGCCGAAAACTTTGACCGTTCATCTTTCGGAAGTCGCCGAAGCCGCTAAATCATTTAATCCCGATGCAATTGTGATGAGCGGAACTCTGTCGGATTTTGATTATTACAATCCCGCGCATCTCGCCAAATTTGAGAAATTTATAAAAAACACGAAAATTCCCGTTCTCGCCATTTGCGGCGCACACCAGCTTGTCGGAATGAGTTTCGGCGCACCTTTAACGACGCTCGACAACCTCAAACCGTCGGAAAAACGCGCCGGCAGAATTGTCGAACATCAATACCGCTTTATTAAAATTGTTGATAATTCAGACCCGATTTTTGAAGGCACTGCCGATGTTAAAAGCGGAATCTGGCAGGATTACACTCTCGAAGACGACATTTTGCGCGTCTGGCAAAATCACGGTCTCCAAGTCGAAGGCGTTCCCGATGGCTTTCATTTATTGGCGACGGCTTACTTGTGCAAAAATCAAATGATGGTTCGGCGTGATGGCGGACAATTGATTTACAGCGTTCAATTTCACCTCGAAAAATCGTTTGAAGATTGGTCGAAAAACCCGACGCGCTGGGAACATCCGAACGAATCACGCGACGGACGCATTTTGTTTGAAAACTTTCTAAAACTCGCTTTGCAGCATAACAAATAAATAATAGGACTTTCTCAAAGTGAGATTTTATTTAACGCCAAGTCGCCAAGCCGCAAAGGACGCAAAGTTTTTTAAAATAATACCGATTCAAATTGAGATGTGCGTAAAAAGGGGCGGAAGCCCGACTGTCAAGAAGGGCTGCAAGAGCCACAACAATGGATTGAGAAAAGCCCGCGCTTACGCTTGGGCTTCCGCCATTGATACGCACAATGCTTCTTGAATTGGTATAATTTGACAGATTAAATATCGGCATTCGGATTGGACAAACAAAAAATGTTTCTTGGCGACTTGGCGACTTTGCGTTAAAATTTTTACTTTTGAAAAAGTCCTAAATAAATCAAACAACCGTCGGCGCGTCCGAATGCGGCACGAAGCATTTTCTACATCGGGCTTCGTATTTGCCGCTTGCGCCGACTTCGACTCTTGCATCCGATTCAAAAGTGCGTTGCGAATAATTGGCGGTTTGTCCGCAGACGACGCAGATGGCGTGAGTTTTCGTGATAAATTCCGCGATGGAAAGAAGTTGCGGCATCGGCTCAAACGGTTTTCCGGTATAATCCTGGTCGAGTCCGGCGATAATGACGCGCTTGCCTTGATTGGCGAGTTCGTTGACAGCCTGGATAATTTCCATATCAAAAAACTGTCCTTCATCAATCCCGACAACTTCCGTTTCAGGCTCAATCTGCGCGAGAATTTCCTTCGCCGTCATCACGGGTTTTGAAACGTGCGTCATTCCCGAATGCGATGTGATTTGCTCAATCGAATAGCGGTCGTCAATTTTTGGTTTGAAAACCTGAACCTTTTGCCGCGCAATCTGCGCCCGTCGCAGTCGGCGAATCAATTCTTCCGATTTGCCGGAAAACATCGAACCGACGATAACTTCTATCCAACCCGTGCCGTTTTGCCTGTTGCGGCGGCGTTCTTCCGTATTGTCGAATGCGTATTCTTCAACCATTTTCTACGTTAAATTTCCTTTTGTCGTGATTTGAAAACGCTAACATTATCACAAGCGAAAGTCCAAAGTCTAAAGCCTAAAGTAAATCGAGGATATTTTTAACGCAAAGGCGCAAAGAGGCAAAGGCGCAAGGGAAAATATGGTTTATTTAATTCATTAGTAATCGGAAAATGATGATTTTCCTCCAATTTACTTTTAAAAACTTTGCGCCTTTGCGCCTTTGCGTCTTTGCGTTAAATCGTTTTGAGAAAGTCCTATGATATTCTAAATTTGTGAGCATCAAAATCTGCCAAAAATGCAAGCGTCCGTTTATGGCAAACAACGAATTTTGCCCGCATTGTCCGCCGCTTTACGACGGTAACAGTTGGGCAAATCTCGGTTGCATTGTGCTGACGATTCTGCCGTTGATTTTGATGATTTTGTTTTGGTTTTTTTTCTTTTTAGGATTTTTTATTCGTTAAGATAGCTG
>JBPCPU010000230.1:0-23083 GCA_050998795.1 Pyrinomonadaceae bacterium
AGGAATTTGTTTGAACTTTTGTTTTATTCAACCAACTTTGCGCGTCTTCATTTTCGCTGACGAAAATTTTTGACGGCGAATTATCAATCAATTCCTGCGGCGAACCGATATTTGCAATGACGAGTTCGCCGTTAAAATTTGACGCGGGCGGAAAGACGTTGGCGAGTTTCGGCGCGGTGAAAGTTACGGTTAAATCTGCTTTTATATTTGTGCCGATTGGTTCAGATAAATCAGCATTTAAGCCTGACGGTAAATCAAGAGAAGTTAGAAGGATTTTTTCTCTGCCAACAATGTATTGACTTGAATAATGTGCAATTTGTTTATAATAATCGGCTAATTTACGAGTTAAACCTGTTCCAAATATTGCATCAACAATTATGTCAACCGGATGCTTAAGCAAGAAATTTTCCATTACCTCGAAGAATTCATTGTAAGTTTCAATTTCCCAATAATCTATAAATAGTGCGTCGTGTTGGTAGAGTTTTTCTAAAAACTCAAAATTGACTTTTGCATCGCCTTTTGTATCCTTAATTTTACCCAAAATAATTACAAAAACATCTACATCTTGTTCCCACAAAATCCGCGCTAGAGCCGCACCATCGCCGCCGTTGTTGCCTTTTCCGCAAAGAATTAAAAATGATTTTCCTGCAACCGAACCGCCGAGTTTTTCCGTAATCACACGCGCCGCGGCGTGCGCGGCATTTTCCATCAAAAGAATTGACGGAATGCCGTATTTCTCCGTCGTCTGTCGGTCAACTTCGCGCATTTCTTCGGCTGTGAGAACTTTTTGCATATCTCTTAAATTGCCATAAAAAGGTTAAAAGTGAAAAAGGTTAAAAGTGAAAAAGTCAATCAACACAATCCAACCAGTTTTTTCACACTTATACTTTTTCATTTTTTCACATAAAAAAACCGCACTTGCTAAAACAAATGCGGCTCAAGATTCAAATTTTCGGAGATTGCGAATAGACCTAACGGACAGTTAGAGAAAGCCATAATGCTTGCCACTGCGCTTGACCATCTTTATTCTTCCGTTATTTATAGAAAGGGTTATTGATATTTTCATTCCAGAAATTTCAGATAATTTTATGAAAATTCTTCGACGGCTTTTTCCAGATTACATTTCGTGCAGATTTTAGAGCAGTTAAAGAATCAATATACGGGATAACCACAACTGGCAAACCAGCCTCCGGCATCTTCCGCCGTGATGAGCGTTAATGCCTCTTTCAAGGCTTTTTCCAAGCCTTCGCGGGTTCGCGCTTTTGCCGCTCTCAGGTAAGTTTTGATTGCGCGACCAGAAACGAGAGCGAAACCGAAAAACGTCCGGCGATTTCCGGTTGCGATTCCTCGTTTCCTTGAATCGCTTCAATAATGCGGCGGCGTAAATCATTAGAAAATGGTTTCATCTTTCAAATATCAACTATTTATACCGCATATTCAATTCTTAATCGCTCTAGTTGACAGTTTCGGAAATTTCTTCCGCCGGCTGCATTCCGGCAATCGTTCCCGCGTCCGTTACAATCAATGGAAACTCTTCTAACAGAACCATATTTGCCAGCGTTTGCACCCAATAAGTTCCGGCAGTCGGAAAGACGACGTTGACGAAAAAACTGACATTGTCGGAAAAACCGCCCTGCGCGAGTTCGATATTCGTCGGCTGCGAGGTAACGACCGTATTTACTTTGTCGGGTGAAACTATTCGCACTTCGGTTTGATGCTGCCCTTCGCCGCGCCAATGATTGACGACGGCAAATTTTATCAGCGAAATCGGTAGTTTTTCCACCATTATATTTTGAAAAATTCCCATTAGCGATATTTTATTGCCCATCTCGAGCCGCACGTCATCGCATAAAAGTGTGTAGATAAGTTGTAAATTTTGAGTTGTCATAATTTATCCGCCAAAAAGCGCAAAACATACAAAAATTAAATCTGTTTTGAACTAAAAAGATTCAATCCGAGTTATCTTTCATAATTTTACTTTTTACTTTTTACTTTATGCCGCGCCGTTTTTCTTAAACCAATCCAGCATTTTCGCCCACGCATCGTCGGCTGCTTCCTTATTGTAACTTTCGCGGTAATCGGCATTAAAACCGTGTTTGGCATTGGGATAAACGACAATTTCCGATTTGGATTTGCCTTTTTTAAGCGCGTCCTGCATTTGCTGAACCGTGTTGAGCGGAATTCCCGTATCCAAACCGCCGTACAATCCGATGACCGGAACTTTCAAATCTTTGGCTATGTCAATCGGCATTGTCGGCTGAACTTCATTTTTCGGTGAATTCGGTGCCGGAACAAGTCTGCCATACCAAGCCGCGCCCGCGTCAACATTTTTGTTGTGCGCCGCATACAGCCAGACAATTCTTCCGCCCCAGCAAAAACCCGTAATCGAAAGTTTTTTCGTATTGCCGTTGTTTTTATTGGCGTAGGCAACCGTCGCATCCAAATCGGACATTGATTGCGTGTCGGGGATTTTAGAAAATATATTTCTGTTTAACTCTTGAACAGTTTTAATGGTCGAAACTTCGCCCTGCCGTGCATAAAGCGCGGGCGCGATTGCCATATAACCTATTTTTGCAAAGCGGCGGCAAAGGTCCTGGATGTGTTCGTGAACGCCGAAAATCTCGTGAATCACCAGGACAACCGGAAACTTTTTATTTTTCACATCGGGCATCGCGCGATATGCCGGAAATTCACCGTCCGCCACGGGAATTTTTACTTCTCCCGTGATTAAACCTTTTTCGTCGGTTTTGATTTGCGTCTGCGCCTGAATCGGCTGAACCGCCAACGCAAATCCCGCAATAATGGAAGTTACAAAAAACTTGCGCCTGTCTAAAAGCGGCGCGGATGAATTAGGATTGTTGATGTCTTCTTGCATTTTTTACCTCCAATTTGATTTATATTGAAATTTTGGCTTTTCCTTTGTTGTTTGTAAAGGTATAATCGCAGAAAACGAAGAATGAAAGATGAAGGATGAGAGATGAATAAGAATTAAACTGTTGTGTATTGGCAGTTTTAGATAAAAAATTTACTGTTTTGCGCTTTCGGCTTTATTCATCCCATATCATTCATCCCTCATCCCTATAAAAATATGATGTGGTATGTTCTAATCGGTCTTTCGTTGTCTTTGGCAGGTGTTGCCGGTCTGCAATTTTTTTATTTGGTCTATATGGAACGAATTGACCGTGAACACAAAAAGCGCATTCACGAACTTGAACGCCACGCCAAGTATCTCGCGCACCGGCTAAGTGATGCCGAACAGCAAATTGCTGAACAAAATGATGTTTTAGAAAGTCTTTTCGATGATTTCGATAAAGAAGAACTCGAAGACGAAGTTTGGGCGGATGTGATTGAAGAAGGATAAATCAGAAGTAGGCAGAAGGCAGTCTGCACCTGGCAGTCGCGTTCAATGGCACTAAGTTAAGGAAATTAGCCGCAAAAATGCACAAAAAGCTCAAAAATAAAAACCTTGTTTGATTCATAATTTTTGTGATTTTTGTGCATTTTTGCGGCAATCATTCTTTATCTTTTGTCTTAACTTAATGCCATTGGGCAGTCGCGCTTTCCTGCTTCCTGCCAACTGCTGCTGCCGACAGTATTATTCATCTCTTATTTTAATTCTGCAATCGTTGCGCCCTGACCGCTTGAAAACTCGGGCGCGTTTTTGAAGGATTTGACGAAAGTAGTTTCCGCCAAAACTTTCCTGACAATTTCCCTCTGCACGCCGATACCTTTGCCGTGAATTATTTTCACGATACGAAAGCCTTTTTTATAGGCTTCCTGCAAATAAGTTTCAGTCACGGATTTAACATCTTTCGGGCTGAAAGCGTGTAAATCGAGCGTGTCGGTTATTTCCATTTCAAAAGGTTCGGGAAATGGGTTGTTTAAGTCAAGGTATTCAGGCTCATTCATTATTTCAGATTACATCAAGACAAAAATATAAAAAAGGATGAGAACGAAATTCAATTTCTCTCTCATCCTTTCTAATTTTTCGTTTGTATTCCTATACGATAATGGTTGTTCCGTCAAATTTTGTCAGATTAAAGCCGTTGAACTGCTCATTATAACAACCGCTTGATTCGCGCAAAATGCTGATGGCAACCGCTTCACCGAGTTTGAGCGATTCCGTGCCGTCAGAACGCCAGTGAACTCCGGCAGTGTTTCGCCCTAACGCAACATTGGAGGCGACTTTATTGAGTTCTCCGCCAACCGTTAAAGTATCCGAACCCGAATATGGAACTAATGTCGTTCCGGTGGCATCCGGCACAAGCGGATTTTGGATAATTGTTGATTCGTCAAAAAATGCCTTCAAGATTGTTGTACACGCGCCCGCAACCGTAGCGTGTCCTGCGCCGTAAGCCGGATGCAGCGGCGAACCTTCGGGAAATGCCATCGGTAAAAGTGCGTTGCCTGAATTCAAATATCCGCCCAGCCGCGACGAACTGCCGATTGAATTCAAAATTTCGGAATGAACCGGATAATTTGCATTGTTGTAAAGCGTTTGATGAATACGACCCGCAAAAACTTCCGGTCTCAGGCGACGATGGACATACCACTTTTGAAACCAGACGGCTTTCAAAGCACGAGTTGCTACTTCACACAAAAGCGAGGCAATGTGCGGTCCGCCGAAAGTTCCGAAACCGTCTTGCGTGGTCGAGTTACTATACGGATTTCCGCTGTCAAACGGGGCATTGAGTGTGCTGCACAAAATCAGAAATGCTTGAAAATAACCCTGAAAAAGAACATCAACGTGAACCCATTGACCGAGGTCGCGTCCGTTACGCATATAACGCGGAATCGGGTCAAATAAATCCGCACTTTGAGAAACTCCGTTCTGCACCGCCAGCCACTTATTAAAATCCGTCATATAATCGCGCCCGCCGTCTCCAATTCCGCGAACAGTTCGGATGCGCTGGCTGACTTCGTTTGCGCCGAAATAGCAATTTTGATAGAAAAACTGGGAAACCCACGGTCCGGCTTTGTCACCCGGCGTTAATCCGCGAAATAAAAGATTTGGCGTAACTTGTCCGTTGGAGTTTTTCGCGCCTTTGAAGTCGCTGCCGAAAAGATTCAAATCGGCAACTGCGGCTTGTGCAATCGGATTGTTTGGATAATCTTGAAACGGAACATCACGCAGAAGTGCCATCCAATAGTTTTCGGCGATTTCGGCGGCAATTTCGCGGCTGGAGAAAGCAGGCGCGGGCGGAATATAAAAACTTTGCGGGTCGCCGCCTTCCATATCAAACGCCAAACCGGATTGCGGATTGATCAGACGGCGATTTCCGCCCATCGGAATTTGTTCAAAATCCGCCGAAGTTCCTCTGAGTGCCGTCATCAAACTATCAAATGCGGGTAAATTAACTTCACCGTTTGAATTGTGCGGCAAACCTTTCGTGAAATTAGCTATTTTGTTCGGATATGCCTCTTCGTCGCCGTTATTAGCGTGATATAAATTGACGGAAGAATCTAAATGTTCCTGGGCGGCTTTGAGGCGAAGTTGATAACATCTTAACGCTCTTCTTGATTTATTACCTCCGATTCTCTGTGCCGCAACTTCCGTTGCCTTACCGCCGAGAAAAGGTTTGATGCCGATGGTTCCGACGGCAGCACCGACAGCGGCGACCTTGCCTAAACGACTCAAAAATCTGCGCCGCTCGGAAGGAACATTTTCAGTTTCAACTTTTTTATCTGCATTTAAATTTTTATTCTTCATTTTAATACTCCGTCTTGAAATTTTTCATTTTATATTCTGATTGCGACAACGATGATATTGTAAAAACCGTTTGCCTTGCTCTGATTTTTAACGACTCGGGTTCAAGTCTTCTATAAGATAAATCACTAAAAAATGATTTGTTCTAATTTTTTTATTTTTTACCAATGATTGATAAAATTTTGCGGTTGACAGAAACCTGCCGAATAGAAACTTTGCCATTGAGTGATTGACAATACTTTATATCAGAAAAAATTAATTTTTCCAAATAAATTTAATGAATTTTCAAGCAGAATAGCATTTTTTTTACAATTTAGACAAATTATTTCTCAAAACCGACAAAAACAGGCTCAGGTTTAAGGCTAACGCCGAAGATTTTATAAACTTTTGCTTGAATTTCAGACATTAAATCTAAAATTTCCCCGGCGGTTGCGCTTCCGCGATTGGTTAAAGCCAAAGTGTGTCTGGTTGAAAGACCGACGTTACCTTTGGTGAAACCTTTTTGAAAACCTGCATTTTCGATTAACCAGGCGGCGGGAATTTTCACGTTTTGTTCGTCAACTTTATACTGCGGCACATTCTCGATATGAAGATTTTTTGCCTTTTTTTCGATTTCGGCAAATTTTTCCGCGCTGACAATCGGATTTTTGAAAAATGAACCTGCGCTTTGCGCGTCTGCGCCGCCTTGCCGGACAAGCATCGCTTTGGCAGCGCGTATCTCACAAACGGCTTGGCGGGTTTCTTTCAAATTCGGCTTTCCGCCCGCAAAATATCTTTTCAGGTCGGCATAAACAATTTTCGGCTCACCGCCGAATTGCAAAGCATACGTTACGGCAAAAACAATGTAACGATTTTTATCGGTTGAATTAAAAATACTTGTCCGATATGAAAAACCGCAATCGGTGTTGGTCAATTCTTTTATTGTTTTGGTCTGACGGTCAAAAACCCTGACTAAAACAATTGTTTCGGAAACTTCCTGTCCGTAAGCTCCGACATTCTGCACCGGAGTTCCGCCGACAAAACCCGGAATGCCGCTTAAACATTCAACTCCGGCTAAATTTTTACCAACACAAAACGCGACGAATTCGTCCCAATCTTCGCCTGCCTGCGCCGTCACATAAACGGTCTGGTCTTTCTCTTGAAAAATTGAAACGCCTTTTAAAGCAATCTGCAAAACCAAACCGTCAAAACCTTCATCGGCGATTAAAACATTGCTTCCGCCGCCGAGAATAAAAATTTCAAGCCTGTTTTTTTCGGTAAATTTTAACGCTTTGATAATTTCATTTTCGGTCTTTGCCGATAAAAAAAAACGCGCCTTACCGCCGATTTTCAAGGTCGTCAATTCGGCGAGCGGAACATTTTCCTGAACGACTAAACTCATAAATATCAACGTCGGAAGAGGTTTCACATCTTGCAAATCTCGTCAACAAAGAATGTTTTCTTTTCCACTTTCAACTCCGAATTTTACCGTCAGCGACCATTTTGCACATCGTTTCGATATAATTTTTCATATATACATCTTTCCCGATAAACGGAACTCGCTCCCGAATCAGATTGTAAATTCCCCGCGTTCCTTTGCCTAAAACTTTATCATTGCCAATAATCCGTCTTCTGAAATCTACAGCTTGCGCGGCGGCAAAAAGTTCGAGAGCGAGAATTTGTTCGACATTTTCGGTAATCCGGCGAAGTTTTAAAGCGGAAGTTACGCCCATCGAAACGTGGTCTTCGACATTTGCCGAACTCGGAATCGTGTCAACGCTTGCCGGATGCGACAAGATTTTGTTTTCCGTTGCGAGAGCCGCCGCCGTGTATTGGACAATCATAAAACCGGAATTCAATCCGCCGTTTTCGGTCAAAAAAGCGGGCAAAACGTGCGCGTTTGAGGCTTCATCGGTCAGACGCATCAAACGCCGTTCGGAGATATTGCCGATTTCCGACAAAGCAATTGCCAGATAATCAAAAGCCAGCGCAAGAGGCTCGCCGTGAAAATTTCCGCCGCTAATTACTTCGATTTGCGTTTGGTCATTTGTCCTTTGTCCTTTGTCATTTGTTTGTTCATTTTGCAAATGACTACTGACGACGGACAAAGGACTATTGACAAAAATCAGCGGATTGTCGGTAACGGCGTTGAGTTCGATATTGACAACCCATTCGGCATACGCAATCGCATCGCGGCACGCACCGTGAACCTGCGGCATACAGCGCAAAGTATACGCATCCTGCACATTTGTTTTGTCATAACCACGCACAAATTCGCTGCCTTCGAGAATTTCGCGCAGATTTTTTGCACATTCGATTTGCCGCGGATGCGGGCGCAACGCGTGGATTCTTTCGTCAAAAGCCAGAGTCGTGCCGTTTAATGCTTCGAGCGAAAGACAGCCCGAAATATCGGCAACATCAGCCAAATACTTCGCCTTGCAAGTTTCCAATAAACCGACAGCAGTCATCACAGTCGTTCCGTTGGTTAGTGCAAGACCTTCTTTTGCCGCAAGTTTTATCGGTTTCAGATGAGCTTTTTCCAAAACCTCCATCGCGCTGTAAATTTTGCCTGCAAATTCCGCTTCACCTTCGCCGATTAAAACACACGCCATATGTGCCAGCGGAGCTAAATCACCGCTTGCGCCGAGACTTCCCTTTTCGGGAATTATCGGATGAACGCCCCGGTTGAGAAATTCCAACAGAAGTTCAAGCGTTTCGAGCCGGATTCCCGAAAATCCACGCGCTAAAGTATTGGCGCGTATGAGCATAATAGCCCTGACGGTAGGAATATCGAATGGTTTGCCGACTCCGACCGCGTGGCTGACGACGATGTTTCTTTGTAGTTGTTCGACTTGCTCAAGGGAAATAATTTTATCTTTAAACGCGCCGAAACCCGTCGTAATTCCGTAAGCGATTTCGCCGCGCTCAAGCAATTTCTGCACGGCGTTTGCCGAACGGTTGACTTGTGTTTTAGCTTTTTCCGACAAAACAACACGCGGATTGTTCGGCTCGCCGTGTGAAACCGCGATGACTTGTTCAAATGTCAGGCTTTCGCCGTCTAAAATGGTTTCATTCATTTAACTTAAAATTTTTAATTGAAAACACAATGCTTCAATAACTTCAGATTGCTTTTCTTCATCAGTCAAATCGCCGATGTGTTTAACTAATCTCCGTTTATCCAGAGTCCGAATTTGAAAACACAAAACAATTGATTCATTAGCAAATTTGCGGTATTTGCTTCTAAAAGTGCTTCATTCGGATAGATTCGCCGATTCGGTTTGCGTGAAGTGATTGGTAAAATATTGACTACGGGAAGAATTTGATTGGATTTATTTTGGCTGATGATTAAAACCGGACGGGTTTTGCCTTGTTCCGAACCGACGACCGGCTCAAGATTTGCCAGCCAAACGCTCCAACGCTCGAAACTCATTCTTTCACCTCAGAATCGGCAAATTGAAAATCGCTTTGAATTTCCTTTATATCAGCCAGATACAAATCGTCCCGGGCGGCTAAATCCATTTCCGCCAACTTATTTTCCAGACTTTTTTTGCCGCGAAACAAAATAATTATTTCCGCCGTTTCATTCGGAACGGCTGTTTCGGGAAATTTGACGGTTACTTCTCGATTTTTCGGAACCGTTACGGTTTGTTTGATAGCTTCCATTTTTTCTCCTTCGACTTTTATTTTAACTTTTTTCCTTTTTTAATAACAGTTTCGATGCAATTATCGCCGAATTCATAAGCTGCTTGACGGTAATCGCTCGTATCTAAAATCAAAATATCGGCTTGCTTGCCGACTTCGATTGAGCCGACTTTTTCGCCTAAACCGACGGCATACGCGGCATTAATTGTCGCGGCGTTTAATACTTCCGATGGCAGAAGTTTTTGATAACGACAAGCAATTGCCATCGCGTTTGGCAAAGACGGACACGGCGCACTTCCCGGATTAAAATCCGTCGAAAGTGCAACGGCGCAGCCTTTATCAATCATTTTCCGCGCATCGGCAAATTCGGTTGAACCGAAATTAAAATTAACAGTCGGCGTAATTACTCCGATTGTGTTTGAATTGGCGAGAAGTTCAATTTCCGCATCGGAAATCGCGTCTAAATGGTCAATCGAAACCGCGCCGTTTTCAATTGCAAAACGCGAACAGCCGAGATTCGTAAATTCGTCAGCGTGCGCTTTTAATCCAAAACCTAAACTTTTCGCGGCGAGCAGCACCTTTTTTGATTGTTCAAGATTAAAAGCACTTTTTTCGCAAAAAACGTCAACAAAAAAAGGTTTGTCTTTGAAAAGTCCTTTGAAATTGCGCTCGCATTTTCGCAAGTCGGCAATTATCGGCAGCATTTCTTCACAAATTAAATCTGTAAATTCATCTTCTCTGCCTTTAAATTCGGGCGCAATGGCGTGTGCGCCGAGAAATGTCGGCACAATCTCAATCGGATGGATTTTGTCGAGTTCGGCAATCGCGTCGAGCATTTTAAGTTCGGTTTCGATGTCCAAACCATAGCCGGTTTTCACTTCGCAGGTTGTTACGCCGAGCGCGAACATTTTATCAAGACGCTTCCGGCTTTGCTCAACCAATTCCGCCAAACTCGCCTCGCGCGTCATTTTAACCGTCGAAAGAATTCCGCCGCCGGCTTCCATAATCTCCAGATAACTCGCGCCTTTGATGCGGAGTTCAAATTCATCAAGTCGGTCGCCCGCAAAAACAATATGCGTGTGACATTCGACGAACGCCGGACAAACGACTCTGTTTCCGGCATCAATCACATTTTCCGCTTCAAATCGATGCAGAATTTCAACGGATTTTCCGACTGCGATTATTAAACCATCATTGACCGCAACCGCGCCGTTTTCGATTAAGCCGACATCCCGCATTGCCGCGCCTTTTTTGGCTTTACCGCGTGACGCGCAGGTTACAAGCTGGGCGGCTTTGTGAATAATTAAATCAACTTTCTCCATTGCAAAAGATTCTAGTTGCATATCGGTCAGTCAACAAGTCGTCTGACAACATCTGAAAATTAATAAGCAACAGAAATAATATTTACGACGGATGTCAATTGTTTAGCGCGTGTTTGTAACTTTTCCGTTTCCGAGCGTCGTCACGAATAATAAATAAATTGAATTTTGGAGATGCTTTTAGTATCCTAACATTAGCTTTAGTTTAAGCGGTATAGGTACATTTATGACAAAAATTGTTTTGATTGTTGAAGATTACGCCGATACACGAACGATGATGAAGTTTTTGCTGCAAAGATTCGGTTACGAAGTTATCGAAGCGGCAGACGGACAGGAAGCCGTCGAAAGAGTCAAGCAAAGTCATCCAGACCTTATTTTAATGGATTTATCGCTTCCCGTGATGGACGGCTTGACCGCTACGCAGATTATCAGAAAAGTTGACGGTTACGGTAAAATTCCAATTATTGCGGTAACAGCTTACGGTAATTCCTTCTATAAAAAGGCAATCGAAGCAGGATGTGACGATTTGATAAATAAGCCGCTCGACTTTGACAACCTCGAGCCGCTTCTCGAACAATATCTCGCGCAATGATTTTTGTTTGAATTTATTTGACGGAAGCGGAAAATTAGTTCTTTCATAATTTTTACTTTTTTCTTCGTCAATGTATTAACAATATAATCAAACAGAACTCAAATTGTATTAAATATATACAAAACTTTGCGGTTTATAGCCGAAAAACCTCTGGCATCGTAATTGCCATAAATCTTTTTGTAATAATCTCTCCTAAAAAATAATAAACGAGGAGTAATAGAAAAATGAGAAAATATATCGTTACATTGTTAATGTTATTTGTATTTGCCGGTGGTTTGCCGTTAGTAATGCCGACAACCGTTAATGCACAAACTTATGTTAGACGAGTTCGGGACAGAAACGGTCGCGTTAGGTATGTGCGTGTAAAAAAACCGAGTTTTTACCGTCGTCATCGTAATGCGTCAAATATCGCCATCGGAACCGGCGGCGGCGCGATTTTAGGCGCATTAATCGGCGGCAAAAAAGGCGCATTAATCGGCGCGGGCGCGGGCGCGGGCAGTTCGGCTCTTTACACATATAAAATCAAACCGAAAAAAAGAAGATATTACCGAGTCCGCAACAACTAATTTATTCCGAGAAGATCAAATAAAGCCGTGAAATTGAACTTTTCACGGCTTTAAATTTTTATAACTCAACCTTTAATTTTCAAAGGGAAAGCATTTTCGGTATATGCAATATTCCCAAAAGATTTTCATCAGTAGTTTCTTTTTACTTCATCATCGGAATTTTAAAATCATTCTCTTCCGCAAACTCAATTGCTTCCGCATAACCCGCGTCAACGTGGCGGACAATTTTTACGAATCAATATAACCTTCTTTGACAGGTGTTGTTCTACCGTCGGCTAAATCATACCAACGCTCTAAGCCGGATTTGAACGCCGCCCAAGTTTCATTGCTTCCGATTTTGATAATCATCTCTTTTATTTTCCGGCGGTTGACTAAGCCTTTTTTACGCAAAAGGAAAACTCCGTCTTCTTGGTCTTTGAAGCGTCCGGCGATGTATTTCAAAATCACCAACCATTCAGGTGTGAGAACTGGCGTATCCGCAATCATTACAGCATCTTTTAGGGCTTGTTGATAAAATTTCTTAGCTTCATCAATTCTCGTAATCCAATCAACTGCAACGATTCTGTTTTTAGTTTGCACAATGTAACGCTCACCGCCTTGCACCAATATTCCTTCACTTTTCAACGGCAATTTTTTTGAGGCAATTATGTCAACATCTTTCGTTAATCTGTCGCTTCCGTAAAGAATTACCGCTAAACCGCCAGCCAACGCCCAATCAATGTTGTTTTCATTTGCCAATTTTCCAACGGTTTCAATTGTCGTCATCGCAGATTCATCATCGAGTAAATCAAATTTTAACTTTGTCATAATAGTTTCCTCTATTTCTTCATCGGAATTTTAACATTATTCTTTTCGGCAAATTTAATCGCTTCCGTATAACCTGCGTCAACGTGGCGGACAACGCCCATTCCGGGGTCGGTTGTTAAGACTCTTTCGATACGTTTGGCGGCTTCGGGTGTGCCGTCGGCGACGATAACTTGCCCGGCGTGGAGCGAATAGCCGATGCCGACTCCGCCGCCGTGGTGGAGCGAAACCCACGTTGCACCGCCGACGGCGTTGACAAGCGCGTTGAGATAAACCCAATCGGCGATTGCGTCCGAGCCGTCTTTCATAGCTTCGGTTTCGCGGTTTGGCGAAGCGACAGAGCCGCAATCGAGATGGTCGCGCCCGATGACGATTGGTGCTTTGAGTTCGCCGCTTGCTACCATTTCGTTTAATTTTAGTCCAGCCTTGGCGCGTTCGCCGTAGCCGAGCCAGCAGATTCGCGCGGGCAAGCCTTGAAATTGGACTTGGTTTTGCGCTAATGTCAGCCAGCGCGTCAAATGGTCGTCATCGGGGAAAAGATTCATAATCGCTTCGTCGGTTTTGTAGATGTCTTGTTTGTCGCCCGAAAGTGCAACCCAGCGAAACGGACCTTTGCCTTCGCAGAAAAGCGGGCGAATGTAGGCGGGAACAAAGCCCGAATAATCGAAGGCGTTTTCCACGCCGTTATCCTTTGCTCTTTGCCGCAGATTATTGCCGTAATCGAAAACGATTGCGCCGCGCCGCCTGAATTCCAACATCGCTTCGACGTGCCGCGACATCGAATCCATCGCGCGTTTTTTGTATTCGGTTTGGTTTGTTTCACGCAAAACTTTGGCTTCTTCGACGCTTAAACCAATCGGAATATACCCATATAAAACATCGTGCGCGGAAGTTTGGTCGGTAACGACATCGGGAATAATTCCCTTTTCGAGAATCTGCCAATGAACTTCCGCCGCGTTTCCCAAAAGCGCAATTGATTTTGCTTCTTTTTTTCCGGTAAATTCTTTGACAAGCCGTAAAGCGTCGTCTAAATCTTTCGCTTGAATATCAACTTGTTTCAATTGCAAACGCCTGTCAATCCGCCATTTATCAACTTCAACCAAAAGACCGACTCCACCGTTAAAAGTAATTGCCTGTGCCTGCGCTCCGCCCATTTCGCCTAAACCTGCCGTCAGAACAAATTTTCCCGCCAAAGTTTCCCAGCTATTTTGTCTTGCCAAACTTCCAAAGGTTTCGTAAGTTCCCTGCAAAATTCCCTGCGTGCCGATATAAATCCAGCTTCCCGCCGTCATTTGACCATACATCATCAAGCCTTCGCGTTCATACTTATCAAAGTTTTCCTGTGTCGCCCAATGCGGGACGATGTTTGAATTAGCGAGCAGAACTCTCGGCGCGTCCGTGTGCGTTTTGAAAATTCCGACGGGTTTGCCTGATTGGACAAGCAAAGTTTCATCTTCTTCGAGATTCTTCAAACTTTCCAAAATCGCGTCAAAACATTCCCAATTCCGCGCCGCTTTCCCGCGTCCGCCATAGACGATTAAATTGTCTGGGTCAAACGCCACGTCTGCGTCAAGGTTGTTTTGAATCATTCGATAAGCGGCTTCGATGAGCCAATTTTTACAGGTTAATTTCGTGCCGGTTGGGGATTTTATTGTTCTTGTCATAATAGATTTCGCTGAAAAATAACTTTTAATTTTAATGACTTCAGTATATTGTTGGTGTTGACTAATTTTAGTCCGCTTTGTTTGCAGTTCCAAATTCTTCGCTCCGATTATCCGCAAAATATGTCTGATTTTAACGAAAGAATAAATCAACTCGAGCAAAGATTACAAAATCTTGCCAAATATCAGCAATACTTTCAAAAAGAGATTGCAAATATCCATTTTGAACTCAAATCGCTCAAAACATCTTCGCCGCAAACGCAGACAGAGATAGAGCCAAAACCGCAGCCGACGAAACAAACCGCTCCGAATCAACCTTTTCAAAACGCGGAACAATCGCAGGCATTTCCTAAATCGAACTATCAACCGCAATCAAACTACCAGCCACCGAAACCGATTTACGATACGCCGCCGATTCAACCGAAGGTAAAATCCGACCTCGAAAAATTCATCGGCGAAAATCTGATTAGCAAAATCGGAATCGTGATTTTGGTTCTGGGCGTTGGAATCGGCGCGAAATACGCGATTGACAACGATTTAATCAGCCCGTTGACGCGCATAATTTTGGGATATTTTTTCGGTTTCGGCTTGCTCGCCGTTGCCATCAGATTAAAGGAAAAATATCTGAATTTCAGCGCGGTTTTGTTGAGCGGCGCGATGGCGATAATGTATTTCATCACGTTTTTCGCTCATAGTCTTTACGGTTTAATTGCTCCGTCTTCGGCGTTTGTGCTGATGCTGATATTTACGGTTTTCACCGTCTTGACGGCGATAATTTATAACCGCGTGATAATCGCGCACTTCGGACTTGTCGGCGCATATACGATTCCTTTTTTGTTGAGCGACGGTTCGGGAAATTATGCTTTTTTGTTCGGTTATGTTTCGATAATCAACATCGGAATTTTAGCGATTTCTCTCAGAAAATACTGGAAATCTTTATTTTATTCGTCGTTCATTGTTACCTGGCTGACTTTTTCGGGTTGGTATTTATTCAGTTTCAAAGCCGCCGAACAATATACGCTGGCTCTCACATTTGCAACCGTCTTTTTTGCCGTGTTTTATCTGACGTTTCTTTCGTATAAAGTTATTTGCGGAGAAAAATTTACGATTGAAAACGTCTTTTTAATTTTGGCTAATTCGTTTATTTTCTACGGCTTCGGCTATTCGATTATAAGTAGTCGCGCCGGCGGCAGCGAATATCTCGGTTTATTTACCGTTTTCAACGCGATGATTCATTTTGCCGCTGCTTTCGCCTTAAACAAACTCAAACTCGCCGATAAAAGCGTGATTTATCTGACGACTGCGCTTGTTTTGACTTTTATCACGATTGCCGTTCCCGTTCAGTTTGAAGGAAATTGGATAACTCTTTTGTGGACGGCGGAAGCGGCGTTTCTTTTTGCGGTTGGACGAACAAAGAACCTTCCGCTTTACGAGTATTTTTCTTATCCTTTAATGTTTCTCGCATCGGTCAGCCTTTTAACCGATTGGCAACAAGCGTTTAACAGAACTTCAAACGATTTTGCCGTCATCCCGATATTTAACGTCGAATTTTTGACCGCGATTTTATTTGTCGCGGCGTTCGCGTTTATCCAATTTTTGAATACGAGATATGAGTCCGCGCTTGGAGATACTTTCTATAAGATAACGACTTTTGTTATTCCGACGGTTTTGCTGGTCGCACTGTTCAATACTTTTAGAATCGAAATCGGCAATTACTGGCATTACCGTTTTGTTCAGAGCGGCGGCGCAGGTTTATTATATGACAATCCTGTACAATATAATGAATTCAACCTCTTTAGCGTGATTTGGCAGATAAATTATTCGGTGTTTTTCTTAACAATTTTATCTTTTGTGAACATCAAAAAGATAAAAAGTGCAGCTCTCGGACTGGTAAATCTCGGATTGAATCTTCTGATTGATTTGATTTTTCTGACAGGCGGTCTATATACGCTCGGCTTATTGCGCGAAGGTTATCTTGCGCCGGAAAATGCGACGATTTTTTCTCAGGGGATATTCAACGTCTTTCTGAGATATATTTCCTTTGTTCTTCTCGCCGCGCTTTTTGTTGCTATTTATAAATATATCAAGCAGAAATTTATCAAGGATTTACTGCCAAACGAGAATTTGATCGTCGCGTTTGATTTTGTATTGCATATTTCGATTTTGGCGGTTGCCAGCAGCGAATTGATAAATTGGATGGACATTTTCGGTTACGGCGATTCGTATAAAATCGGTTTATCTATTTTGTGGGGTTTGTATGCGCTGCTGCTGATTAGCCTGGGAATTTACCGGAACAAAAAGCATCTCCGCATCGGCGCAATCGCGCTTTTTGCTCTGACATTAATAAAACTTTTCATTTACGACATTGCCGAACTCAATACGATTTCCAAAACCGTCGTCTTTGTTTCACTCGGTATTTTATTATTGACAATTTCGTTTTTGTATAATAAATATAAACACTTGATTGTTGATAAGAACGGACAATAAATCGTTGCTTTTCCAAAAAAATTCAAGATACTGAAGTCAACTGACTCCAACTAAACCGAAGCGGTTATAGATTGGAGCTTGTTCCTGCTAAACGAAAGGACTAAATTTATGGTCTCAACACAAATCAGAAAACGTCTTTCGCCGCGAAACTCTCAGCCATTGCTCAGGGTTGTTCCGCAAATCGCCTGTGGCTTGTTTTGCAGGTTGACGCAGGTGGTAAGCCTGTCTCTTTCGAGAGCTACAATTACAAAGACGCTTGGCTCTACCGATTGCGGCAAGTTCGATTACTCAATATTAAGTCTTTGTATGCGGAATTTTTCAGCGCATTTCACAACGGGCTTTATGTATCAATTATACAACAGTTTGCAAGAGAAAATCAAGGTTACAAACGGCTTCCTCTCCAGCCAAAATCGCTACGCATTGATTTATGGTTGGAGTCTCCAGCCGTTAAACCAGCAATCCATCTGTGTGAGGTTTTTAGGATGAAAAAATATCTTTTGTTTTTCTTTTTAGCATTGCCTGCATTAGTGTTTGCACAAACATCTGTTAAACAAACAAACGTCACGGGCGATGTTTATCGTTATGACAATTTCCCTTCTAAAATTACCGATGCGCGAAATATAGATGTTTGGCTTCCGCCGGGTTATGACGAAAACAAAAGCGAAAAATATCCGGTGATTTATATGCACGACGGGCAAAATCTGTTTGACCCGAAAATTTCTCAGAGCAAGATTGATTGGGGCATTGACAAAACGCTTGAGAGGCTCATTAAAGAAAAAAAAATAAAAGCGGCAATCGTTGTCGGAATCTGGAACACGCCGCGCCGAACTATCGAATTTATGCCGCAGAGAGCGTTTGAGGTCAGAGATAATATCAAAAGAAAAGATGAAAATATTGATATTAAAAGTGCGGAATCGGACAAATATCTGAAGTTTCTTGTTTCGGAGCTAAAACCTTTTATTGACATGGCTTACCGAACGAAAACCGACCGTAAAAATACATTTATAATGGGTTCGAGTATGGGAGCGTTGATGTCGCTGTATGCCGTCGGCGAATATCCTGATGTTTTCGGCGGCGCGGGTTGTCTTTCACCGCAGTATCCGCTCGGCAAAGGCGTAATTCTTGAATATATGAAAAAATATCTGCCGTCACCGAAAAAGCATAAAATTTATTTCGATTACGGCACGGAAGGATTGGACGCGGATTACGAACCTTATCAAAAACAAGCCGACGATTTAATGAGAAAGAAAGGTTATAAGCAAGGCGGGAATTGGATAACGCGAAAATTCGTCGGCGACGACCATTCGGAGAAATCCTGGGGCAAGCGCGTTGATATTCCAATTACGTTTTTTCTCGGTAAGTAAAAAAAGAGGCGGAAGCCCTTGCTCACGCGCGGGCTTCCGCCTCTTTTATTGAGGCAAAAGTTTTCCGGCAAAATCTCCGATTTTTTCGATAAAATCTACCGAAACTTCGTCAGGATTCGGCGCAAGCCGCATCATTTCCGCGACAATCGCCGAACCGACAACTGCCGCATCCGCGTATTTCCAGGTTTCGGCAACTTGCTCGAAATTAGAAATTCCGAACCCGACTGCAATCGGTAAATCAGTAAATTTTCGCAATCTTCCAACTAAATTTTCCGCATCGCTGCTCAAAGAAGTTCGCGCGCCGGTTACGCCTGACCGCGAAACCGCATAAACAAATCCGTCGGCATTGGCAGCAATTTTCCTTAATCGTTCATCGCTCGAAGTCGGCGCGGCAAGCATTATCAACGATTGATTTTTACCGGCTAAAATTGCACGAAATTCGCCCGCTTCTTCTGCTACTAAATCCGTAATCAAAATTCCATCCAAACTTATTCTCTCTGCTTCATCCGCAAATTTTTTCAAACCAAACTGCAAAATCGGATTGAAATAACTGAACAAAATTATCGGAATTTCGCAGCCTTTTTTCCGAACATCGGCGACTAATTCGAGAATTTCCCTGACACCGATTTCATTTCGCAGAGCGCGTTCAGACGACCTTTGAATCGTTACGCCGTCGGCAACCGGGTCGCTGAACGGAACGCCGAGTTCGATGACGTTTGCACCAATTTTTTCCAGTTCAAGAATCAACTTTCCGGTCGTTGCCGGATTCGGGTCGCCAGCCATTATAAATGGAATAAATCCGCCGCGATTTTCTTCGCGTAAATGTGAAAATTCTTTTTGTAGACGATTCATTAAATAATTTTAGCAAGATTATGTAAATTGGATATTTTCATACTTTTGTATAATCGGTCAAAGAAGTTTTGTCACCCAAAACCGCGCCCGCGCCGACCGTTACGTTTCTGCCGATATAACAACCGCGACCGATTACCGCATCTTTGATGTGCGCCGCGCTTGAAATGCGCGTGTGCGCCCAAACAACCGAGTTTTCGATGACCGCTTTTTCTTCAATGTGAACGCCTTCGCCGATAACCGAGTTGATGACTTTGGCGTTCGGTTTGATGATGCAGTTTTCACCGACAATCGAGTTTTTATCAACGAATGCCGCCGTTGCTATTTCTGAGTTGTTTTGTTTTTCAACTTTGAAACCTTTTATTTGATTGCTCAAAAAATCGTGATGGGCAGTTAAATAACTGCTTGGAGTGCCGATGTCGCGCCAGTAATTATCCTGCAAAATATATGCGTAGAAGGATTTTTGTTGATTGAGCAAAGCCGGAAAAACATTATATTCAAACGAATAATTTTCGCCTTTGGGAATTATATCCAAAATGCCCGGCTCTAAAATGTAAATTCCGGCGTTGATGTTGTTAGTCGTTAAATTAGTCAATTCTTCCGGTTTCGGCTTCTCCAAAAAACGCAAAACGCGGTTCTCTTCATCAGTTTCGACCAAACCGTAAGCGGCAGGATTCTCGACGGGCGTTAGCACAATCGTCGCTTCCGCCTTTTTTTGCCGGTGAAATTCGATGATTTTGGAAATGTCCGCATCCGTCAAAACGTCGCCGTTAAAAACAACGGTTGTTTCCCGAATTTCGTCAGCCGCAAATTTATACGCGCCGCCTGTTCCCATCGGGCTTGGCTCGGTTATATACTGCAAATTTACGCCGCCGTCCAAAGAATAACCAAGCAATTGCTCGATTTTGTCGGGCTGATAACTAAGCGATAGCGTAATATCTTTGATTCCCGCCCGCCGCAGAATCTCAATTTGATAGAGCAGAAACGGACGATTCAATAACGGAACAACCGGTTTCGGCGTGTAGACCGTCAAAGGTCGCAGTCTTGTTCCTTTTCCGCCGGCTAAAATTAGTGCTTGCATAAAATTCGATTCAACATTAAATCGTTGGAAGATAATTTAAGACTAAAAAAATCTGCGGAAATAATCAAAGATAAAGAAATTATAATTTTTTTCTTTAAACATCACAAGAATTGTTAAAACTCGTTGACACATTTTGCGAGAACGTGATAGTTTAGATTTGGAGATTGAGCGAACAGTTTAATCTGCCTTTTTAACCTCGTCAAAAGTTAAACTCATAAACTTTTCAAATTAAAATCCAAATATCAGGGGCATTTAATCTACAATGAGCTTCGATAAAATAAAAGTGATGCGAAATGCCGAACGATTTTTGTCGCAGGGCAAGATACGGGCGGCGATCAGCGAATATCAACGAGTTGTCGAAAACGACCCGAAAGACTTCAGTACTCTGAACATTCTCGGCGATTTGTATATGAAAAGTTCCGAAAAGCACGAAGCCGTCGGATGTTTTACACAGGTTGCGGAGCATTACAACACGCAGGGATTTGCACACAAAGCGATTGCCATTTACAACAAAATTTCGCGCATCGAACCTAATTCGATGGAAGTTTCGGCAAAATTGGCACAGCTTTATCAATCGAAAGGTTCGGTTTCCGAAGCGCGGACACATTACACCGCGCTTGCCGAACAATACCAACGCACGGGACGGAAAATAGAAGCCCTGGCGATTTGGAAACAAATTGCCGAACTCGACCCGAACAATACCGATATTTACTTGAAAATTGCCGAAGTGTGTTGGCAGGAAGACCAACACGACGAAGCGGCAAAGGCATTTACCGAAGCAGGATTAAGATTAACCGAGCAAGAGCAGTATGAAGAGGCTTTAGCAGCATTTTCCAAAGCGTTGGAAGTCAAGAAAAATTATCTGCGGGCGTTAAACGGTTTGGTTAAAGCGCAAATCGGTTTGGGTTTTGCCGACGAAGCGGCGAAAATTCTGGAAGGTATTCTTGAAGAACAGCCCTTTAACCGCGATATTTTATATCTTTTAGTGGATTGCTATCTCGATATGGATAATCCGGCGGAAGCTGAACGGGCGGTTGTCAAATTAGTCGAACAAGAACCTGCTAATTATCCGAAATTTTTAGACCTTGTTAAAGTTTATTTAAAAAATAACGATTTGAACGCGGCGGCGCGAATTCTTTCAATGTCGTCCGAACATCTTCTGGTCGGCGGACAAGCGGAAGATTTTTTTTCGTGGACGAACGAGATATTGGCGAGAAATCCCGAACAACTCGATGCTCTGCGACTTCTCGTGCGCTATTACGGTTGGCAGCGCGACGAATCCGAAATTAAAACATCTTTGGAAAGATTAGCCGAAACCGCGCGACTTCTCGATGCGGTTGAAGATGAAAGATACGCGCTTTCGCAACTGGTGATGATTGTTCCGCAGGAAGGCGGTTACGCTCAACGCCTGCAGGAAATTAATATCGCTCACGGATTCACGGCAGCCGATTTTTCGGAAAACGAAAAAGATTCAGCCGACACGCCGTTGTTTGAAAACTTTTCCGTGATGAAAACAAACACGGAAACTAACGGACACAGCGAAGAATTTTATAATGGAAACGGAGAATTTGACTTCGCCGATGAAGCTGATACTCTCGCCTTTCAAGCTGACGATTTAACTCAAAACGGTTTTTCAGAATCCGTCAAGGAATTTAGCTTTTATAATGATGAAGCCGTCGTCGTCGAAAATAAAACGGATTCTTTAACAGTCGAGGCGGAAACAGTCGAGGCGGAAACAGTCGAGGCGGAGAAATCTACCGGCGAACTTAAACTTGCCGATGAACTGGAACTGCAAAAAGAAATCGAGAGCGTGGAATTCTACATCGCGCAAGGCTACAGAGATTTAGCCGAAAAAACTCTCGACACGCTGGAAGAAGAATACGGCAACCAAGCGAAATTTGGAGAACTTCGTCTTCAGTTAGACGATTCTCTGCAAACACTTGCGACAAACACCAAACCTGCGAATGCAGAAATTATCAAAGAAGAAACGGCGGAAGTTTCAAGCGCAAATGAGCTTGACCCGTTTAATGATTTGAGAAACGAACTCGGTTTTGAAGACAAAGAGGCGAGCGCGGAAAACGATTACGAAACGCATTATCATACAGCAGTTGCTTATCAGGAAATGGGTTTGATGGAAGACGCCATCAGAGAATTTCAGGATGCGATAAATCTCGTTACAACCGACGACGGAACGCGCCGCTTTTTTCAATGCTCAAATCTATTGGGGCATTGTTTTATGGAAAAACAAATGCCGAATCTCGCGCTGATGTGGTTTAAACGCTGTTTGGAAGTTCCGGGTTTGAGCGACGATGAAAAACAAGCCTTGTATTACGAACTCGGCAGCAGTTACGAAGTCGGCGGCGACCGGGAAAAGGCAATCGCATATTTTGAAAAACTCTATGTTGAAAATGTTGATTTCCGGGATGTCGGCAAGCGTTTGGAAAATTTGCAGAAAGATAAATAAAACCCGAATCGGGCAGTTCAATTTTGCCTACTAATTCAATTAAAATCCTTTCTCGTTAATTATTAAGTTCAAACACATAAGTATTTGTCAGTTGTTGACTAATACAATTTAGCGTTATACTTTGACGGTTATGGTTGCAAAACTGACCGTCATTTTTTTTATAATTTTGTGTTTGCTGGTCGGCATTTTCCTGATGCTTCTGCCGTGGTTCAGTTATGGCGGATTGGGCGATTGGGGCGACAATTATTTTCTGGCTTTTGTCGTAAAAAAAACAGGCTTGCCGATTATTCAACAAGCGGTTGCCTCAGGTTGGTTTCGCGGTGCGATTACGGGTTTGGGAATCTTAAATTTGTTTCTTGCTTTTTGGGAAATGGCACATTTTAAACAAAGCGTGAAGATGCTTGAAGAAGAAAAAAAGTAAAAAGGCAAAAGTAAAAAGTAAGTAGCTGATTAGGTCTGAAATATTTCAAACGG
Organism: Pyrinomonadaceae bacterium; assembly: GCA_050998795.1. Lineage (GTDB taxonomy): Bacteria > Acidobacteriota > Blastocatellia > Pyrinomonadales > Pyrinomonadaceae. Next base: position 22,990 of record JBPCPU010000230.1, read on the forward strand.
ATTTCCTGCTATGACTGACAGCAGTTCTTGGAAGACTTGGCGGTTTAGCTTTCTCAAAGTTGAAATGAAACTATGAATTCGGCTATAACTTTCC
>JBPCPU010000236.1:0-6477 GCA_050998795.1 Pyrinomonadaceae bacterium
TGAGATGGTCAAGTTTTTTTAGACAAAAAACTGTCTTTCATTTCCTCCTTTTTTAGTTTTCAATTCCATCTCGAATTCCATTGGACTTTTGTAACCCAAACTTGAATGTAACCTCACCCGATTGTAATAACCTTCAATGTAACTGAAGATTTCGCTCCGGGCTTGTTCGAGGTCTTCAAACACGCCGCCTTCGATCAACTCGGCTTTGAAGCGCGAGAAAAAACTCTCCGCTTGCGCGTTATCATAGCAATTGCCTTTGCCGCTCATACTTTGCCGCAAATTGTTTTGTTGTAACAGAAGGCGAAATCCATTGGAAGCATATTGGCTGCCGCGATCTGAATGAACGATTGCTCCGGCTTTTATCAAACCTTTACGAATCGCTTTCTGCAAGGCGGAAATCACTAATTCCGCCGTCATCTCCAGTGATAAACTCCAGCCGATGATCCGGCGTGTTACTTTATCTTGCCAGACTGCCAAATAACAAAACCTTCCTCCTCTGAACCGAATGTATGTAATGTCGCCGATGATGATTTTCGCCGCCGCACATTCTTCCAACTTAATGTTTGCCAACAAATTAGGCGCAGTAGTTGTCCCTTTGGAATCAGTTGTTTGCGGCTTAAACGCCTTCGCTTGAATCGCCTTCAAGCCTTCTTCGGTCATCAAGCGGCGAACTTTGCAGCGTCCGATTCTTACTCCGCTTTTGCCTAACGCCTTTTGAATCCGTCTTGAACCATACCGTCTTCGATTTTCAAAATAACAATTTCTCACCAAATGTTTTAAGTTTTGGCGGCGCGAACACGGCGGCTTGGTCAAGCGTTTGCGCCACGCATAATAGCCGCCCGCACTGACTTCCATCACTCGACATAGTAGTTTGAACGGATAATTCCTTTTCTCCCGGTCAATAAAGGCGTAGCGTTTTAACTTCCGCGCCCGAAGATAAGTGCCGCCTTTTTTAGGATTTCATTCTCCATCTCTAACTCCCGATTCCGTTTCTTCAAAGCCTCGATTTCCGATACTTCCTTACCCGAAGAAATTCCATCACCGTTAGTTTTAACCGCTCGTTTCCACTTATGAATCAAGGACTCATTAACTCCTAACTCTTCGGCGACCGATCTGACCGACTGCCCGTCAAACACCTTCTGCAAGGCACTACGCTTAAATTCATCGTCGTATTTTCTCCACATATCTTTGATATTCTATCAAAGACAGTTTTCTCTCCACTTTTATTGAACCATCTCACTAATTGCTTGCGGCGTGATTGATTCGCCCATCAGATTATCGCCTTTATTTACCCTGCGAAAAACAAACCCATCTTCTAAATGAGCGACTGTTTTCCACGCGTCAACGCAAGCCTTTGCCCAGGACGGCATCGGTACGGTTCGCATTTTATCTCTTTTGCCGACTATATCAACAATCGCCCAACGTCCTTCACGCTGCTTGATGTGCGAGAAAGAAAGAATCGAGGCTTCGGCGCGGCGGAGTCCGCAGCCGATTAAAACTGCGAGCAATGCACGGTCGCGCACGCCTTTCAAAGTTTTTGTATCGGGAGCGTTAGCCATTTTTGCGCTTCTTCTTTGGTAAGCCAGTTGCCAGTTCGTCTGCCTCTAAAAGGAACGCCTTTGACTGCACGAACGCCGTTCGCAATCCTTGAATCAATCAAATTATTATCTTCAGCTTCAGAAGCAAGTTTTCTGATTGAAGAGAGTTTCTGGTTGATCGTCGAAGATGAGAGTTTCTTTGCACGCAAAGATTTCACGTATCTGTTTATTAAAGCCTTATTTAATTCCGGTCGGTTTTCGAGAGCGTGCCAGCGGAAGAATTCTTCCAAGTGACGGCGGTAAGCGCGACGAGAATTTTCACTCGGCAAACCATCAATCACCATTGCAATGATTTTCTTTTCAGCGGAAGTTAATTTCGGTTTTACAAGTGCGACAGAATTTTCCATAAACGGACAAAAATTAAAAAATCTCCTAAAAATCCAAAAACAGACAAAAATCTAACATGCCGGTTCTCTTTTGTAAATAGCTTTCGAGAAACCACTATTATCGTAAGCTATTTTTCTGTTTGGACCGTGAATTTTTCTCTTATTACATTTTGAGGAATATGAGAAATATGAGGAATAGATGGAGTTTTCAAATAGGGATGTAATTTGTAATTTTATACTTATCAATTAAGCTTCTCTTTCTTGCATATATAAAATTTCTATTTCCGCTTTCCTCAATAATAAAAAGCGACTTCATCGAAATTTTGTCTCTGTGATTATTTTTAACGTAAATTTCGGGCGCGACTCTTTCAGACTGAAAATAATGGTGCAAGCGAACCGACTCAGTAGATTTTTCAAGTTCAGCGTTCGCTTTATAGCTTTGCAAAGTTACTCAACCAGTGTTTTAAGGCTCTCAAGGTAATAACGCGAAAAAGGTTTAGCGAGAAGTAACACTTGTTAAAAATAAAATAGGCGGTTTTGACCGCCATAGAAAATAATTGTTGAAAAGGGATTGTCCAATTTATTAAATAACTATAACTTTTCCGAATCTGCGTAACTTGCCAGCGATTGCAAATCCAATATATAACACCGTTTCCCTCGACGACAATCAAGCCTTGAGTTTACAGACGGTAAAGAACGCGAATGACGACTTCGCCCACCGTTCTCGCGTGGACGGCGAGTTGGTTATGAATGAATTTCTGTTTGAAGCGAATACCTCTTGCGGTTTGTACGCCTCTCGTGTCGGCTTCTTCCAAAAGCCGACAGTCAAGGATCTACCCGACTTCGCGAAGAGAAAGCGATTCAACAAGTTCGGAGCATTTACGAGGCACTTCACCAGCAGTTCGGCGCTTTTGCCTTCGGAAACGATGAAAAGTTCTTCTTCGAGCGGGAGATTTTCCTCCGCGCCTCCGCGTTTTTCCGCTTTATGCTGGCGCGCGTAATCGACCAGTATGTGTCGCAAAGGAAATATTGAACCGTAGTGTTTAGTGAACATTACTTGCCAGATGTAATCTGGCTTTACGCACGGCTTTTTCGACTTGTTCCGGCGCGGTGCCGCCCGTTGCATTTTTCGTTTTCAAAGTCTGCTCTAAAGACAAAGCATCGTAAACGTCAACTTCGATTCGTGGCGAAAATTTTTGCATTTCGCTTAATTCCAAATCGTTTAGTTCTACTCCGGCTTTAATCGCCCGCAGAACGATTCTTCCGGTAACTTCGTGAGCCTCGCGGAATGGAACACCTTTTTTCGACAAATAATCGGCAAGTTCAGTGGCGTTGAGATAGCCTTCGATGGCAGCGTTGCGCGTCTTGTCTTCGTGAACGCGCAAATTACGCAAAACCGTCCCTGTAATCTGCAAACAATCGCGCGCCGTATCGAAAGTGTCAAAAACCGCTTCCTTATCTTCCTGCATATCTTTGTTATAAGCCGTCGGTAAGCCTTTGAGCATTGTCAGCAAACCCATCAAATGCCCGAAAACTCTGCCTGATTTTCCGCGCACCAGTTCCATCGAATCGGGATTTTTCTTCTGCGGCATCAAGCTCGAACCTGTCGCTACCGCATCGCTAAATTCAAAAAAACCGAATTCGGCGGTCGCGTAAAGAATAACATCTTCGGCAAGCCGCGAGAGATGCGTCATTATCAGGGACGCGGCGTGAACAAATTCGACAGCAAAATCACGGTCGCTGACCGCATCGAGACTATTTTCCGCGATTGCATCAAAGCCTAAATCACGCGCTACGAGTTCACGGTCAATTGGATAAGAAGTTCCAGCAAGCGCAGCGGCACCGAGCGGTAAAACATTCACCCGACTGCGTATTTCAACGAGTCGCGCCGCGTCACGCTTGAGCATCTCGAAATAAGCCAGACACCAATGCGCAAGCAAAACAGGTTGGGCGCGCTGCAAATGCGTGTAACCGGGCATAACCGCCGTTCTGTGTTTTTTCGCTAATTCGAGTAAAGATTTTTGCGCGTTTCGGACATCCACCGCTAACTCATCTATTTTTTCTCGCATCCATAATCGCAAAGCTGTTGCCACCTGATCATTACGGCTACGACCGGTATGCAGCTTTCGTCCGGTATTTCCGATAATTTCAACTAGACGTGTCTCGATAAACGAATGCACGTCTTCGGCGATTGGATCGGCGAAAAATTCCGCATCTTCTAAACCCTTCTCTAAAATAGTTTGCAATCCGATTTGAATAGCATCGGCTTCTTCAAAGGTTAAAACCTCGGCGCGGTGCAAACCTTCACAATGCGCTTGACAACCGCGAATATCAGCGACAAATAGTCTGAGGTCAAAATCGAACGAACGATTAAACTCCACGAATTTTTCGTCGGCTTTGCCGGTAAATCTACCACCCCATAAATTATTTAATTGATTCATTTGACTTTTTCCAACTTCGTTTCTAATCTATGCATTTATGCAAATATTATGCAATATTAATGCATAACTATTGTATTGATGCAAATGATATAGAATTATTTTTTGATTGCAGTAAATGATTAAAGAAAAGCGGCAACAAAAGATTCGCAGTTTGATTCAAGCGAAAAATATCAGCACGCAGGATGAACTTACAGAATTGTTGTCGAAAACCGGTTATTCCGTGACGCAATCGAGCATCTCACGCGATTTGGAGCAAATCGGAATTGTTAAAGTCCATGGATTTTATACAATGCCCCAAATTACCGACAGCACGCCAAAATTCGGTCTTTTGAGTTTAGAAACAGCGGGCGAAAATTTAATCATCGCCAAATGTGAAAGCGGTTTGGCATCTGCTGTCGCCATCAGAATTGACAACGCCAAACTGACTGATTCAGTCGGCACCATTGCGGGTGACGACACGATTTTTATTGCTGTCAAAGATGCGAAATCTCAGAAAATGGCAATCAAAAAAATTTGGGAGTTATTTGAAAATTGATTTTTAGATTTTGGTTGAAATGACCGCAACAATCAAAGAGACGGAAATCCAAAGGTCGATATTTATTTTAATGGAAAAGAAAATTAAAAAAGTAGTTCTTGCATATTCCGGCGGGCTTGATACGTCGGCGATGCTGTTGTGGATTAAGGAAACTTACGGCGCGGAAGTCGTCTGTTTTTGCGCCGATGTCGGACAGGGCGAAGAACTTTCCGGGTTAGAGGAAAAAGCCTTAAAAACCGGCGCGTCAAAACTTTATGTCGAAGATTTGCGCGAGGAATTTGTCCGCGATTATGTTTGGACGGCGGTGAAAGCCAATGCGCTTTACGAAGGCGTTTATTTGCTTGGAACGAGTTTGGCACGTCCGGTGATTGCGAAAAAGCAAATCGAAATTGCCATCAAAGAAGGTGCGGATGCGGTAGCGCACGGCGCGACGGGGAAAGGCAATGACCAGGTGCGTTTTGAGTTGACTTACTATGCGCTGAAACCGGACGTGAAAGTGATTGCGCCGTGGCGCGAGTGGGAATTTAAAGGACGCGCCGATTTAATCGCGTATTGCGCAAAACACAATATCAATGTTACGGCAACAGCCGAAAAACCGTATTCGACCGACAGAAATCTGATGCACATTTCATACGAAGGCGGGATTTTGGAAGACCCGTGGGCGGCGCCGCCGGAAGATATTTTTCTTCTGACGAAATCGCTTGAAATGGCGAAAGATAAAGCCGAAGAAATTGTTTTGACATTTAAAAAAGGCGAGCCTGTCGCAATTAACGGCGAAACTTACGGCGCGGTTGATTTGCTTTCGACTTTGAATTTCATGGGCGGCGAACACGGCATCGGGCGCGTTGATTTGGTGGAAAACCGTTTTGTCGGGATGAAATCGCGTGGAGTTTATGAAACGCCCGGAGTAACGATTTTGCAGGCGGCGCACCGCACTCTGGAATCAATAACGATGGACAGGGAAGTGATGCGTCTGCGCGATTCTCTGAGCGTTAAATTCGCCGAATCGGTTTATTACGGCTTCTGGTTCGCGCCGGAGTTTGAGATTTTGCGCTCGATGATTGACCAGACGCAAACAAATGTTTCCGGCGACGTGCGCTTGAAATTATACAAAGGCAACGTCACGGTAACGGGCAGACGCTCGCCCTATTCGCTTTACAAAGAGCGCGTCGTAACCTTTGAAGACGACGCGGGCGCATACGACCAAACGGACGCGGAAGGATTTATTAAGTTACAGGCGTTGCGTTTGCGATTGAGAAAGATGGAGTAATTTTGTGGGGGGCAGGTCTTGTGTCTGCCCGAAGCGACTGAGAAGTCGCTAATCAATTCGATTAAAATTCAACTTGAATGAAATTCAATCTTTGAACATTTGCTTTGCTCATTGAGCAGGCACAAGACCTGAATGTTTTTGAGAGTTCGTTCCCGAATTTTGTCATATTAGCTTTCGAGGACAGAAAACATTTTGTTCATATTGTGAAAAATCGTAAATATTAACTTGAAGCTATCTCAAAAATAGAAAACAAACATCCGAGAGAAGCAAATTATAAATTGTAAATTTTACATTTTTAATTGTCAGG
>JBPCPU010000005.1:0-5031 GCA_050998795.1 Pyrinomonadaceae bacterium
TTTCTACACTCGCGGGCAAGAATACCCGCGCTCCGATTTATGATTATTTAAATCGGAACGCATCTACCTATCGTTTCGTCCCAGATTGTTCCGAGCGGGCAGTTATGATTTGGATTTTCGGATTTTATCAAGCGTTTGGTTTCATCTTTTGCCAGTTGTTTTATGTCTTCCGCATTTTCACCTCTCATAACACGCGTAATTGCATTTGAATGCTTCACCGCCAAAACGTGATATAAATTTTGCATTTCCTCACTTTTTACTAGTTCTTCTGCTTCTTTTGCAGTTTTTGCAGTCATTTTTTTGCTCCTTGATTATTTAAAGTTAAGAATGGACACAATTCAAATTTTAACGCATTTATCCAGCACATCATCCCAGATTTGTCCCTCCGGGCAATTATGATTGCCATCGGCAACTTTCATTAAGATTTTAGTTTCTTCTTCCGCCTGCCGTATCATATCTATTGCCCTTCCGGCTCTCATTACACGGAAAACTGCATTTGAATGAACTGCCGCCAACGCGCGATAGAACTTAATCATTTCTCTACTTTCTGCCAATGTTTTAGCTGTTTCTTCCTCTAATATACCACCCATTTTTTGCTCCTTATTTATTTAAAATTCTCAAACATCGAGATTGTGTTAATTTGGTCTTGTTTGTCGAACAAGATTGTTTTGCCGTCGGGCGAGAACGCGGGACTTGCATAAAAAAGCCGCGTGTTGCCGTTGGCGGTTATTTTTTTGGCTTCGCCGCGAGTGAGCGAAACCGTCCAAATATCGTCTTTATCGTTTCGTCGGGCGGTGAAAGCCGCCGTCTTGCCGTCTGAGGCAAGCGTCATCGTATCTGCATAAATATTTTCTAAAGCCGTAATCGTCCGATTGCCGCCGCTCAGGGAAACTTGAATGAGTTTGACATTTAATGGAATATTTTTCATCGGACCGTCGGTTGTTTCCAAAAAGATTTCGCCGCCCGAAACCGACCAGCCGAGAAGCCGCAAACTTGCGGTTGCGGAAAAAATTTCCTTCGATTTGCCCTCTTCCAAAAGTAGGACGCGCCATATCGGTTTTTGAGTTTTATCCGCAAGTTTTTCTAACGAAACGCAAACGATTTGTTTCCCGTTCGCCGAGAAAAGCGGCGAAAAATAAGTCATTTTTGAATTGTTATTGTTTGTCAGATTTATTGTTTCGGATGAATCAACCGAACCGAGCCGAATGTTTCGCGGGCTTGCGGAATTGATATAAACAAAGCGTTTGCCATCGGGCGAAAAATCAAATTCGCCGATTTCGCTGCGGGCGACCGGCATCAATCCGATTGAAGGCGAAATAATGTTGTCGGTTGTCAGTAGTTTTTCCTCGCCGCTCACGGCATTAACCAGCCAGAGTTGGTCTTTTTGTTCCGCTTTGTTCCAACGCACAAAAGCAAGCTGGCGGCTGTCGGGCAACCAGCGCGGATTATAACCTTTGCTTAAAACTTGCTTGATTTGATTTGCCGATGTTTTAACGACCAATGTTGATTTGTGCAAATTACCGGAAAGATACGGCGAAGTGTTTGTTTGATAAACGATTGATTTTCCGTCCGGTGAAATGTCTGCCCAAAGTTCCGATTCGATTCCCGCCGCCGTTTCAAATTCTTCGCCGCTTTCGACATTTACGCCGCCGATGTCCGAGCGTTTTTCCCAATCCGTATAGTAAATTTTTGTGCCGTCCGGCGAGATGTCAAGCAGTTCGTAAGTGCCTTCGCCGCGTGTAACCTGCACGGGAGCGCGCGCGTCGGTAAAGGCGAGATTGATTTGCATATCGTTTTCGCGCCTGACATTGTATAAAATCCGCTTGCCGTCCGTATGCCAGCGCGGGCGAATTTCTTCGTCATTGTCATTGGTCAGGCGAAGCGGTTCGCCGCCCGTCAAAAGCATCGTCCAAACGTCAGTTTGCCCGTCGCGTTTGTCGCAAAAAACGATTTGCTTTTCATCGGGCGAGAGGTCGAAATATCTGTCATTGCCGGCAGGTGAATCGGGAAAATCAGTAATTCGCGCGGTTTCCCGCGTCGTCAAATCAAGCCGGTAAAGATTGCCGACTTGTTCATAAAAAATCGCCGCGCCGTCTTTTGACCAATGCCGCAAGGACATATTAGCCTTTTCGGTTATTTTGAGCGGCGTTACCGTGCCGCCGAATGACGGGCTGACATAGATGCCGGGCTGATTTTCTCTGACGGAAACAAAAGCGATGCGTTGGTCGTCGGGCGACCAGATTGGGCTGAGATTTCGCCATTCATCTTTGGTAACGCGGATTTCTTCACCGTCGGCGGTCTGTTTGACGTAAATTCCTTCGGCTGCGCCGAGCTGCGATGAAGAATAAGCAATCATTTTGCCGTTGTGCGACACGCGGTAATCCGAATCGTTACTGCCCGCGCCGCTTTTCCACGAAATCAGACGCAGGGGACGAAGCGCGTCGAAATTGCCCGAATCATTATTTTTGTTAAATTGCCAGACAAGCCAAACCGCCGCGCCGGTGACGAGAAAAATCGTCAAAGCAGACAGAATAAAAGAACGATTGAGCCAAGCAATTTTGGACCCGGCGGTTTGTTTGTTTCCAATCTCTCCGGTTTCCGGCGCGGCGCGGGCGTTTTCGTTTGAACTTTGCCAAAAATAGAAACGCCGTGTTTTCGGACGCGCCTGCCCGTCTGAAACAATTTGTTCAAACGGCGAAGTCGAAACGGTTTCCGGTTGACGACGTTCGTCAAATCCGCCGTCCGTTTCCGATAAAATCTCGCCGCTTTTTCGTAAATCCTGCAAATCACGCGCTAAATCCCGCGCCGACGGATAACGCCCGTCTTTGTTTTTCATCAAAGATTTTTGCAGGATTAATCGAAGCCGCGCCGGAATTTTTGTCCAATCCGGTTGGTCGTTGAGGATGGCGGAAATCGTTTCGGCGTTATTATCTCTGGCAAAAGCCTGCCGTCCGCCGACCATTTCATAAAACACCGCTCCGAAACTGAAAATATCGCTTCGCGCATCAAGTTGTTTGCCGCGCAATTGCTCCGGCGACATATACGGCACGGTTCCCATCACCGCGCCCGAAGTGTTCAGACTTTTGACCGTTTCTTCGCCCGTTTCGGCTTCGACAAATTTTGCCAGACCAAAATCGAGAACTTTCGCCTGTCCTTTTTTATTAACGACAATATTGGCGGGTTTAATATCGCGGTGAATGATGTGATTGGCGTGCGCTTCCGCCAAAGCGTCAACGATTTGAATCGCCAAATCGAGCGATGTTTCGACGCTCAGACGTTCCTTCGCCAAAATGTCGGCGAGCGTTTCGCCTTCGACGTATTGCATCACGATAAAACTGCAATCGTCGGTTTCGGAGATTTCGTAAATCGCGCAGATATTCGGATGGTCGAACAACGCCGCCGCCTGCGCTTCGCGCAGAAGCCGCCGGTTTGCCTGATTATCCGCCGACAAATTCCGGTGCAGAACTTTGAGCGCGACGCGACGGTTTAGCTGTTTGTCCCGCGCCAGATAAACCTCGCCCATTCCGCCCGCGCCGATTTGTCCGACAATCTCGTAATGCCCCAAAAGCTGTCCGTTTGAGAATTGACGGCTTTCCGTCAAAAGTTGGTCGGCAACTTTGGCAATGGCGGGCGTTTCCAAAAAATCTTCGGCGCTGTCAAACGAAGCCAGAAGCGATTCGACTTCCGCCAGCAAGACTTCATCGCCGCCGCACGCCCGGTTGACAAATCCTTCGCGCCGTTCGGACTTTTGGCGCAAAGCGTCGTCAAAAATCTCCCTTACCTGCTGCCAATTTTCGTTCGCCATTTCTTTAACCACGCGCATCACCTCTATCTATTAGCGCGACATTTTCGGAAAAAACAGGTCAAATCTTTTTCCTCAAACCACTCCGACATTTCCGGCAATATGATTTTTAACCACGAAAATATGCCCATTCCGCTAAAAAGTCAAACTTTTTTTCAATTATTTTGACCTCTGTTTTTAAAAACTGTCGCGCTAATAAGTAGAGAGCAAAATTTACTCTCAATAAAAAGTTCGGCGGCTATCGCTTGAAACGGATGCGACGATAGAGCGACCGCTTAGTTAAAGCGTCCATAAACACAATTTAACAATAGGAGGTTAAATCATGGCAAATGTAAGTAATGTACGATTGGCAATGGGGCGTGTATCAGATAGGATGGAATTCGCTGAAGTTAGTTTTTCTATCAATTTCTCAGGTCAGGAGGTTAAGGAGAATCTCGTTTTTGGACTTTATATCCCTCTTTTTGAAATAGACGATGACCTCGATATATATCATTTGGAACCAAATGGTGCATTCAGTGTCGGGATAAATTGGCAACCTGTCGACGACCGTGACGATTTCGTAACCTGGATTTCTGCTGAAACGATCCGACCGAACGGAAACAGCACGATTTTTCTTACGCGAAGAAAAGAATTTGACGTAGGCAATCAAGAGTCTGGAAACGAAGAGTATAAGGCACTTGTTTGGGTTATTCCTGAAATAGTAGAAGGAAAGGCGTGGAGTAACACACTCAGTATCAATCTTGGATAGCAAAAGCATATCATTGGGCGACGGGACACCATTTTTCAGGGATTTGCAAATTGATATATTGAATTTTTAGCGACTAATAAGCGAAGCCTATGCTGAGTTTGGCGGTGACAAAGCCATTCTCAAAATATACCTTGAAAAAGTCGGTGTCCCGTCGCCCAATTTGATAACCTCAACTGGTCGTCCCATTTCTGCGGTTGCTTGAAATCAACGAGGGTTTGCAGCAATAAACAACTGGCTTTAGCCAAATAATAAAAAAAAATCAATCAACCTTAATGCTTCAGCTAAAGCACTAAGGAATTATTTTTATTTTGTTGTTTGGCTAAAGCCTTTTTTTTAACTCTCCCCCTCCAACTAATGTTCTTTGAAAAATAAATGCCGTAAAAAAATTAAAAGCGTTTTCGCTGGGAGCGCACGCATCCTTGCGTGCTTGAAGCGCGACAGCGCGAAAAATGCGGTTATCAAAGAAGCCTTGATTGATAAA
>JBPCPU010000011.1:0-3109 GCA_050998795.1 Pyrinomonadaceae bacterium
CTTATACTCAATCGCAAAACTATCATCAAATCTTCTAAAAATAGCTGAGTTTTTTATTACGGAAATTTCTTGAGGAAACAAATTTAGTTCTTCTAGTTCTAAAATAGCTTTTTGAAAATTATGAACATTGTCTAATTCAGCCCCATTGTTGCTGTTAACCCGAAAAACTTTAAGTTCGTCTATATTCTGTTGTAATATCTGTTTTATTTCTTGAAGTCTCATAAATTTAAGATTTTAACTCAAATTTAAATTTAAACATAAATCATTTGAGTTTCAATTTAAATTTTAGCATCAACTATAATTTCACTTGCCGCGCGACGTTGACGGCTTCGAGATTTCGCAAATCGGTTAATACTTTTTCTTCCAGAGGCGAATCAATTTCGATAATCGCCAACGCTTCGCCGCCTTTGGCTTCGCGTCCGAGATAAAAACGGGAGATGTTCACCTGCGCTTCGCCGAGAAGTGTGCCGATTTTGCCGATAACACCGGGAACGTCTTTGTTTTTTGTCAGGAGCATAAAGCCCGACGGCACGACTTCGATTGAGAAATTGCCGATTTCCGTGATGCGTCCTTCGCCGTTGGCGAACATCATTCCAGACGCGGTTTGCTCGCCCTGCACGGACGAAACGACGGTGCGAATGTCGAAGGTCGAGCGTTTCGACTGCGTGTAGCTCGTCGTGATTTTGATGCCGCGCTCGTCGGCGATGTGCATCGCGTTGACGACGTTGACGCGAGCCGAAACATCTTTTAATAATCCTGCCAGAAATGCGCGTGTAACCGGCGCGGCATCCTTTTCCGCCAGTTCTCCGGCGTATTCGATTTGCACCGCCGACACCGGATTTTCATTCATAATCTGCGTCTGAAAACGTCCGAGCTTTTCGCCCAAATCAATAAACGGCTGAAAGGCTTCGAGGTCTTTCGCCGCCAAAGAAGGCGCGTTGACGGCGTTTCGCAATTCGCCCGAAAGCAGAAAATCACGCATCTGTTCGGCGACGGTCAACGCCACGCCTTCCTGCGCTTCGGTTGTTGACGCGCCCAGATGCGGCGTGGTGATAATTTTCGGATTATTCAGAAGCGGCGAATCCGTCGGCAGAGGTTCGGTCGCGTAAACATCTAATGCCGCCGCCGCAACCGTGCCGTTTTCGATTGCTTCAAGAAGCGCGGATTCATCAACCAGACCGCCGCGAGCGCAATTGACAAGGCGTACGTCTTTTTTCATTTTCGCAAAAGCATCTTTGCCGATAATTCCGCGAGTTTCGTCCGTTACAGGCGTGTGAATTGTAATAAAATCCGCTTGTTTAAGAACTTCGTCCAAAGTTCCGACCTCGATTCCCAAATCTTTTGCCTGTTCAATTGAAACAAACGGGTCAAACGCCAAAATTTTCATTCCGAAACCTTTGGCAATTCCCGCGACGTGCTTGCCGATTCTGCCCAAACCAATAACGCCTAAATTTTTTCCGTTAAGTTCTACGCCGACAAAACTTTTCTTGTCCCAAACACCCGATTGCAGTTTGGCGTGCGCCTGCGGCACGTTTCGCGCCATCGAAACGAGCAAGGCAATTGTGTGTTCGGCGGTGGTAATGGTGTTTCCGTCGGGCGCGTTCATCACGACGATTCCGCGCTGTGTTGCCGCGTTGACATCAATGTTGTCAACGCCGACACCGGCGCGACCAATTACGCGCAATTTTTCCGCCTTGTCCATCAAATCCGCCGTAATGCGCGTTGTGCTTCGCACGATTACGCCGTCGGCATCCTTCATTTTTTCAGCCAAAGCGTCAAAATCAAGTTTAGTTTCTTTTTCAACCGTAAAACCCGCTTCACGTAGCGGCGCAAGTTTTTCTTCGTTCACATCGTCGGCAATAAATACTTTTATGTTGCTCATTTTTATGATTCCGTTTATCTTAATTTGTTATTTGATTTCAAAATTCGTTTCATCTTAATACTACGGAATTTATTCACAAAGCAACTGAATTTTATGGAAATTTTTGTTTATCACAATGGCGCAAACCACATTGACGAAGGCTTTCCGATAGAAAAACTTCCTGAATTATTGGCTGATAAAGAGAGTTTGGTTTGGGTTGACATCGAAAAGCCGGACGAAAAAGACAATAAAATTCTCTCCGATATTTTTCATTTTCACCCATTAACGATTGAAGATGCGATTGAAACGAGAAATCATCCGAAGGTTGAACCTTACCATGATTATCTTTTTCTCATCGTTCACGGCGTGACGATGGAAACCAATACGACTAATTTTGTTACCCGTGAACTCGATATTTACTTAGGAGCGAATTTTGTTCTGACCTATCATCACGAATCGTTTCGCAGTATCAATGCCGTCAAAAACCAGGTTCGCTCTAACGCTTTTCATTGCGAACGCGGCGCGGATTATCTGCTTCATCAAATTCTTGACCGGCTGGTGGATTTATATATTCCCGTAGTTGACGATTTTGATTCGGCGATAAACGACCTTGAAGACCGCATTTTTAATATGAAAAAAGGCGACAATAAACTTCTTTTGGAAATAATGGATTTGAAAAGAAGCATCGCGCGGCTTATTAGAATCAGTTCAAAACAATTTGATGTTCTGGCGCGGTTGGCGGGCGGCGAATTTCCGCTAATACATAAAGATGTTTTACCGTTTTATCGGGACATCTACGACCATTTGCACCGGATTTCCGTGCTTGCCGAAAATTACCGGGATTCAGTCGGCGGGCTTCTCAATCTGCATTTTAACGTCGTTGCCAATCGAACCAACGATGTTGTAAAAACTTTGACGATATTTTCCGCGATTGTCCTGCCTTTATCGTTGATTGCCGGAATTTACGGAATGAATTTCGAGAATATGCCCGAACTCAAAACTCGAAACGGTTATTTTTTGACGCTTGCTTCGATGGCAATTGTGGCAATCGGGCTTTTGGTATATTTTTGGCGCAAAGGCTGGATTTTTGAAGATAGTGACGAAGAAAATGAGAAGCAATAGGTCAACTGACTCCAACTAAACCGAAGCGGTTATAGATTGGAGCTTGTTCCTGCTAAAGATAAGGACTAAATTTATGTTTCAAGCACAAATCAGAAAACGTCTTATCCCGCGAAACTCTCGACCGTA
>JBPCPU010000013.1:0-13434 GCA_050998795.1 Pyrinomonadaceae bacterium
CACCCGAGTCTATTCAAGGAGTTGGCGCGGATTATGGAATACGCTGAAGCTAAAGATGTTAGATTACAAATTGTGTTTTGCAAATCTAATTTCTTATGCTTAATTTCTAATCAAGACTCAGGTTAACTAAAACACCTCGTGTCGTTGAGAAGGGGGGTGTTTCCACCGTCCCCCCCAAGTTTTCCCAAGCGGGGGAAACACACCGCTTCTCAACGATTGAGTTTATTGATATTTAATTGCGCTCAGGCTTCATTTAATTGTCAGCGGTGAAATTAAATTCGCCGAGGTTTTCGCTGATGGAAACCACGCGCGGAGAAAACACATAGCGTTTGTGCGAAACATTAAAAATATATGTTTGTCCCGCCTCAACTTCGTCAAAACGATAATAGCCGAACGGATTTGTTCTCACGGTTCGGACAGTGCCGTTCTGGTCGGTCAAATTTACTCTGGCATTGGAAACACCTCTGCCGAGCGATGTCAGGACGCGACCGGAAACCGAAACCGAAGCGGCGGTCGGAGCAGTAATTGCGAAATTTGCATTGTTTATATCAAAGAAGATGTTGCCGACGGCTTCGACTTTGATACGCGCCGTGCTTGTCGTCGCATTGTTCGGAACGGTAATTAACTCAGTGCCATCATTCGGCGTATTGGCTTTCAGCGTAATCGGGAAAGTTTGCCCGCCGTCGGTCGACAGCAGAATGTTGACATTTGCCGCGTTGATTGGCGCAGCGTTCGTATTTGCAACGTCCCACGTGACGGTTTGCGTCGTTCCGGCTTGCCACGTCGCTTCGGGCGCGTAAAACGCCGACGAATACTCCGGGTTATTCGCCGCCGAGTTCTGTGTCGTGAGTTGAAACGGTCCCGCGCCCGCCGCAACGGTTACGCTCGTTCCGGCATCGGCAACGCCGCCGCCCGCCGTATTATTGTCGCGCACCGTTACGCGAAAGTTCATCGTACGGTTGATCGTCGGCAGACGCTCGCCGCGCACGCAGGTTTCGCCCGCTTTGCAGACGTAACCGGCAATCGCGTTCGTCGTCGGCGCGAACGGCAGCGTTCCCGTATAAGTCAGGGTCGGCTGATTGCTGCCCGCCGGATCATTGTTTGCCGGATTCAGAATGTAATAAAGCGACGGGAACGTGCGCGCGCCGCCGGTTGTCGGATTGTAGGCGCGAAAAATCGGGCGTGCCGTGCCGTCGTTGTCCGAATCCACCGCTCCGCCGCTGCGCGTTGCCGCACCGAGATCAAATTCTTCCCACAAATAAGTCAGCGCGTCGCCGTTTGCGTCCGTCGCCGTCGCGTTCAGCGTGAACGGTGTCAGCGCGGGTATCGTGTAGCTCGCCTGGGCGACTGTAACCGTCGGCGGCGTGTTGTTGGTCGCCGTCGTCGTGCCGCACGGCTGCGGCAGCGGTTGTTGCGGGTTGGTGCTTTGCAGATAGCCGAGCGATTGGTCGAAACTGCGAAGATTAAAATACTCGATGGAATTTTCGGCTAAATTGCGCGGAGCGCAGATGCCG
This sequence comes from Pyrinomonadaceae bacterium, assembly GCA_050998795.1. Classification (GTDB taxonomy): domain Bacteria; phylum Acidobacteriota; class Blastocatellia; order Pyrinomonadales; family Pyrinomonadaceae. Next base: position 1,515 of record JBPCPU010000013.1, read on the forward strand.
CCGTAGCCCATAATCGTAATGCCGCTCGCCGGTTCGTATGCCGAATCCGGCTCGCGCGTCGAACAGGAACCGTCCGCGTCGTTATTAAAAGTATGACTCATCGCAAATTGATGCCCGATTTCGTGCGCCACGTAATCCACGTCAAAGCCGTCGCCCTGCGGAGTCGGCGCGCCGGTGAAGCCCTGCGCTTTGGAGGTAGCCGGAGGAGTCGGACTCGGACTCGGACTCGGAGTCGGAGGAGTCGGAGTCGGAGTCGGAGCCGGAAACGGATTGTTGTCGCATAAACTCGGACTGAGTGCCAAACCGTTCGGACTCGCCGTAACCGATAAAACGTGACCGATGTCGTAAGATGTCTGTCCGTAAGTCGTATCGAGAACCACTGGGTTTCGTCTGTTGGACAGGCTTGCCACATTCGGGTCGCTGGCTGCCGGAAAACCGCCGTCGTTCGCGGCATCGAAAACCGTCCGCAAATCGCTGACAATGACAAAACTCACCGCCAAGTCGCGCCGGTATATCGTATTCATCCGGCTGACGGTCGTTCCCAAAGCGGCGAAAGCCGTGTTTTTATTGTTGCCGAAAAAGGCGGTATATTCTTTGGTCAGCGACCACGCCGATTTCAAAGTTCTGAGTATCGAGCCGTTACTGAACGCGGCGGGCGCGGCAGGCGCGAGAAGGCGAAAACTTTCGTCCGCAAGTCCCTTGACCTGACAACTAAATCCGTCGCGGCTGCCGCCGACTCCGCCCTTGTAATAAACGATGTAATTTTCCTTGTCGGTCTGCGAATACGGATCAATCAAATATGTTCCGTTCACGCCGCTGACGTAGCCGTGAAAGCCGAGGTCGTTGGTGTCGAATGATGCGGTCGCGGTCGGGTCGTCAATGCCCTGCCCGACGAAATACTTCCACGTCGGAAACTGCGCGGCGACTTCCGGCGCAAGCAATGCCGTTTCCTGAATGCGGAAACGCTCGAATTTTCCGTCCGGTGTCGGAACTTCCAGAATCGTTTCCGTGTTTCGCGCCGCTTCGGTAAATTCCATCGGCACTTCCGCGAGCGAATTATCTAGTAATTTTCGGTTGAGTCGATAAACGAGGTATTTTCCGGGACGCGGTTGCGATTCGCCGAGTTTTTGAACGCTTTCGCGCTCGACTTGCTGCCATAATGTTTTTTGCTGCATTGATTTGTTTGCTTTTTTCGCTTCGTTTTTGCTTCTTTTGCCGCCGGCGAAGGCGGTAAGCTGTAACGATGCTAAAGCGATTGTCAAAAAAGTTAAAACTGAAATGTATTTTTTCAGTATGTTGCGTGTTTTCATAATTACTCCTAAATTTTTTCTTTAATTATTTGATCTTCAATTTGCTGCTTAATCTTTTTGCGAAAGCCGGCTGATCGCGCTCGAACAAATATGCGTCACTTCCAAATTGCTGTCTGAAAAATGAAAATTTTCTTTCTCAATCAGTCTGTAGATTTTGCGAATATTGATACCTAACAAAGCCGAAGCCGTTTGCGCCGTCATCATTTGTCCGCCGCACTGTTCGCAGATAATCTGCTCGTCAGGCGGCGATTGGCTGATGACGATCTGCCGTTTTGTTTCAACAAGAATGTGTGTCTTCTTTGTGATTTTCATTCGTTTTAGGATAGACTTGAACTATTCGATTTTATTGTTCGGTGTTACTTGAGCAAATTTATACAATCCGCTCCCAAAAGTCCTGATAAAAAGTCGGAAAATTTTTCGGATAAAATTTCGGATAGTGTGAAAGACAACCAAATAAAAGAGTTCTACGAATTCTCATCATTCAAACTTGACGTAAAAAAACGTCGCTTGTTGTGTGGAGATGAAGTCGTTTCATTAACCCCGAAGGAATTCGAGGTGCTTTTTCTGCTGGTTGAAAACGCCGGAAGGGTGGTTGAAAAAGATGAACTGCTTGAAACAGTCTGGAAAGATACTTATGTCGAAGAAGGAACGCTGACGCGCAATATCTCGTGGCTTAGAAAAAAACTCACCGCGAACGGCGCGAACGATTTGCCGATAATCGAAACGCTGCCGAAACGCGGTTATCGCTTTTTGCCGGAAGTCAGGAAAACGGAAGAAAATTTTGTTGTTCTCGAAGAACAAATAATTCAGCAAATCCAAATCGAAGAAAGCATCGAAATTCTGCCGTCGTCGGATGAAACCGAGATTTCTTTCATTGACGGCAAAATACTCGAAACGCCGAAAATAAAAGCCCTGCCCGCCGCCCCTGCCCGACGGCAAATTTCCATATTTTGGGTTATTCCGGTTTTGCTGATTTTCGCCGCAATCGCGTTTTCTGCTTATCACGGCTATTTTTCCCAAAACCGGTCAAACGTCATTCTCGCCTCGAAAATCGCGCCGTTTTCCGGTTTGCCCGGACGCGAGAATTATCCGGCTTTTTCGCCCGACGGCAAGCAGATGACGTTTGCGTGGGACGGCGGCACGGGCGGCGGGAGGATGAACATTTACGTTAAGCTCATCGGCGTGGGCGAACCCGTGCGTTTGACGACGAGCGAAACCGACGACATCAATCCGGTTTTCGCGCCCGACGGAAAATCCGTCGCCTTTGTCCGAATTTTTCCGACGCACAACGAAATCATTTTGATTCCCGCGCTCGGCGGCGCGGAACGGGTGATTGACGAACGAGCCAGCTACGCCAGCGTTTCGTTTTCGCCCGACGGAAAGTTTCTCGCCCACGCCAAACTCGACGTTTCAAACGGCGAAACGGGAATTTACACCATCAATCTGCAAACCGGCGAACGAAGCCGTTTAACCGCGCCCGCCGCGCCTGCCGTTGACCACACGCCGCGCTTTTCGCCCGACGGAAAAAGTCTCGCCTTCATTCGATATTTCAGCAGTTTCCGGCGCGAGATTTTTATCGTTCCGGCAATTGGCGGCGAGCCGCGTCAAATCACTTTTGACGCGGTGCGGATTTACGGGTTGGCGTGGAATACTGACAGCCGGAAACTCTTTTTCACATCGTTTCGCGCGGTCAATCAGCTAAATTTATGGGAGACTTCCGTGAATGAAAGAAATGAACCGGAATTGATTCCGACGGGCAGTAAAAACTTGCAGGATTTAGCGATTTCTCCGAACGGGCGGACAATTGCTTTTGTCGAAGAAACGGTTGATGAAAACGTCTGGGAAATCACGCCGAATCAAACGCCGCGCCCGCTGATTCGTTCGAGCCGCGCCGACCACAGCCAGCAATTTTCTCCTGACGGCTCACAAATCGTTTTTGTCTCAGACCGCACGGGAAATTACGAAATTTGGCTCGCCGATGCGGACGGCAAAAACCAGCGGCAGATTACCGATTCAAACGGTTCGGCGGGCAGCCCGCGCTTTTCGCCCGACGGAAAATTTATTGCCTTCGACGCGCAAATCGCCGACCGAAGCGACGTTTATATCGTCTCCGCAAACGGCGGTGCGCCGAAGCGTTTGACTGAAATCGGCAGAAACAATTCCCTGCCTGCGTGGAGCGCGGACGGCAATTGGATTTTCTTCGTTTCAAACCGTTCGGGCGACGACCAAATCTGGAAAATACCTGCGGGCGGCGAGGAAAAAGATGCCGCGCAAATCACCCGGCAAGGCGCGTTTGAAATGTTCGCCGCGCCAAACGGCAAAATTATTTATTCAAAAGGCGGCGGAAAAGCCGGTTTATGGAGCGTCGGCGTGGACGGCGCGGACGAAAAACCAATTCCCGAATTATCCGAAGCGGGCGCGTGGCGTTCGTGGACGGTCGCATCGGGCGGTGTTTATTACACGGCATTTGCTCCGCAAATTCCTCTGCATATCAAGTTTTACGATTTTAAAACGGGCAAGACGCGCGAAATCGCCGCAGTCAATAAATCGCCGCTCGCCTATTACGCCAATCTGACCGCATCAGCCGACGGCAAGCGGATACTCTACGCCCAACAAGACCAAACCAACGCCGGTATTCTACTCGCCGAATTAGGCGAATAATCGCGGGCTGTCTTGGGTGATAAGCAGTAAGGCAAAAGTAAAAAGGCAAAAGGCAAAAGTAAAAACCAAGGAATACCGTAATTTTCGCATTTCTTTATGCCTGAGAACTTTTGCTCACCTGCTTAAAAAGATATTCGCGCGGCAATTCGCCGGGATTTTTGACTGTTCCGGTTAGAAAATCTGTTGTTGTCGGCATAAATTTAATTCGTTTGAGTGAATTTTCGAGAAAATTATATCACGAAAATTTAACTGAATCGGAAACAAACTTTCAAAATCGGTGTCTAATCAGTTATCAAATTTCAGGAGGAAAAAAAATGAATATTAAATCTAATTTGAAGTATATCTGGTTGGCATTCGGTGTTTTTTCAATGACCTTAATGATTTTTCTGTGGTTCGGTTATGATTCACAAAATCTTCAAAATACGATTCTCGTTCTTAACGGTCTGATGCTGATCTTGTCTTTACCGTGCAGTCTTTTCGCCGTTCCGGTCGTCGTTTTGGCAAATCATTACCTTGAAATAAATCCCGTTTCAACCGAAGGAATCTACCTCAGCACAATTTTTCTTTTTGTTTTGGGGCTTATGCAATGGTTTTGGATCGCCCGATTTTGGTCGCCAACCGAATCTCCGTTTCAGATGCTTGATTTGCTTGACGCAAAGGTTGACTAACATCTTTTTCAAAATCTTCATATAAAAAACACAAAGTGATGCTAAAATAAACTTCGTGCCGCTTTGTGTTTTTCGTGGTTAAATTCATAAAAATAATAACTCTCTTGGGAACAAAATAGTCTTTGATGGTGTCTAAAACCTATCAAGCAAAAGGAGTTGAAAATGAAAGAAGAATTTAAGTTAAATCTGAGTCCGATTTGGTTATTGGTAAGTGTGATTGCGTTGACGCTGCCGGTGTTTTTGCCGTCGTCCGTCAATCCGCAATTTTTCTTTCAAGACATTATCGGGACAGTAACAACGGCAATGTATATTTTGTCTTTTCCCTTCGGTCTTTTGGCATTGCCGATGATGTTCTTGGCGAAACTTTTTTTGGGTGTCAATCCGCAGACGATTGGCGGAATGTATGTCAATGTTTTTTTGCTTTGCTTGCTGGGTTACGTGCAGTGGTTCTTGATTGTCCCGCGACTTTGGCGAAGCGAATCCCGATTTCAAGTGTTGAATCTGCTGGACGGAAAATCCGGTATAAAACTTTCGGAAGCGAAAACCGGCGGAAATATAGAATTTGTTGATTCTGAAATGAAAACACCGGTTGAAAGAATTATTTATGAAAAGGATTCAAAATAAAACCTTTACTTTCAATTGAAAAACACGAAGCAACATCAAATTTTTCGGGTCGTTTCGTGTTATTTTGCAACTAATCCAGGTTGCCGGTTATGATTTTTTCACCGCCGGGCGCAGAGTTTCCGCAGAGAAACGCCGAGTTTTTGTCTTTTCTCTGCGACGGCTCTGTGAAAACTCTGTGTTTCTGCGGTAAAATTTTTCATTGTTTCCATAGCTTGAAAAAGGAAAAGGAAAAAGTCTACATTTTAGATTTGTCAATAATCTCTTTCCCTCTTTCCCTCTTTCTCTTTCCCTTTTCCCCTTTTTCACCTTTCCCCTTTTTCCCTTTTCCCCTTATTCTTATAAAATATGGGCAGTTTAAAGGTTTCAGACAAAACGGACGAAAGCCACAAGCGCAATTTCACCAAAGCACTTCTCAACGATTTGCAGGCACTCGAAAAAATGCTGGCGGGCGATTATTTTGAAGAAAATGTGCGGCGCATCGGTGCGGAACAGGAAATGTTTCTGGTTGATGCGGCGATGCGTGCCGCGCCGCTCGCGTTGAAAGTTATCGAAGAAGCAAAAGACGCGCGTCTGACAACCGAACTCGGACTTTTTAATTTGGAAGTTAACGCCAAACCACTTGATTTTCGTGGAAACTGCTTGAGCGAGTTGGAACGTGAGTTGCACGAAATACTTGATATTGTTCGGAAAACTGCGCGAAAACTCGATGCCGATATTGTAATGGTCGGGACTTTACCGACGGTTCAGATGTCGGATTATGTCGAAGAAAATCTCACGCCGCTGCCGCGTTATCAAGAGATGAATCGCGTTTTAACCGAAATGAGCGGCGGCGAGCGCGTCATTCATATAAAAGGTTTGGACGAATTGCAGATGACGTTCGGGAATAGTTTTGTTGAATTTTCCAATACGAGTTTTCAGGTGCATTTGCAGGTCGGCATCAGCAAATACGTTAAATATTATAATTGGTCGCAGGCGATTGCCGCGCCGGTTCTTGCCGTTGCCGTTAATTCGCCGCTGCTGCTCGGACATCGTTTGTGGCACGAAACGCGGCTCGCGCTTTTTCAACACGCGACCGACACGCGCTCGCCTGTTCATCAGGCGCGAAACCAAACGCCGCGCGTAAATTTCGGCGAAAAATGGGTTGAAGATTCAATGCTCGAAGTTTTTCAGGAAGACGCGGCGCGTTTTCGGATAATTTTAACACGCGAGGTCGAAGAAAATTCGCTTGAAGTTTTGCAAAAAGGTAAAATTCCGCAGCTTCACGCCTGGCAAATGCACAACGGCACGATTTGGCGTTGGAATCGCGCTTGTTACGGAATTATCAACAACAAACCGAGTCTGCGAATCGAGGCGCGTTATCTTCCTGCCGGTCCGACGATTGTTGATGAAATTGCCAATTCCGCTTTTTTTCTCGGTTTGATGACGGCTTTGCCGGAGGAATTCGGCGACGTGCGGGAGAAAATGTCGTTCGACGATGCGAAAAACAACTTTTTTAATGTCGCGCAAAATGGTTTGAATACGCAAATTACCTGGTTTGACGGACAGGTTTATTCGACGCACCGCTTGATTTTAGAACAACTTTTGCCGCTGGCGCGAAAAGGTTTGGAAAGCGCGGAAATTGATGCGGCGGATATTGAAAAATATCTCGGCATCATTGAAGAAAGGACAAAAGCGAAAGTTACAGGCGCACAATGGATGCTTGATTCGCTGGCAAATATGGACGCAGAAACGCATTTGAATGTTCGGCTGCAAACGCTGACTTCCGCGATAAAAGCCAATCAGGAAATTAACAAACCCGTTCACGAATGGCTGCTTGCCGAACTTTCCGACGAATCGGATTGGATTGAAAATTACCGCACCGTCGAGCAGTTTATGGCAACTGATTTGTTCACCGTCAGACCGGAAGACGTAGTTGATTTGGCGGCGAGTTTAATGAAATGGAAGGAAATCCGACATATTCCGGTTGAAGACGATGAAGGTCAACTGGTCGGAATCGTCGCACACCGTGATTTGCTCGAATTGCTGGTAACAAGCAAGCCGGAAAATGAAACTGTTATCCGCGACATTATGAAAACCGATACGATTACGGTTGCGCCGGAAACTTTAACATTAGAAGCACTAAAATTGATGCGCGAAAAAAACATCGGATGTTTGCCCGTCGTTAAAGATAAAAAACTTGTCGGACTTGTTACAACGCAGGATTTTCTGGTAATTTCAACTAAACTTTTGGAAGAAAGGTTAAGCGATTTATAAACAAAAAAGACGGATTTTTCCGCCTCTGAAATCTAAAATTTTATTGTTATAGGACTTTCTCAAAAACGGGAAAATAGACCGCGGATGATACGGATTGGGCGGGTTTGCGCCGATTTTATTTGATTAAATTATCCGTCTTTATCCGCTTAATCCGTGTCATCCGCGGTCTATTCCTAATTTCCTGTTTTTTAAACAAACGCTTTTTCTAAAAATGAGAAAGTCCTGAATCAAATAAAAATATGCGGTGAAAAATTGAATTATTGGTAAAGAAAAAGAGCAGGATTTCAGAAAAGTATTCCCTTAAATCCTGCTCTCAATTATCCGAAGCCTGTGCAAATTAGAAAATCACCTCGGAATAGCTGATAACTGATAGATAACAGATGATAGATGAGGAGTCAAAAATCTCTCAGCTATCATCTTTCATCTATCAGCTATTCCGAAAGTTAAATGTTGAAAATCAAATAACTTTAATTTGCACACGCCTTCACTTATCCACCTTTTGAAAAGGTTATTTAACCGTTGCCGTTGTTTGTTTTTCTCGCGGGTCATATGGCGTGGCAAGATATTTTTGAACGGCTTGCTGCGCGTTATCGTAGTTATCACCGAGACTTTCGGCGCGTTTGTAAGCGGCAACAGAGCGAACCCGGTCGCCTTTCGCGTCGTAAGCGTTGCCCATTTTGATGTTTGCCCAAACCGACAACCACGCCGGACTTAAATCTCCGCCCAAAACGGCTTTGAAATTATCAATCGCCAAATCGTAATTGCGCTGTTCGAGGAAAAGCAATCCGAGATTGTAATAAACCCAGGAATTTGAACGGTCTAATTTGAGCGCGGCTTCAAACTGCTGTTGCGCTTCGACATAATTTCCCTCTTTGAACTGCTCGATGCCGCGCCGCGCAATCGAAGAAATACGCAAACCGTCGGAGATTCGCAGAATTTTGTAATTCGGGTCAATCATAACTCCAAGCGGTTTCCCGCTCGATTCAATGTTAAAATCTGCGCTCGCATCATCAATCTGAACCGTAACGGTTTTCAAACCGCTTTCGCCTTCGGCGCGAAGCTGCAACTCGAGCGGCAAGCGAAGATTGTCGTAATTCTGTTTGACCGTTCCGCGCGTTACGAATTTACCTCCGCGGGTGCGAATGATTTGATAATCCGCCTGAAATTCGGGAACGCCCGTGCCTTCGACCCAACGCGCAAAAAAGTAGCGCATCGGTTGTCCGGCAACCTGTGTCGCCAGTTTTTCAAAATCGTCAATCGAAGCATTTTTGCCGCGATATTGCTGTAAAAAAGTGCGAAGCAGTTGATTAAATTTTTGTTCGCCGAGCGTGTCGCGTAAAAGTTTGAAAACAAACGCGCCTTTGCCATACATTATGTATTGATAAGCAACCGATTGGTCATCCAAAACAGTCGGAGTGCGCGATAGTGAAGCGGTTTGCTCAAAGGTTAGAGATTTTTCCAGCAGTTCGCGGCGCAAATTATCCAGTTGTGCGCCGGAAAGTTGATTTTCGCGCAGAGAATACGCGCTGTATTCCGCCAAACCTTGCGAAATCCAGGCATCGTCAAAAGATTTTAAACCGACGGTCAAACCCCACCATTGAAAAGCGGCTTCGCGCTGAAGGCGTTCTTCGGTAATTTCACGCGGCTGCTCGAACAACTTGTCCGCCATAAAAATCATTCCCTGCGTGGAATAAAAATCAAGGCTTTCGTCATCAATCTGCACGATAATCATTCGTTTGCCGCCTTCGGTTGCGCCGTATTTTTTGGTGTAAAATTCAAGGGCGCGTCCCAGAGTTTCACCATAAGCGGCAACTTGCGCGTCATTTGGCGTTTTTGTGTAGAACTGTAGCTCGTATTCACCAAATCTCAGGTTTTTATTGGTATATTTTCCGTAAGCGAAATTTCCGACAAGTCCTGATTGAGTGCGGACAAAACGATATTTTCCGCCGGTTTGCGAAACCGGCGTATCGCTGAAACCAACCACTTGATTACCGCTCGGAAGTGAAATAGTGATGTCGGATGTCGCCCGGTCAGCCGCATATTCGTGAAACGGAAACCAACGCGCCGCATACATCAAATAGCCATTATTTGTGCCAACATACGCAAGGCGTTTCGTCAGAAGCGGTCCGCCCGAAGGCGAAGTTAAAACACCGCCGTATTTGAAACGTAACGTAACCGGCGTTCCCTTCGTAACAACACCGCCCAAATCAACTTTCACACTCGGACCTAAATCCGTAACGCCGACCTGGTCCTGGATAAATGTAACTTGATTCGGCGCGGTTGCGATTGTGGTTTTTACTTTTGGCTGCGGAGTTATTGCGACGGCGGAATTTTGGCGCGTGATACTTTCGACTTTCAATGAACCATTCAGTTCAAACGTAACCGCGCGGGTGTCTTCAAGCGGCGTAAAATTCACGTCAACCGTTGCATTTAGTTTATTTTCATTCGGCACGAGCTGCACGTCCATTACATAATTTGACACATCAAATTGCGGGCGTTTAACTTGCTGCGCCGCCGCCGCAAACGAAAATAAAAAGAGAACCAAACTCAGTCCAAACACGCGGAAGATACTTTTCTTAAAATTATTCATTAGTTTTCGGAAATCTCACTTAAAATTTTGTTAAAACTTTTGCTGTTTATGATGTTTGAAAACTTAGATTCGTTGGCTTTCTCAAATTTTGAATAATTTTTGTAATTTATCGTTCCTTAATTAAGTTCACCAATTCCGAAATGTTCGGAAGTGCCGTTCTCGCGCCGATTTCGCGGCATTTGAGCGCGGCGACGGCGTTTGCCATTTTCGCCGAAGTTTCTACTGCTTCGCCCGTCAGCAAACCATACAAAAAACCGACGCGAAAAGCGTCGCCCGCGCCGGTCGTGTCTTTGCAGCCGTTCGGCACTTCGCAGCCTTTTGTTTCGATAAATTCACCTTCACACAAAATCAACGAACCGCTTTCGCCTAAAGTCATCCCGATAACCGCGCAGCCGAAACGCCGGTTTATCTCGCGCAAAGATTCTTTCTTGTCTTTTATTCCGACAAGTTTTTCGGGAAACTCGGCGGAAGAAATAAAAATATCAATCAGCGGAATCATCTCTAAAAGTCCGTCAAAAGTGTTGTCAATATCAATCGAAACAATCGCGCCGCTTGCTTTGGCTTCCCGCGCCATTTTTGTGCAGGCAAGCGTGTCGTGCGGCGTGGCGTGAAAAATTTTTGCGTGTTTGACAATTTCAATCGGCACGGTTTCGGGCGCGAAAGCTAATTTTTCATCGCGCTTCCAAATAACCGTTCGTTCACCGTTGCGCCGGTCAATAATAATAAAGGCGATTTGAGTTTGCGCGTCTTCAATTTGTTCGGCAAAATCAACATTTACGCCTTCGTCGCGCAGAGTTTTCAAACCAAAATCTCCGGCTTGGTCATCGCCGAAACTCCCGACATATATCGTTTTTATTCCCAAACGCTGAAGTCCGACCATTGTCGAAGCGATTTCTCCGCCAGCGAGTCGAGTATAATTTTCGAGTTCGATTTTTGAATTAAATTTGGGATATTCCGGCACAACAATTAAGTAATCAACCGCGTTCGTGCCAAAACCGACTACATCAAACTCTTTATTTTCAGCTATTTTAAAAGGAAACTGCATTCTTCATTTTTAAATTTGAAATTTGAAAACTTAGTCAATAATATCTAATAACTATTGATTGAGAACAAATCAAATTTGACAAAATTTTTGCAAAAAACTCTTGCCAAACAGTTCTCGAACAAGTTAGATTGAAAACCATAATAAATTACCACTTGATTTTTAAGTGAAACGTAATAAAAACAAATAAAGTTATCTGGAGAAAATTAAAATGCCAACAACAGCTTGCCCCGAATGCAGCGAAGACGTTTATGTAGATGCCGAATCAGAGCAAGGCGATATTATTTCCTGTGATGAATGCGGAACGGAATTGGAAATCGTCGGTCTTGACCCGATTGAACTGGACATTTATGCGGATAGTGATTTGGATGATATTGACGACGATGACGATGAATTCGTGTAATAATTATAGGACTTTTTCAAAAACGAGAAATAGACCGCGGATTCGGCGGATAAGCGCGGATAATTTTTATTAAAAGAAAACCGGCGTGCAATCCGCCTAATCCGTAAAATTCGCGGTCTATTGCAATCTTATCAACCGACATTTTGATTTGAATTAAGAAAGTCCTAAATTATTAAAATAAGTTTAGAGTTAAGGCTTTATCCGTGATTTTATATCGCGGACATTATGCCTTGAGGCGTTTCGGTCAACTGACTCCAACTAAACCGAAGCGGTTATAGATTGGAGCTTGTTCCTGCTAAAGATAAGGACTAAATTTATGTTTCAAGCACAAATCAGAAAACGTCTTATCCCGCGAAACTCTCGACCGTA
>JBPCPU010000101.1:0-16444 GCA_050998795.1 Pyrinomonadaceae bacterium
GCTCACGAGTTGACCCCAAGTGTTTGGCTCATCCGTTACATCTGAAGGTGATGAGACAAAGGCGGTGGACGCGATGGTTGTAGTGCTATCGAGATGCGCGTAAATAGTTTCCAGCTGTTGGTAGTCATGTGCGTTCGGGCTCGGGTTGCCTAAATCGTTTGAGTAGTCCATGCAGGTATTTTGGTCTGAGCCGTCCTCACTCGTGTGACCAAGTCCAAGGTCATGCCCAATTTCCTGACACATCACGTGCTGGCGATTCGTCTCGGTGTACGAACCACCGCTAAGATAGCTGTCGTTCATCTTGGAATAAGCCTGTGTGATGTGGCTGCCGCTGATGTTGATTGACGCGAGACCAAGCCAACCGTTAAAGCCATAATCGGCATTGCAGGAGCGAATCTGCCCGCTGACTATCTGGCATCGTTTGCGCGCGCGTTGGGAGTCGTCGGCGCTACCGCCGACAATGTTCAACACGGTTGATTGTGACCAGTCCGTCATAGCCTTTGCGCGGTTGTCGTCCCAGTCCGGGGTGTTGCTGTCAACCACCTTCAGCGTGAACGGGTTTGAAGTACGCGCCCAGTGGTAATTGTTCCACGAATGGTCGGCGTACGAATTAATTGGGAAGATGATAACCGCGAAAAAGGCTACCAATACGGTTACAAGTTTGACGGCTTGCATTTTTGTTTTCATTAACTAACTCCTTTATTTTGAATTTAATTTTTTTAATATGTAGGTTTTACAAAATTCTAAATCTGAAGAAACAGATTTACTTATTATGCCAATTATAAATAAAAACAATGTGACAAAAACTGCAATCACATCAAACGTTATCGTATTGAAAAGTTATGAACAGGAAAGTTTGGGAAAATAAATAATACTTATAATATTTAGAAGTATACTTAATCCATTAAAATATGTCAAGTAGTTTTTACTAGGCTTTAGGTATCAGAGAAAATATTTTGTCTAACTGCCTCGCCTTTTCCGAATTCGGGGCATTTTACGAGTTGGCAGCTTTCCTTTACCAAGTATTTTTAAATCCTCATCGGCTGCCGCTAACTCTTTTGTTCCGGTGCATTGATTAGTTTCAAGTTTATTTTCAGGACTAGATTTAAAAGCATATACCAAGTATGTTGCGCCATTTTTGAACGATACATCACAGCTAGTAATAACTTTACTATCGGCGTATATGAAAATTCCAGAGTTAGGAGTGCCTTTCCACCATTTCTGAACCTTGAATCGTATTTTGGTCGTTGTTCGCCCAATAGCCTTACCGGAAAATACAGATTGAGCCTGTTCAATTTTTTGGGAGATAGTTGTCGGTACGCAAACGCAGCCTAAAACCGAATCAAAATTGAGAAGCAAGAATGTGGCAACTATGAGAATAAACCTAACTTTTTTCATACGACCTCGCCTGTCTCAACTTCTTCTTAGTTTATATTTTAATGACCTGTTACGTATTTATTATGAAAACAGCGTGGAAAATTTGTTTTGAAATCAAAACTTTATCTCAAAACCTTGCTGTCGGCTTTTCAAACTCTCAAGAACTTAAACCTAAATTAAACTAATCTTCATCAAGTAAACCTTGTTCCTGTAATTCCTGGCAATTAAGGCAATAACGCGCCCACGGAACGGCATTCAGACGTTTCGGGTTTATATCTTTTTCGCAATTCTGACACGAGCCGTATTCATCGTCGGTGATGCGCTCTAACGCCTCATTAATTAAAAATAATTGTCGGCTTTCATTTTCCGAAACTGCCAGCATTACATTTTTTGAATAGTTTCTAACTGCCAAATCTACCGGATCGGGCGTTTCCGAATCGTCAACCGAAAGGTCATTGCCTTTTAATTTTTCTATCAGAAGTTCGCGTTCGGCGATTAGTTTTTCTTTAATTTCTGCTAAATTTATTTCACTCATTTTTGATATGGAAATCCTTTGATTATTGTAAAAGCCCGATAAAGTTGTTCTAACAAAACGACACGCGCCATCTCGTGCGTAAAAGTTAGAAGCGACAAGGATAAACCAAAGTCAGCCTTTTCGACAACCTCTGACGATACACCTTCCGCGCCGCCGATAACAAAAGCGATCTCTTTGAGTCCTCGGTTTTGCCAGTTTTCGATTTTTTCGGCTAATTCGTGCGAAGAAATTGAGCGTCCCTTCACGTCTAATAAACAGACGAAGTTGCTTTGATTCACTTTTTCCAAAATTCGTTTGCTTTCAACTTCCGCGCCTTCGTGGTCGGCGGAATCTTTAATTTCCACGATTTCACATTTCACAAAATGCGAAAGGCGCGACAGATATTCTTCCTGCAACGCCCGCCAATTTTTGTCTTTAGTTTTACCAATCCAAACAATACGAAACTTCATATAATATCCAGCCGCAAAAATGCACAAAAACCACAAAATAATTTTTTGCGATTTTTGTGCGTTTTTGCGGCTAATTAAATGTCCTGAGGCAGTTCGACTTTTCGCGCATCACGCCAAAGCCGTTGCAAATCGTAAAAATCACGCGCTTCTTTCTCGAAAATATGCACGACGAAATCGCCGTAATCAAGCAAAATCCACTCGCCCGAATTGTAACCTTCGATGCGAATTACTTTTGATTTTAATTGTTTTTTGAGTTGTTCCGAGATTTCATCGGAAATTGCCTGCACCTGACGTTGATTTGCGCCGCTGACGATAATAAAAAATTCCGTAAAACTCGCAATCTCGCGCAAATCCAGCGCGACCATATCAAACGCTTTTTTCTCGCTCGCGCAAGTCAAGGCAAGTTTGACCGTTTCGTCCAATTCGGCGAAAGGTGTTGTGGTTTCAACTACCGAAAGCAAGTCCAAATTTTCGCGTTGTAGAGATTTTTCCTTTGTTACTTCTTCCATTGTTTAATAAATGTCGTATTTTTCAATGTATTTTGCAACCTCGTTCGACACGAGTTCTTGCCAGTCATTTGCTTTTTCTCTAATTTTTTGCCGAATTTCCGTTGCCGAAATTTCTAATTGAACTGCATCGGTTATGTAAATTCGTAATTCGTAATTCGTAATTCGTAATTCGCCTTTCTGTCGTAAGTCAACAATTCTTTCCCGAATATCTTCCGTAACGTGCGAAAAACCGATTTCATAATCGGGACGGGTTACGACAATGATATTGACAAGCGTCAAAACCTTTTCCCATTCGTGCCAGGTCGTGATTTCCTGCCACGAATCCGCGCCAATCACAAAGAAAATTTTCGTGTCTTTTAATTTATTTTTCAATTTTGACAAGGTTTCGTAAGTAAAAGGTCTTTCGGGCGCGTCAAGTTCTATTTTAGAAACTGTAATTTTCGGCTCATCGTTTGTCGCCAAACAAAGCATCGCGTAACGATGAAGCGCGGAAGTCGGATTTTTATCTTTTTTGTGCGGCGCGTGAAAAGCGGGAATGAAAACGAATTCATTTAACTCAAACAATTCACCCAATTTTCGCGCAATTGTCAGATGACCGTTGTGAAGCGGGTCAAAACTTCCACCGTAAAATGCGATTTTTTTCATCTTTTGCCACAAAACTCACAGAGAAAATGGAGAGAAATTAGCCACAAAAATTCACAAAAAACACAAAAATAAAAACTTAAAATTTTGTTTTCTTTTGTGAATTTTGTGAATTTTTGCGGCTAATCTGTTTCATAAATTTCTATACTCTCTGCCGCCAAGTTGTCCAACTGATTTGCCACAAAATTAACCAGTTCCCGCGTTCCCTGGTTTGTCACGGCGGAAATTGCAAAAAATGGTTTTCTGTCTTTTTTCGCTCGTTTCCGCAAACTTTCCAATCTTTCCGGCTCGTCGAGCGCGTCAATTTTTGTTGCGACGACAATCTGCGGTCTTTCCGCAAGTTCAGGATTATAGTTGGCGAGTTCGCGGTTGATGATTTCGTAATCTTCCACCGCGTCGCGTCCTGAAATTGAAGAAACATCAACCAGATGAAGCAGAAATTTTGTGCGCTCGACGTGGCGCAAAAATCTGTCGCCGAGTCCCGCGCCTTCCGACGCGCCTTCAATCAAACCGGGAATATCGGCAACTACAAAAGTTTTGAATTCGCCCATATCAACTACGCCCAAATTCGGTTCAAGCGTTGTAAAAGGATAATCGGCAATTTTCGGTTTCGCGGCGGAAATGACGGAAATCAAAGTAGATTTTCCGGCGTTTGGAAAACCGACCAGCCCGACATCGGCAATCAGTTTCAATTCTAATTGTAATTCGAGTTCTTCGCCCGGTCTGCCCGTGTAATGATAGCGCGGCGCACGGCGCGTCGGCGTGGCAAAATGCTGGTTTCCCCAACCACCTTTGCCGCCTTTTGCCGCGAGAAAACGCTGTCCGGCTTCAGTAAAATCATACAAAAGTTCTTCCGATTCGGCATCAAAAACCTGTGTTCCGATGGGAACTTTGACAATTGTATCTTCGCCGTCTTTGCCGTGCCGGTTCGAGCCTTCGCCGTGTCTGCCGCGCTCGGCTTTGTGTTCCGGGTTGTAACGCAGATGCAGAAGCGTGTTAAAGCCTTCGTCCGATTCAAGCCGGACATCGCCGCCTTTTCCGCCGTCGCCGCCCGAAGGTCCGCCGCGCGGAATGAATTTTTCACGCCGAAACGCGGTTACGCCGTCGCCGCCGTCGCCGGCTTTTATTCTGATTTTTACACGGTCAATAAACATTTTTTTGTCGAAATACAAACATCTTTACCGTCAATAAAGTCTGAAAAAGTTAAATAAATCAATAAGGAAAAACAATGTTCACCCGAAAGATTAATTTAAATCATATAATTTTAAGTTTGAAACAGTCATTATGCAAATGCCATAAAACGCCTGAATATCTGAAGTCGGCACGAGCCGTAAATGTTTATGAACAAATGCAGAAATAAGTTGTCGTTGAAGCAACATTTTGGCGTATAATTGTTTCAAATCAGTCAAAGGAAAAAGCTATGAATAAAAAAACCGCGCTTGTTTTAATCTTTGTCCTAACTTTGTTTTCTGTAAATGTTTTTCCGCAAACGTCTGTTCCGATTCAAACGAATCCTGTTTTAAAGGATAACGACTTCGGTTCGCCCGAATTTTACCGAATCGGCGATGTTACGGGCAATATCGGAAATGCTAAAGCAGTTATTTTGGCAAAACCGATATTTCCAAATGAAGCAAAAGAAACCGGCGCGGAAGGCAAGGTTAAAGTTCAGATTGAGATTGACGAAGACGGCGGCGTAACTTCTGCAAAAGCGGTTTCAGGTCATCAATTGCTTTACGAAGCCGCGCAGAACGCCGCTTTGAAATCAAAGTTTTTAACACCGAAAATAAATGGTCGGCGTGAAAAAGTTTCGGGTTTTCTGAACTACAATTTTTTGATTGAAACGCCGAATTGGTTTAAGGTCGGTTATGATTTGGCTCTGGTCGAAAAAGTTCCGGCGATTGATTTTCTGCAAACCGCGATTATCAAAAAGGCTTTTCAAACGGATTGGAAAACGGAAAACGATTTGATTCTACAATTGGCTGAAATAAAACGCGCGAATCCGCATAAAAACGAACCGTTGTTTGTCAACAAAACTGTGGTAAATTCTGTCGGTAAAAACAGCGCAAGCCAAAGAAGTGAAACACGGATGAATATTCCGCAGCAAAATTACGAACAAGTTTCCGTTTCTCAAAACTTGATTTCGAGTCTTCGCGGACGTTTGGGAAATGATGAAAAAAATCTTTGGCAATTCAATCTAGGCATTGTTCTTGTCAAATTTCAAGAAACTTTTCGCAATCCGAATACGCGCCCGGAAGCGTTTGAATTTCTCAAGCTATTTGTGCATGATCCGCCTGCCGGTATTGAGCCGGAGTTTTGGGAACAGTTAATGAATTTGGTAAGTTTATTCGGGCAGAAACCTTCCGAACAAATCAGAATAGAAACAGGCAAAATCATCGCAAACCTGCAAAAAATCAAATAATAACTGATGTTACGCAAAAACGGATTTGTCGCTGAAAGCGACGTATTTAATAGCCGGTGGTCGCTTCGACCACAGGACAATTGACGCATTCGCCGCCCCGACGCTGAAAGCGTCGCCTTCGTGTTGCCCAATGCGACGCTTTCAGCGTCGGTTCGCGTCACCATCGCCACCGGAGGTTCAGCCAAAGGCTCAACCTCCGGCTATTAAATGTGTCCGCGTTGCGGACGGGAAACATTTTTGCGTAACATCAGATAATAATCTTTACCTTTGCCGAAATAAGTTCTAAAATTCTATATCTTAACTTTTACAAATTTTGGAGAAAATTATGAAAAAACAAATTCTTTCAATCATTTCAATTCTTTTATTCGGCTTTTCAATTGTTCTAGCGCAAACGTCAGAGCCGAAAACGATTTCGGGCGGCGTGGTCAACGGTAAGGCGCGAACTCTTGCAAAACCGGCATATCCGGCGGCGGCAAAAGCAGTTAATGCCAGCGGCTCGGTCAATGTTCAGGTAACAATTGACGAAAACGGCGATGTGGTTTCGGCAAGCGCAGTTTCCGGTCATCCGCTGCTTCGAGCGGCGGCGGAGCAAGCGGCGCGGGAATCAAAATTTTCGCCGACTTTGCTGCAAGGTCAACCGGTGAAAGTTACGGGCGTGATTATTTATAATTTTGTGGCTGACAAAGCAAATTGGTTTAAGGTCGGTTATGATTTAACAAGCCTCCAATTTTCTCCGAGTCTGATGTTTTTGAACACGAATTCAATTGCTGAAATTTTTCAGGCTGATTGGTCGGCGGAGCGCGAACAACTTAAAAGATTAGCGGAAATTAAACAAACCGAAAGTTCAAACATCTCTCAACCGATTATCATCGGCGAAAGAAAAATCAGCGAAAATACGGAAAAAAAACCTGACGGAACAACCGTCAAAACGATAACTACGGAAAGAACTGTCAAATCAGGTAATCAAATTAACCCGGAACAAATTGCGATTTCACAATCATTGATTGCTTCACTGCAAAGTCGTCTGGCAAGCGATGAACTAAATTTGTGGCAGTTTAATTTAGGTTCGGGTTTGAGTCAGGCATTGTCGCAAGCCCGCAATCCAAATGAACGGCAAAGAACATTAGATTCGCTTCGACAGCAAATTCAATCTGCGCCGGATAAAGTTTCAACAGAATATCTTGCCGAAGTGCAAAAAGTTATAACAATTTTGGAAAAACAGAATCTTTCTGCGGATGACCGACAAGAAATTGGTCAAATTATGCCGAAGTTGTTTAGAAATCAATGACCAGCCGGAAAATTTTACCTGTTACATCGGCTACCATCGAGCGTGTTTTGGCGACGGTCGGAATTTTAGCGGCGGTGGCGGGCGCGTTTGTTATCGGTTATTTTAACCCGACGACCGCCGGATTTTTCCCCGTTTGTCCGCTTCACGCTATTACCGGTTTGAACTGTCCGGGTTGCGGCTTGACGCGCGGTTTTCACGCGCTTTTTCACGGCGACGTTTTAACCGCGCTTCATTTTAACGCGCTTTTGCCGGTTTATTTGTTTATTGGATGTTACTTTTTTGTTTCGCTCGGTTTGACTGCCGTCAGAGGTCGCGGTTTATCTTTAAACCTTTTCAAACCTCGCTTATTGTGGGGCTTTTTAATAGTTTTGATTGTTTTCGGCGTTGTGCGAAACTTGCCGTTTTATCCGTTCACAATTCTTGCACTATAAAATTTATCCGAAAATTACATCTTTGCCCAATAAAATTTCGATTGAAATCTTTTCAAAACGAAGGCTGTAAGTTTCTTCATTGCCAATTTTTTTTTACTGCTTTATACTTTTATTTATATAGTAGACAGCGTGTTTTAATAATTTAATGAGTCGCATTTAAGGGTGTTTTTATATCTTAAATGACCGACTTATTGAACAATTGATAGATATTATTACTATAAAATGACAAACAAAAACCAAGGAGAATAAAAATGTCAATACCAACAGAGAACGTCGGCTCTTTACCGCGTCCAATGAAACTTCAGGAGGCGATTGCCGATTACGATGCCGGAAAAATTACGAAGGAAGAATTAAAAGTCGAACAAGATGCCGCGTGTAAGGATTCTATCGAACGAATGGAAGCGACGGGTGCGCCGATAGTTTCGGACGGCGAACAGCGTGCGTCTAGTTTTGCCACTTATCCGCTTGCAGATACCTTGGCGGGAACGGGACTCGCCGATAATTTGGCGGGCGACGGGCAGTATTTCGCCATCTTTACCGACGGTCATCACCGTCAATTGCCGCGCTTGACGGGCGGACCTTTTAAATACAAAACTTACGCGGCGGATTATTTAAAGGAAGCCGTCAAAATGGCTGACAAACCTTTGAAACAAGCCGTGATTGCTCCTTCGATGCTTTATTTGCTTTACCCGCTTGACGGAGAAATCGAAGGTTACACGCGCGAGCAGTTTATGGAAGATTTGGTCAACGAGTGCGAAAAAGATATTCGCCAATGTTTTGAAGTCGGAGCAGAACGGGTTTCGATTGATTTCACCGAAGGCAGATTGGCGTGCAAAAACGACCCGCGCAACCCTTGGACGGGACGCAAGATGCTTGATTCCTTCGTCGAACTCAACAACCGCGTGATTGACCGTTTTTCGCCCGAAGAGCGAAAGAATATCGGCATCCATACTTGTCCCGGCGGCGATTGCGATTCAACCCATAGCGACGAAGTTGATTACGCCGATTTGCTGCCGAGTATGTTTAAGATGAACGCCGGCTATTTTTTGATTCAACTCGCCAGCGAAAAAGACAAAGAATACGTTTATAAATTGTGCGGCGAACACAGCCGCGAAGACGCGAACGGCGTTCCGCAAGTCTGTTTTATCGGTGTTATCAATCCGCTCGATCCGACGGTTGAAACGCCGGAGCAAGTGCGCGACGACCTCGTAACCGCTGCCAAATATATTCCCGTCGAGCGGCTCGGCTCAACCGACGACTGTGGTTTTTCGCCGTTCAGCATTGACGTCAAGCCGAAGCACGGCTCGCCGGACTTGGCGAGAGACATCGCTTTTCAAAAGATTGAATCGCGTGTCAAAGGAACGGCAATGGCATCGGAGCAGCTCGGTGTCGCCGACGCGACCATCGCTGATGCCGCCGGACGCAACTAGGACGGGCAAATCGGGCATCGCTAATTCGATTTGGAAGTGAAATAACTTGTTTATCAAGAATTAGGACAAGACTCCATCCATAATCCGCTTCGGATTTGGGTGGAGATGTAGTCCGTTCCATTGTGTATTTTGGTTTTGTGCCGTCTAATAGAAATGGCTTCAAAGAGAACGGCAAATTCTCTAAGAAGCCTAACCAAGATAACTTTCGTGGAGTTAAAATGGCTGAAAATAGTATAACAAAATCTTTCAAGTTCAGAATCTTCCCAAGCAAAACTCAATCCCAAAAACTTGAGCAAACTTTGTTTCTTTGCAGAGATTTGTATAACGCCGCACTTGCCGAACGAAAACAGGCTTACCAACTCAATCGCATATCTCTGAACTACTACGACCAAGCCAACCAACTTTCCGAAATTAAATCTACTAATCCCGAATACAAAGACGTTCACTCTCAAGTTTGCCAAGACGTTTTGAAACGATTGGATAAAAGTTTTCAAAGTTTCTTTCGTCGCGTAAAACAAGGCGTTAAAGCGGGCTTCCCGCGCTTCAAAGGAAAGAATTTCTTTGATAGTTTCTGCCACACGCAAAGCGGTTTCTCTCTTTCGGGAAACAAACTTACTTTGTCGAAAATCGGAACAGTTAAAATTAAATTGTCGCGTGAAATAGTCGGCAAAGTTAAACAATGTCGAATCAAAAAGGAAATTGATAAATGGTTTGTAATCTTCACCGTTGAAACTGTGATTGAACGCTTGCCGAAAACAGGTAAAGAAATTGGAATTGACGTTGGAATCGAAAATTTTTGTAACCTTTCGGACGGAACGCAAATAGATAATTGGAAGTATTACGAGCAATCGAACAAGAAATTGAGAATCTCCCAAAGAAGCGTGTCGCGCAAACGACAGGGTTCTAATTCGAGGCGTAAAGCCGTCCTTAAACTTCGCAAGATTCATCAGAAAATCAAGAATCAACGTGCTGATTTTCAGCACAAACTTTCGACACATCTGGTCAAAGAGTTTGACCTTATCGCAATTGAGAAATTGAACATTCTCGGATTGAGTAAAGGTATTCTCTCGAAACAAATTCACGACGTTAGTTGGAGTAGCTTCTTTGAAATGATTCGATATAAAGCTGAAAACGCTGGTCGAGAGTTGAAAGAAGTCAATCCAAATTATACAAGCCAAACCTGTCTTTGCGGAAACAGAGAAAAGAAAACTCTCTCGCAAAGATGGCATAATTGTGTTCAATGTGGCTTGTCTATTCATCGTGATATTCTCTCGGCTAAAATCATTCTCCTGCTCGGACAGAGCGGTAAAGACATAAAGTGGGCGGTTGCGCCGTGCTTGTCTTTAGAATCTCCACCCGCAAACCGTTTCGGTTTAGGTGGAGAGTGTCAATTCACTTCCTTTTGATTTTAAAGCTAGAATTTAGAAAATTCTATGTCTGAAACTTTCACCAAAGATAAGCGGAAACGAAGCGATATGCGACGGTTTTTCATAGATTTAGCCAGAGCCTTCGGCGGAGCGATTCTCTTTTCGTTTCCGATGCTGATGACAATGGAAATGTGGTGGCTCGGCTTTTATATGAACGGCTTGCGCCTCACGCTGTTCACACTGCTGACCATTCCGCTGCTCATCGGGCTTTCTTATTTCGATGGTTTTGAAGATACCTTCACCGGCAAAGATGATGTTCGGGAAACTTTTGTCGCATATGCGGTCGGTTTTACCGCTTCAGCCATACTGCTGTTTCTCTTCGGTGTTATCAAACCGTGGGAGATGTCGGTTGACGAGATAATCGGCAAAATATCAATTCAGGCAGTTACCGCCAGCCTCGGTGCGATGTTCGCGCAAAGTTTGCTTGGCGGCGACGAGCAGAGCGAAAAAGATACTGAAAAAAGAAAGCGCAGCACCGGTTACGGCGGACAGCTTTTTTTGATGGCAGTCGGCGCGGTTTTTCTTTCGATGAGCGTTTCGCCAACCGAAGAAATGGTGCTGATTTCTTATCAAATGACTGATTGGCACACGCTCGCGCTCGCTTTTATAACTTTGTTGATGATGTATGCTTTCGTTCACGCCGCCGAGTTTCGTGGACACGAAAAAGTGATTTCGTCCGACAAATCTTTTTTGAGCGTTTTTCTGCGCTTTACGGTCGTCGGCTACGCGATTGTTCTGCTCGTCAGTTTTTATATTCTGTGGACGTTTGGAAGCATTGACGATATGGCATTGGCGGAAAAAATCAAAGTTACAATCGTGCTTGGCTTTCCCGCCGCGATTGGCGCGTCGGCTTCGAGATTGATTTTATAAAAGAATGGCTGAAGAAAAATCGGAAAATAAGGAAGAAAATCAGGAACGGCACAAAAAAACGCCCGTTTGGGAATGGATTGTCGCCGCCGTCGGTTTGATTTTGGTGGTCGGCTCGCTCGGTTTGACGCTTTACCGGGCGGTCATCGAAGAATCCACGCCGCCGATTCTTGCAATCAGCGTTGAAGAGATTGTGCCGACACCCAACGGCTATCTCGTCAAGTTTCGCGTCAAAAATACGGGCAATCAAACCGCCGCCGCATTGACCATTGAAGGCGAATTAAAACGAGGCGCGGAAAGCGTGGAAACCAGCACCGCGTCGCTTGCCTACGCGCCGGCAAATTCTGAGCGTGAAGGCGGACTTTTCTTCACCAAAAATCCCAACGAGTTTGAACTGAACATTCGCGCTTTAGGTTACGAAAAACCTTAACTCTTATCTTTTTCATACCAATCATCGTGCCGCGCCCAACCGCCGCAGCGCAAACACGATGTCCAAAGCCAACGATGAGCGCAAGTCGGACAAACGCCGCGGGTTTCAAACGTATTCCAACTCGTCCAACAACCGCCGTAAAAATATTCGGGCGCGTCGCAATCGGCACAAAACCAACGGCTCGATTTTGTCGGCTGCCATTTGCAAAGCGGACAGCGAATTCGGCTGAAATCCGTTTCATCTTTTTCCGATTCCATTGTTTTGAGAATTTCTTCGGTTTCCGAGGTTTTCTGAAATGCCGTAATGATTGAACAGAGAATAGCTGATAAAAATTTTATTTTTCGGGTAGTTTGCATTTTGGATAAATATTGTTTGAAATTTAGTATCAGACAATCGGAATAAAAATTAAAGTCGAAGGGATTCAAAAGCAATGAGCAAAGACAAATTATTTCTGCCGATTCTATTGGGAACAACGCGCAACGGGCGTGAAAGCGAAACTGTCGCCAAATGGCTTTTCGGAAAAGTGCGCGAACGTGAGGAAATTGAAACGCAGCTTTTCGACGTGCGCGATTTTCGTCTGCCAACCGACGATTATGGAACGGCAATCGGCGAACGGTTTCCTGAATGGCGCGACGCGATTATTCGCGCTGACGGACTCGTTATCGTTACGCCCGAATATAATCACGGTTATTCGGGCGCATTGAAAAGCGTTTTGGATTTGCTGCTCAAAGAATATATCCACAAAGCGGTTGCCTTTGTCGGTGTTTCCGCCGGACCTTGGGGCGGAACTCGCGTTATCGAAGCGTGTGTGCCGATGGTCAGAGAATTGGGTTTAGCTGTTACATTTTCCGACCTTAATTTTCCGCTTGTCAGCAGTAAATTTGATGAAAACGGCAATCTGCTCGATGAAGCCTACGAAAATCGCGTCATCGGATTTTTAGACGAACTCGTTTGGATGAGCCGCACTCTTCGCTGGGGGCGCGAGAATTTGCCATCGAAATTTCACCAATAATTTTGCGTCAACATTTGAACCTGAAGATTTTCTCTGTAACAATTACAGTTTGCGAAAATTAAATTTTAAAACTAAAGAGTTTTGGCAAACATCAAAACGCCGAATATCTTTTCGTGAAAAAACGCTCGTGATGGCGATTTTGAACGTAACGCCTGATAGTTTTAGCGACGGCGGAAAGTTTTATTCGATTGATGATGCGCTCGAACAAGCCGAGAAATTTATTGAAGAAGGCGCGGATATTTTGGACATTGGCGGCGAATCTACGCGCCCGAACAGCGAGAGAGTTTCGGCGAAAGAAGAATTGGCGCGAGTTGCGCCCGTGATTGAGGCAATTGCCGGATGCTTTGATGTTCCGATTTCAATTGACACGAGTAAAGCCGAAGTTGCCGAAAGCGCAATAAATTGCGGCGCGGAAATTATCAACGATGTTTCGGGTTTGCGGTTTGATGAAGGCATTGCGGCGGTTGCGGCAAAATATCGGGCAGGCTTGGTATTGATGCACTTGCGCGGCGATTTTGAAGCGATGCACCGGCAGAAACCGGTCAAAGATATACACTCGGAAATTTCCGAAGGTTTTTCTTGGAGTATCGAAAAAGCAGAAAGTTACGGCGTAAAAAAAGAGCAAATCGCGCTCGATGTCGGCATCGGTTTCAGCAAAACTTTTGAGCAAAACCTTGAATTGCTTGGAAAATTGAATAAAATTATAGCGGAATTCCCGATGTTTCCGATGCTGGTTGGAGTTTCGCGCAAATCGTTTATCGGAAAAATTTTGGACGACGCGCCCGTTTCCGAGAGATTGAACGGAACGCTTGCCGCTAATGCGATTGCCATTTGGAACGGCGCAAATATCATCCGCGTTCATAATGTCAAAGCGACGATAGAAACGCTGAAAGTTGTCGAAGAAATCAGGAAAAAATTATGAAGTTTATAAAGTTTGCCGTAATCGGTTGTCTTTTTCTTTTTGCTGCGGGTTTTACCGAATGTTATAAGCCGGTAACAAATTCGGGTTTGCCAAGCAATATCAAAACGATTGCCGTGCCGGCGTTTCAGTTTGAAGTCGAAGGTGCGCGTTACCGCGTCGAATCACGTTTTACCGAAGCCGTAACCAAAGAAATTATCAAACGCGGACGCGGGCTTCGTGTGCAGGGAAGTCGGAATGGCGCGGACGCGGTGGTCGAAGGCACGATTCGCAATTTTAATTTTTCGGGCGTTTTGCTTGACCGTCAAGGTCGCGCCCGCGTTTATGAAGTTACGATTGTCGCGGCAGTTTCAATTCGGGATTTGCGCGAAAATAAAATTATTTACGACAAGCAAAATTTTATCTTCCGCGATTCGTTTGAATTTTCCGAAGACCCGCGCTCGTTTTTCAACGAAGAAGACCCAGCGGTTGAGAGAATGTCGCGGGCGTTTGCCGAGTCAGTGGTTTCGACGATTGTAAATGGCTTAGGCGTTAAAGAAGAAAAGAAATAGCCGCAAATATATGGCAGTTTTAGGACGCGAAGAATTACGCAGTCAATTAAAAAGGCGGGAATTTGCGCCGGTTTATCTTCTGTTTGGGGCGGAAACTTATTTGCGCGATTTAGCGGCGAAAACGATTGCCGATTTGGTTTTGGCTGGTTCATCGCTGCGTGAATTTAACGAAATCGAACATAGTTTGGGCGAAAGTAAAATTCAATACGCGCTTTCAGATGCCGAGCAATTGCCATTGATGGATTCGCGGCGCGTGGTTAAAATTATTGATGTCAGAGTTTCCGCCAACAGCAACAAAGACAATCTCAAAGAAGAGGATGAAGAAATTTTAGCGCGTTATCTGGCGCGTCCCGCCGAAACTTCCATCGTGATTTTTGTCGCCGCCGAACTCGACAAACGTCGCAAAATCTCGAAGTTGCTTTTGGAAAAATGCGTCGCGGTTGAGTTTGGTGAATTAAAAGATGCGGAATTAATTGGCTGGGCAAAGTCCAAATTAAAAGAACTAAATGCCGATGCCGATACGAGAGCTTTAAATTTATTGGTGGCGTTGGTTGGAAACAATGTCCGTCGGTTGACCAATGAAATTGAAAAACTAGCGGTTGCCGCTTTGCCCGATAGATTGATAACTTACGAACTCGTCGAATCGCTCGTGCCGAATTCGCGGGAGATTTCCAATTTTGATTTGACCGACCATTTGCTTGCCAAAGATAAAACCCGCGCCCTTCAAGTTTTGAAAAAAATCTTAGACGACGGGGCAGAACCGTTGATGCTTTTAGGTTTGATTTCCTACAATTTTCACCGTCTTTTTTTATCGAAAGAATTGATGCGGCAAGGTGTTGACCGCAAAGAAATAGCGCGGATTATGAAACTGCATTGGAGCAAACAAGAAGATTTTTTGGCAACGGCGAGGCGCACCGACGCCGAAAAACTTTCGTGGATTATGCAGAAAATTGCTGAAACCGACCTTGCTATAAAAACTTCAAAAGCCACGCCGCGCCTGCAAATCGAGATGCTTGTTTGTGAATTAGTTAATCTGAATTGAACAAAAAAAAATCGGAAACGAACTTGCTTAAGGCTCGTTTCCGTTTTAATCAAAGGAGAAAAACTATGAAGTATGAAGATGAAACTTTTTACTAACTCAATTCGCTGACGTGCTTGGTCAAACGCGATTTATGACGTGCCGCCGTATTTTTATGCAGAACGCCTTTGTTGACCGATTTATCAATCAATGCAATCGTCGGAATTAGAAGTTCTTGACTTTGAACTTTATCTCCGGCGGTCAAAGCCGTCCGCAATTTTTTGATTTGCGTCCGCAAACTGCCGCGATTACTCCGATTTACAGCCCGGCGTTTTTCATTTTGGCGAACGCGCTTTTCGGCTGATTTATGATTTGGCATTAAAAACTCGCTCCGTGGCTATCCAATAAAGTGAAATTTTTCTCTAACTACGAGAAGTTATTGAGTATAAATCTTGAAAAAAGGCTTGTCAAGTTTGGCTGTTAATAATCTGTTAATAGTCAAAACGCGAAGCAAAAGTGTGCATCAAATCAACAAACAGAACGACAATCGGCGGATAAAAAATAAATTCAGGTCTCAGCGTCGGCGAGAAAAAAGACGGCATATTCGCGCCGATAAATAAACCCAAATAATTTCCAATCAACAATCCGATACCCAAACTCACGCCGACACCGACAATCAAAAAACAAATCGCGGTAAAGCGCGTGTAAGGTTTTGTGATAGGTTTGATTTCTTCAAAAATCGAATCGTGGATGTCGTCGTCGGTGTAAGTATAGCGTTCAAAACCCGAACGAAGACGTTTTATAAGATGGAGAAGTCCGACGACAAACAGCGAAAGCATAACAATTTTTCCGATAATTTGTAGATTTGTCCAAAACAACGGCTTGAACATAGCGACAAAAAAGGTTGAAACAAAAAGCGCGACAGTTGGGAAAATCACCTTTTGCAAGGCAAGCGTTTCGCGCCGTTCGTCAGCAATCATTCGGTCAATAATTTCGTTATAGCGGCGTTCATACGCCATTTGCCGCCAGCGTTTGGCGTGCTGATTTTCCGAAGAAAATACTGAACCATTGTCGGCTTTATATTTTTCTTTGAGCAGCCGGCGGTCATAATCGGCGCGCGTCTTTGGGTTTCCCAAAATC
>JBPCPU010000142.1:0-17038 GCA_050998795.1 Pyrinomonadaceae bacterium
CTTTTACCCTTTCCCACATTCTTTTTCTGGGTTAGAATAGATTTACCAAAAAGTTGTTTTATAAACAGGAGATTTGCAAAAACGTGAAGGCAGAACTTGAAAAACTGATAGATTTACAGAAAACCGATACCAACATTCGCCGTTTGAAAGAACAAATCGAAACCGCAGACGAAAGGCGTGCTAGTCTTGAACAAGAGTTTGAACAGCACGCCTCTTCTATTAGGCAGATACAAGCAAAGCGCGATGCAACAGCAGCAGAACGCGCTGATTTGGAAAAGCAAATCGCTGAAAATAAAACTTACATCGAACGCGCCGACCGCAATCTGAAAAACGCCCAAAATCAAAAAGAGTATGAAACCGCGATGCGCGAAACCGACGCTCTGCAAAAACAGGTTTCCACGCTTGAAACAAAGGTTTTGGAAAAAATGACCGAGATTGAAGAGGTCGAAAAAGTTTTGGTTGAACGTGCCGATGAAATAAACTCTTTGGAAGTAAACCGGAAAGCGGCTTTGGCGGATTTTAATACGGAAGTTGCCAAAAACAAAGAGGAATTTGAAACAGAAACTAAAAAACGGGAAGAAGTTTTTATAACTTTGCCGCCGCGCTTGGCTTCGATTTATAACCGTTTAGCACAGCGCAGCCGCGACGGAATTGCCGTTGCCGAAGTAATTAACGGTTCGTGCAGCGCGTGTTTTATGGCATTGCGCCCGCAAATGCAGGTTGAATTGAAAACCAGCGACCAAATAATCACTTGCGAAAGCTGTACGCGGATTCTTTACAACAGTCCTGAATCAAAAGCCGTCAGCCGGGAATTTTAGTAGTTCATTCAGATAAAGCAAATACTTTTTTAGCGACCGGATTTAAGTGAGGAAATCGTGTCCAAAAGTATATTTTGGATTGGATGTGGGGAAAAGGCGGGCTTCCGCCTTTAAAAGTTGGCGATGCGAAAATTATTTTGGAAAAATAAAGTCGTGTTTTTAACGGGCGCGTCAAGCGGAATCGGCGAGGCGTTAGCGGTCGAATTGGCGAAACGCGGCGCGATTGTCGGAATGTTGGCGCGGCGCGAACAATTTCTGCAAAACATAACTCGAGAAATCGAAAATAAAGGCGGCACTGCGCGACATTTTGCCTGCGATATTACGGATGAAGTTTGCGTTTCGGGCGCGGCGGAAAGTTTGCGAAACGAGTTTGGAAAGATTGACATTTTAATTGCCAACGCGGGAATCGGCGGCAGCGCGAAAGACGCGAAAGATTTGAAACCGGAGGATTTTCGGCGTGTCATTGACACAAATCTCATCGGCGCGGTTAATGCCGTCAGCACAGTTCTGCCGCAGATGATTGAACGCGGAAGCGGTCAACTCGTTGCCATTTCGAGCCTCGCGGGTTTTCGCGGTTTGCCGAAATCGGCGGCTTACTGCGCTTCAAAAGCCGGAATGACCGCGTTTTTTGAAAGTGTTCGTTTAGATGTTCAGCACAAAGGCGTTGCCGTTACAATCATTCAACCCGGCTTTATCAAAACGCCCTTAACTTCCGGCAGAGAAGCCAAAATGCCCTTTTTAATGGAACTCGATGATTCAATTCCGCATTTTCTCCGCGCCATCGAAATGAAGAAAAAATTTGCCGCGTTTCCCTGGCAGCTTGCAACTTTTGTTCGCTTAGGTAGAATTTTCCCCGCCTGGCTTTACGATAAAATCGCCGGACGCGCAAAATATAGGGAATAGTTTATTGAGTTTATTGAGTTCGTTGAGTTTATTGAGTTTTTAGAGTTTATTGAATTGAAAGGTTCAGCCTTTACTCAACGAACTCAACAAACTCAACGAACTCAATAAACTCAACGAACTCAACAAACTCTAAAAACTTGAAATGAATCTATTACAAGCAATAATTCTTGGCATTGTCCAGGGATTAACCGAATTTATTCCGATTAGTTCAACGGCGCATCTGGTTTTTGCCAGCCGCTTAACCAATCTTTACGAAGGCAATCCCGAACAAATAACCGCCACCATCGCCGTTTTACAGCTTGGCACATTGCTTGCGGTTTTTGTCTATTTTGCTTCGGATATTATAAGTATTCTTGCCGCGTTTGCCCGCGACCATTTGGCGTTGTTCAGGCGCAAACGCGGGATGAGATTTTCGGGAACAGGCGGCGTTCGTCCGATGTGGCTTTCCGAAGAAGCGTGGCTTGGTTGGTTGATTATTCTCGGTTCGATTCCGATTGGAGCGGTTGGATTATTGCTTAAGGAACAAATTGAAGGTGCGGGAACGAAAAATCTCTGGTTTATTGCGATGATGTTGATTGTCATCGCGCTTTTGCTGGCTTTTGCCGAACTTGTCGGCAGCCGGCGTAAGGAACTCAGGGAGTTTGGAATAATTGACGCTTTAGCTCAAGGGTTTGCACAAGTTCTGTCGTTGATGCCGGGCGCAAGCCGTTCCGGTTCGACGATTATGGGCGGACTTTTCGTCGGAGAAAAACGCGAAGCCGCCGCGCGTTTCTCATTCTTGCTTTCGATTCCCGCGATTACCGCCAGCGGTTTGCTCGAACTCAGAGAAGCGTGGTCGCTTTTGCCTCAGACGAGTTTTGTTCCTTTGCTGGTCGGAACAATTGTTGCCGGTATTGTCGGCTATCTTTCGATTTGGTTTCTGCTGGCTTTCTTACGAAAAAACTCAACCGCGATATTTATTATTTATCGAATAGTTTTGGGTGCTATAATTCTCATATTGCTCTGGCAAGGCGTGATAAGCCCGCAAATTTAAAACGATTGTAATAAGTAGTGAATCGTAAATAGTGAATCGTGAATCGAAAAGCTGAAGCGTGTATTTGCCATAATCAGCTTGCTTTCAAAGCCTAAATTAACTGTGAGTGATTACTTAAAAAATTAAGTTTGAAACTCAAAAAAACTCTTGGCGAACTTTGCGCCTTTGCGGGATAAAATTCCCGATTATGAATTTGAAACGCTGCTTCCAATGTAAAATTGTTATTTCCCGCAAAGGCGCAAAGTTTGCCAGGTTAAATTCTTTCGGTTGAATAAAGATTTATGAACAAGCGTTGGAAAATCCAAAAACACGACCGCGCAGAAGTGAAAAATCTTGCCGACGCACTCAAAGTTTCGCCGCTTGCCGCTGCTTTGCTTATCACGCGCGGTTACGAAACCGAAGAAAAAGCCTATAAATTCTTAAATCCTTCATACGACGATTTGCACGAACCGAATCTTTTAAAGGGAATGAAGGAAGCGACGGCGCGTGTTTTGAAAGCCGTCGAAACGGGCGAAAAGATTTTAATTTGGGGCGATTACGATGTTGACGGCACGACCGGAACGGTTGTTTTGCGAAAATGTCTGGAAATTCTCGGCGCAAAAACAGGTTTTCACATACCGCACCGTTTTACCGAAGGTTACGGTTTAAACAAAGAACATCTCGAAACGGCAAAAAATAAAGGTTATTCGCTCGTCATCAGCGTTGACACCGGAACGCGCTCGTTTGAGCCGCTGGCGTGGGCAAAGGAAAACGGTTTGGACGTGATTGTTACCGACCATCATTTATCGGATGAAGTGCGCGGAAATCCCGAATGCGTGGCGATGGTCAATCCGAATCAGACAGGCTGCGAATATCCCGATAAAAACCTTGCGGGTGTTGGTGTAGCGTTCAAACTCGCACACGCTTTGCTGCGCGAAAAGGGAAGGGAAAAAATCGTTGAAGGCTTTTTGAAAGTCGTCGCCATCGGCACGATTGCCGACGTAATGAAATTGACGGGAGAAAATCGCGCAATCGTTTCAATCGGGTTAAAAGATTTACCAAAAGCACATAATTACGGCTTGCGGGCGTTGATGGAAGTTGCCGAATGCAACAACGAAATGACGAGTTATCATATCGGTTTCCGCATCGCGCCACGCATCAACGCGGCGGGCAGAATGGATGCGGCGCGGCACGTTGTCGAACTTTTTGAAGCTGAAAGTTTTGAAAAAGCGCGTGAATTGGCGGAATATCTCAACAGTAAAAATCGTGAACGGCAAAAAGTTCAAATTGATATTTTGGAAAAGGCTTTGCTCGAATATGTCGCAAACGGCGGAAGCGCAAAACAAGCGCATTTTGCCGTCGTCGCGGGCGAAAAATGGCATCGCGGCGTAATTGGCTTGGCGGCGTCGAAAATCGCGGAAAAACTCTATCGTCCGACGATTGTTTTATCGCTCGAAAACGGCGTCGGACACGGAAGTGCGCGGAGCATTTCCAATTATCATCTGCTCGACGGTTTGGATTCCTGCCCCGAACTTTTCGAAAAATACGGCGGACACGCGGCGGCGGCGGGAATGACAATCAAAAGCGAAAATATTGACAAACTGCGCCAAAAGCTAAATGAACACGCGGCGGCGCATCTCTCGGAAGAAGATTTGCTTCCCGAAGTAAAAGTTGACGCGCTTGTTTCGGCGCAATCACTGAATTTGGATTTGGTTGAAGAATTAAAACAGTTTGAGCCGTTCGGAATGGGAAATCCGAAACCTGTTTTCGTCACGCGCGATTTGCAGCTTTCGGGCGAACCGTTTGTGATGAAAGACAAACATTTGAAATTAAAACTGCGCGACGATAAAGGCAAACAGTTTGAAGCGGTTTGGTGGGACGGCGTGGAACAATCAAAAGAGCAAACTCTCAAAGCGCAATCGCGCATCGAACTTGCCTACACGCCCGAAGCGAATACTTGGAATAACAACACGCGATTGCAATTGGTTGTGCGAGATTTGAAAAGTTCATAGAATATATTTTTGGATAAGGAGTAAAAAAATGAGAAACGGACAGCCCGAAAAGAAAAAGCCGAAACACTCGATTCACGATTATAAGCCGAAAAAGCGATATACCCGTGAGGAACGAGAAAAAATCGAATTAGGTATGGAATTTATGGAAATAATCAGGAAATCTCTGGAGAAGCTGGAAAAGAATGAGCAAACTGAAAATTCCATTGTTTGATACGGCGGTTTATATTGAATACGAAAAACAAATCACTCCGAATCTGTTTGGAAAAATGAAATTCTCGATGATTGTTTTGTATGAACTGACGGCGACAACTATTGATAAAGAACTATTACAGAAATTCAATCGAATTCGGCAGGAATATTTCCGGCGAGGCGATTTGATAACGCCGACGATGAACGATTGGTGGGAAACGGCGAAATTGATTCGCCGTTTGCGGTTTGGCGAAAAGATGGCTTCGGGCGGCAAAACGCCGAAAATGAAAGACGCGCACCGACTTCAAAACGATGCCTTGATAGCGCGAACCGCTTGGACTCACGATTGTTTTGTAGTTACGACAAACGCTAATGATTTTGGGCTTTTTCTGCCGTTTATGGAAAAACTCGAAGTTGTTTCCGCCGAAGAATTTTTTGCTTAAAGAAATTTGTTATGCTGGCGCAAGATAAAATTGGCAAAATTGTGAAATTAAGTTAGGGAGAAAATTATGGATTTAGCGGTAAAATGGCAGGAACTAATGAGCAATCCGTTTTTTCGGGATATTCCTTATAAAGTCGAACTTAATAAATTCGGGCAAATTTTGATGAGTCCGGCTTCGAATCGGCACGGGATTTTGCAATATAAAGTTGGACAAGAAATTGAACGCAATAAACAAAGCGGAATTATTATTATTGAATGTTCGATTTTAACCGGTGAAGGTGTCAGAGTTGCCGATGTTGCCTGGGCTTCTGGTGAATTTATGGCGGAATTCGGCGAGATTACGCCTTATCCGAAAGCACCGGAAATTTGCGTCGGGATAAAATCGCCCGCAAATAGCAAAGCTGAAATGGAAGAAAAAACTCGTCTTTATCTGGAAAAAGGAGCTTTAGAAGTTTGGATTGTGGATGAATACAGTAAGGTTAATTTCTTCTCACATACAGGAAAAATAAAGAAATCGAAAATCGCCGCAAACTTTAAGTTGTAATGTCTGAAAATATCCAGCGCAAAAATATAAAAAATCTCGAACTTCGCGCGAAAATGCCGCAAATCTTTCGCGTGTTGGCGATTTTTGCTTTGGCGGCGACGTTGATTGCTATCGGCATTGGATTTTATCGCGCTTACGGTTATAAAGAGTTTCGGATGAAAGGTTTGCCGACGGAACTTTCCAAAGATGTGGTGGCGGAAGTGAGCGGTTACGAAAGGCGCGAAACCGAAGGCGATGTGGTTAAGTACTACATCAAAGCCGACAAAGCGACGACTTTTACAGATAATCATCAAGAATTGGAGAACGTATTTTTGCAGGTTTATGACGACCGCGGCGAAAAGTTTGACCAAATGACGGGGCAGAAAGCGATTTATGTTCCTGCCGAAAATAAGAATTTTACTGCATTTTTTGCAGGCAATGTGAATATCGAGACGCGCGATGCCTTAAAAGTCAAAACCGAACAGCTTACTTATAAAAAAGAAACGGAAGTTGCCAACGCGGAAGAATTAATTGAGTTTTCACGCGAAAATGTGTCGGGGAAATCTTACGGCGCGATTGTCAAAATCCAGGAAAAAACGCTTGAATTATTAAGAGATGTTGAAATAAATGCTTACGGAAACGGCGAAGTCGGCAATTCCGATTTTCAAAACGCAAAAATAAAAGCGGGACACGCATTTCTGAATCAACTTGCGGGCAAAATCGAATTTAACGGAAATGTCAATATCAACATACAGCCGAACAAAAACGCGGGCGAACTTGCACAGCCGACCGATATAAAATCAGATAAAGCAGTTGCTTCATTCACCAACAAAGAATTGAAGCAAATTGACTTAAACGGCAATGTTGACGTTTATCAAAAGCCGACAAACGCGAATGCAAAATGGACGAAAACCAGAGCGAACCGCGCCGTTGCCGGGATTGATAAAGAACTTAAACAACTCGAACTTTTTGATGATGTAAATATCGAAACGACCGCCAATGATGCAAAGCCGACGAAAATCAAAACAAATTACGCGCTTTTTCAAAAAGACGCCGACCGTTTTGAACTGAAAAACGGCGTGGAAATCGTTACGGTTGAAGACAATCAGCCGACGACGATTCGTTCGC
Organism: Pyrinomonadaceae bacterium; assembly: GCA_050998795.1. Lineage (GTDB taxonomy): Bacteria > Acidobacteriota > Blastocatellia > Pyrinomonadales > Pyrinomonadaceae. The sequence continues at coordinate 7,028 of JBPCPU010000142.1, forward strand.
AAAACGCGATTTACGAACAATCGAACGGCAAAATTTTTCTCGACGGCGGCGCGGAAATCACGCAGGGAAATAATTATTTGAAAGGCGACAATCTGACGGCGCAGCTTTTTCCCAACAAAAAACTGCAAAACGTGCATATCAAAGGTAATGCTTATTTGAAACAAGTTACGCCGGAGCGCACGACGGAAGTTTCGGGAAATGAATTAAACGCAATTTTCGGCAATGACCGGCTTTTGCAAAATGCCAACGCAATCGGCTCAGGCAGCGCGGTTTTGATTCCGGCGCAAGCAGGCGAATATTCAAAAGTTACGCTTTCCGCTCCAAACGCGGTTAAATTAAATTTCCAGGCAGGTTTGCTCAATCAAATGCAGACCGAAGGGCGCACGACGATTTTGATGAATGCGCCGAACAATAAACCTGACGCGGCAAATAAAAAACTGACGGCTGATTCGGTAAAAACTATTTTGAGCGCAAACGGCAAGGATTTGGCAAAAGCCGAAGCCGTCGGTAATGCGGAACTTTATATCGAACCTTTGAAGTCGGCACCCGCCAATTATAAAACGACGGTCAACGCGCCGCGATTTGACTGCGACTTTTTTGAAACAGGCAACAACGCGAAAAATTGCGCGGCGACGGGAAAATCAAAAGTCGTGCGCGTGCCGACTGTCGAGAGCGAAAATCGCGGTCGTCAAACACTTCTCGCCGACAAATTAAACGCTGCATTTAATCAGCAAACACAGGATGTTCAGCAATTTGATGCAGTCGGAAATGCGAAATTTAACGAACTTGACCGCAACGGAATTGCGGGTCAAATAACTTATAACGCAAGCGACGAAGTCGTGCGTTTGCGCGGCGGCGAACCGACGGTTTTTGATTCGCGGGCGAGAGCAAAAGCGGGCGAAATTGATTGGGACACACGCGGCGAAAAATCATTTTTGCGCGGCAATGTCAGCACAACTTATTACAGCCAGCAAAAAACCGGCGGCGCAACGCCTTTCGGCGCAGCCAATAAACCTGTTTTTATCACGGCAAGTGACGCGAACTTTGACCATCAGACCGAAATTGCAACATATACCGGAAATGCCCGCGCCTGGCAGGAAAATAATTACGTCCGCGCCGATAAATTGGTTTTACAGCAAAAACAAGGACAACTTTACGGCGAAGGCGCGGTGCAAAGTCTGCTTTACGACGTAAAGAAAAAAGAGAACGGCAAAGAATCAACAGTTCCTGTTTTTGCTTCGGCAAACAAGTTGTTTTATGAGAAGGATAAAAATGTGCTTCGTTACGAAGGAAATGTTGACATCAGACAAGGCACAGACAGAATAATCGCGGGCGTGGCGAATGTATTTTTGAACGACAAAAATGAAGTTTCGCAGACGGTTGCGGAAAATAATGTCGTTATCACACAGCCGAACCGCAAAGCCGTCGGCGATTACGCGCAATATACCGCCGTTGACGAAAAGGTAGTTTTACGCGGAAATCCCGCAAAAATCGAAGACGGCGAAAATGGTTCGTCGCAAGGCGCACAAATGACGGTTTTCCTGCGTGAAAAGCGCGTTGTCAGCGAAAGCAAAACGCCGCAGAATAACACGGGCAGAATTCGGACGGTTTATAAGATTAAAAAGCCTTAAAAATCTTTTTGTTTCAAATACCTATTTTCTATTGATTGTCCTAAAAATCGGCTCTAACAAATCCCGAATATAGTTTAATTAATAGTGCAGTATTTGGGCAAACTGTCCAAGTTGAGTATTAGATAGTGGACGTAGAGTAAAACCAGTTTCATGTTGGCTCATAAATTGTGCAAAAGGCATAATATGAAAATTTCCATCAGAAGGGTCAACATATTTAACTTTTGTTCCGTCTGCTGTACCATCACCAAACAAACCGTAAATAACTATGATATGGCGACCCGCGCGTGTTTCAATAAGTCCGGTTACGTCAAAGACTTGCCACCCGTAACATGTCCACAACAAACCATATGCCCTTAAAAACGAAACCCATCCTTCGGGGCTAAGATTCTGCAATGGTTCGACTTGCATTCCTGCAGCCTGTCCGAAATTTCTGTGTTCATCTTGCGGTAGACCAGTGTTATTGTCAAAATAATCCAGGTATTTTTGACCAAGTTGCGATACCGCCGTACGAATATCAATTGACTGTTGGTTTTTCCAGGAATACATCATTGTGAACATAGCCGCCCAACAACTCATTCCGCTTGGCTGTTGGACTGGAACGATAAGACCCGGAACAGTGTAATCTATATTTGCCATATTATTCTCCTCCTAATATATTTGGTTTGACGAAATAATCGGAGTGTTTTGCCTATATTCTTTGAAGGATAACGGTTGTTTTCCTCTCTTGCCAAAGTATTACAAAGAATAACTTTTTCACAAAAACAATACGCCGGAAGTAAATTCGGCAAAAATAAACCGAGTGAAGGTTGAAAAAACAAAGGTTTGTATTATATTGAAGGCAAGCGTTTGTTTCTTAAACATCCAATGAAAAAACAATCCGGGTTAATAAAAGAAAATTTTAACGATTTGTTGAATTGGTTTTCTTCAAATCAGGAAGAAGCCGGGGAAAAATATGAAGAAATCAGAAACGGTCTGATTCGGTTTTTTTATTTCAAAGGATGCACCGACGCGGAAAATCTCGCCGATGAAGCCATCAATCGGGTGGCGTCAAAATTACCCGTTCTCAATCTATCGGAAAACGTCAAGCCGATAAATTTGTTCTACGGTTTTGCTTCAAAAATATATCTCGAATATGTCAACCGGTTAAAAAAGCAGGAAATCGAGTTTAACGCCGATTTACATTCACCGATTAAAACCGATGAACCGATGACCGAATCCGAAAATAAAAATTACAAATGTCTTAAACAATGTCTGGCAAAACTTTCGGATGAAGAAAGCAATTTGGTTGTCGAATATTACAGCTTGGAGAAATCGGAAAAAATCGAACATCGAAAAAAATTGGCTGAAACGATGCAAATGAAAATAGGCGCAATTCATATCAAGATTCATCGTTTAAGGAAAATCCTGCGAAAATGTATCGAAAAATGCGTGGCTGAAAAATAGTTTGTAAGTTTTTGCGGCTTTTTGTCATTACTATTGTAAGGTTATTAAAAGATGGAAAAGCAGGGTTTAAAACTTAGAGAATATTTTTTAGGACAACTCGCCGACGATGCGGCAGCGGCGATTGAATTACAAATCATTTCAGACGCAAGCCTTGAAGAAAAACTGCATTCGGCGGAATCCGAATTGATGGAAGATTATCTTGAGGAAATGCTTGTGCCGGACGAAAAAGATTTGTTCAACAAAAATTTTCTCGTTACCGCTGAACGACAGGAACGACTCGATTTTTTAAGATTGCTGAAGAAATATGCGAAAGATGTCGGTCAGGTTAAAAAAATTCACAATTTGAAAACTGAAGAAAAACCGTCGTTTTTTGATTCTTTGAAAAATCTTCTTTCGTTAAAGCCAAGACCTTTTCCACTTTTGGCGACTGTTTTGATTTTGGCATTAGCGGTTGGTTTTAGTTGGAGATTTTTCTTTTATAATGTCGAACAAAGCGAATTTGCCCGCGTCGAAAAAGCGGTTCACGAATTAAACCAAAAGGATTTGAGCAATCCGTCCGAATATCAGAATTATTCAAAATTGAATTTAATTTCGGGCAATCTGCGTTCGGCGGGCGGCAAAAACAGTTTGGCTGAAAGCAATCTGACCGACACGGTTTTTCTGCGTTTGACGCTTCCGATTGAAATAAATTCCGATAAGTTTTATACGGCGAAACTCATCAAAGACGGGAAACTTTTAATAACTCTCAATCAAAATCACACTTATCAAAACCAAGCCGGAAGAGAAATCAGACTGCTTTTACCTGCTTCAGTATTGAAAAAAGGCGAGTATCAAATCGAATTGCGGGAAGAAAATGCGCCAACCGAAAACGGGAAGATTTTTTATACATTTACAGTTCAATAATTTTATTTGTGCGTATGAGGCGGAAACCCGCACGTGAGCAAGGGTACAAGTTTTCACACCCTTGCTGACGCGCGGGTTTCCGCCTTTATCCTCAATCCAACTCGAATCCGTATAAAATAAGTTACCACACCGATAAAAATCGCCGCTAAAGCAATCCAAAGATACGAAAATTGATTTGAATTAACGCCGACCTGCTGACGAAATTCGCCTTGGACGGTGAATGCCGCCCAATAAAACGGCGATTTGAATTGCGGATTTTGCCGCATTTTTATCTGCGCGTTTCGTAAGGCTTCCGCCGGCGTGAGATTTTTCGTTGACAATTCTCGATAAAAATTCTTCATCAATTCAGCGGTGGCGTAATCGTCAACTTTCCACAAACTCGACAAAACCGATTTTGCGCCCGACTGCATAAAACCGCCCGTCAGCGACATCAAACCTTCGCCTTTGACTTCTTTGCCGATTCCAGATTGGCACGCGCTTAAAACAACTAAATCGGCGGACAGATTCAGACTGTAAATATCTTGCAGACGAATAAAACCTTTCTGCGCTCCGCCGTTTTCGTCAAAAAGCGAAAGCACAATGCCGGAAAGTTCGGGATGTTCGTCGTTCATCAAACCGTGCGTCGCAAAATGGATAATTTTGTAATCGGAAACATCTTTTTCAAAAACGCGCTGACGATTTGCCGAAAAACCCGAAACAATTGTCGCCTTCGACGCGCCGACAATTTTGGCAATCGAATCGGCTTCTTCCTGCGTGGCAAACAGCCGCGGCAGCGAAGTGGTTAAATCAGTTATTTGAAAAGAGCGCAAGTTGCTTCCGAGAAACGCCGCCGAATTGTTTTGATCGGTTGGATTCTTATTTTCCGCCGACAAACGATTATCCTGCAGGGAGAAAATCGGGTCGGCAAAAACCAGCAGTTCTTTTGGCGATAGTTTTTCGGGATGCGGAGTTTTTCCCAAAATCTGAAGTGTCGCCGCCGAAGATTCATAAACAATTTCGTTTGTTTGCAAAATCGGCTCATTGTCGTCGGTGTTTGGCAGCGGCAAAGCGGAAATCGGAAAATAGGACAATTTGCCGTCGGGAACGATTATTAAACGCTTGCCACCGAGTTTGTCGGCGATTTGCCCGAAAAGTTCATCGCTCAAAAGCCGCGCTTCGCGTCCATATTCGTTTTCGGCATCAGCCAGACGTTTTTGATAGTTTTCGGGTTCTTCATTCGGCGACACTTCACGCGATTTGAGCAAATCTAAAAGTTTTTGAATCCGTGATTCGAGAATTTCGCGGCTTGGCAACGTAAAATGATTGACCTCGTTTTTGCCGATTAGCCAAAGATAGCTTTCGCCCGCGCCGAGCGAAAATTCCAAAAGCAAAGTTTTATCGTCCAAAACATTGGTTTGAAAATCATTGACATCAAACGCCGACGGATTCTTTATCGCCGAATAAAGCGGGCTGTTTTGTTTCAAATCGGCTTTGATTTGTTCGAGTTCGTTTTCAAGTTCGTTGATGTCGCCGCTTAATTTGTCAATTTCCGCTTTGCCGGCATTACTGCTCAAAGCGTCGATCAATTTATCGGCTTTGGCATTCAGCAAATTGCGGATTTCCTTTTCACGTTTAACCGTTTCGGGATTAGCATCTTTCGTAAAATTTGCCTCAGATAATCGCAAGGTTTCCAGCATTGAACGCGCCCGCGATTTTTCGCTTGCCTGCAAAGCCTGAATGTCAAAACCTTTTTCGGGAAATTGACGGTGCATTTTCATCAAAAGATTGATGTAAAGTTCGTAGCGGTCAAAGACGCTTGAGAAATATGTGCGTTTGAGTTTGGCGTTGAGAACGTCGGAAGACAGTGATTCGGTAATTTCGATTGATTGTTTAATTTGTTTAAGTGAACTTTCGTATTTGTTTTCTAATTTGTCGAGTTCGGCAAGGTTGAATAATGTATGGGCTTCGTTAAATTTATTGATAATCTTGCGACTAATTTCCAATGAAGAATTATAATTAGTTCTGGCAATATCAAATTGTCTTTTACGTTGGTAAATTGTCCCCATCTTATCAAGGACAAGTGCATTGTTTGCTTTATAACCGGTTAATTGTGAAACATTAAGCGACTTTTGGTAATAATCGAAAGCGGCTGCATCTGAAAAATGCTCAAAATAAAAATCGCCAACTTGTCTATAAACTATCGCTAAAAAATAATTATCTTTTAATTGGGCGGATAATTTTTTAGCTTCCTCAAAATAATATTCAGCTTTTTTTTGATTTTGAAGTAAGTAATTCAAATTAATTAAGCTGTGCATAGTTGATAATTGTCCATAAAGATATTTTTCTTTTTGAAAAAGAGTCAATGCTTTTTCTCGAAAAGCCAAAGATATTGCAAATTCTCCAAAGTCTTCATAAATCAAACCGATTCCGTTAAATAATGCTGCTTTTTCAATTACATCAAGATTATCTGGAAAATTTCGATTTGCTTCCGAATAATATTCCAGCGCAGATTGCTTTTTATCCATAGCGGATAACAGATGTCCAATTGCTATTTGTGAAAGTGTAATGCCGCGTTGGTCTTTGATTTCCTTGAATATGTTTTCCGCTTCTTTGGCTTTAATCAAGCCTTGTGTCGGTTCACCCAGAACCATAAATACATATCCGTAATATAAAAGAACATTAGCTTGTTGATAAATATCTCCAATTTTCTTCCATAGATCCAAAGATTTTTGATAATAATCTTTGGATTTTTTGAATTCATTTTGAGTATAGTAAAACTCAGCAGCACTAAAATAAGCCATTGCCTGTGATTTTGCATCATTTGACAAACTACTTTCCTTAAGAGCTTTTTCAAAATACTTTTTGCTTTCAGTTTCTTTACTAATCTTAAGATATACAATTGAAAGCAAACTTTCCGTTTTAGATTTTTCAACAAGTAAATTATTGGCAGTGGTTAATTTTAAAGAATTTGATAATTTGAGTAAGGCTGTTTCATTTTCACCAAGTAGTAGATATAGTCGTGCAGCTTCTTGTAAGCAAATTGAAGTTCTATCTAGTTTGTTTACTCTTTTCCATTTTTCTGCCGCATCTAAATATAAAGCAATGGAACTACGAATTGATTCGCAGTTCCATTGCTTAGCGTATTCTTTCGCTGAATTTTCAATTTCAAAAATAGATTGTTTAGCTTGAACAGTTGTTTGAGCCTTTGCGAAATTTGAAGTAATCACCACAAAAGCTAAGAGAAACAACACATTCTTTAAAAATTTCATAAAACATTTTTTTTACAAGAATAGAAAACAATTAACCTACAAATTTTCTAGGTTCTGTTGACATTTTGAGAATCGGCTGTTTTTGGTCGCTGAAAGCGACGCATTTAATAGCGGCGGGTATCACCCGCCGACCTGTTGCCATTCACGCGAGCCGTCCCTGAAAGGGACGCTATTAACCGCGATTTTATTCGACGCTGTCAGCGTCGGAGGCGATTGTTCTACCTGACGGCGGGTGTTACCCGCCGCTATTAAATGTGTCAGCTTCGCGGACTTTAAGGAAATGTCAACAGAACCTAGTCTTCAAAATCTTTATCAAATTTAAATTCATCAGCAAATCCCGTAATATCCCAGCGCAATTCAAAATTTTTGAAACGACTGAAATAAAAGAGATATTCGCCCATTTCTCCACGGCTTGCAGTTGGATTGCTTCGACTCGCGGTTGGATTGCTTCGACTCGCGGTTGGATTGCTTTTGCTCCAGAAGGGATTGTCTTTGCTCCAAATCGGATTGTCTTTGCTCCAAATCGGATTGTCTTTACTTAAATTTTCCAAAGCTGTTATTGCTTCTCCATCATCGTATTTTCTCTTTCTGGCTAAACGTAAGGTTACACGAGTCAGATAATTGTATAAAAACTTATACCAATCTTTCCCGATACCTTGTAGATTTTCAAAATCCCTATAATTGTTTTCTCCTCGGTTAAAAATTAAATATCTATATCTGTAATTTGTTAGAGTAAATGTGAGATAACTCCAAGGAAAGTATAAAGAAATGCCATTTGAAAACTGATACTCGTCTCCACTAAACCCACTTTTCAGAACGCATTCATCTACCAAACCAATAATATTTTTACAAATTTGCTTTAAATTGTCGAAAATTGCCCTGTTCGCTCCATTTTCAATAAATTTAAGTTCAATAATCAGCCGCTTGCAAAAATCTTTGAGGTCAATACACTGTTCTTGCATATATGTTTGAGTATCATAATGGCTTTGTAAAATAATTTTCTTTAATTCTTGAAAAGCCCAAATATCCTCATTGGTCAGTGTTTCATCTTGAACTTTGTCAACCAAATAAAGATATTTGTTGAATTCAACGCCAAGATTATTTACTTCTACTGCCAATAGGTCAACCTTTTCTAAATCCCAAGCCGCAATGTCAATTGAACGACCTCCGATTACAAGTTTGTTATGCTCATCAATAAATGTGGAAACAAGGTTTTTAGCAGAATCTTTGATATAGTCAACCGAACTAAAATAATCCAAAAGTGATTTCTCTGCTTTAATCTCGGTTTTTATCTGCGTATTAAAATCAAAAATTATTTTTTTTAACATAGGAGCGTAACTCCAACCGCTGTTAGGCAGACTTCCTTCGGAAGCGACAATTGTTTTGGCGACCTTATTCAATTCAGAGCCGATTTCAAGCATACTCATCACACAACTATCAAAACCCAAAATCGCTATATTTTTTTTGAGATAAAGTTTATTTACTTGTTCTAAAGCCCATCTGAATTTGAAGAGCGTAGTAAAACCACCTGAACTTTCATCACGCAAAAAACTCGTTCCATGAAAACCAAAACTGTGTCCGGAAAAAATTATTGCATAATGTGTTGCCGTTCGTTCTTTTATATCAATACACCATCGAACAAAATTCATAATTGAATAAGCAGAGGCAGAGTTGCCGTCTTTAATAAATTCGTCAGGCAAAGGTGTGTTTCTAGTTCTATGATGAATATCATCTTCTTCAATTTCGTGTTTTTCCGCAACACCACTTGAATAATCAATATAATGAGTTGGAGCAGTTAGAGAATTGCTGTCAAAAAAAGCAAGTAAATTTATTTTATCTGTTTCAGAATTAGGTAGAGAACTACTGAAAGTTCTTAAGTCTTCTAATGCAAAAGCTAAATTCTCACTCAAATTATTATCGCCAGCCATATAGACCATTATTGTCCATTCTTTCATTTCTGTATTCTCCTTTGTTTAATTAACTCACCTTACGCGATATTTGAAAAAAGAATAAAATATCCGATATTATGAAACAAATGTTGGATTTATATTCAGACTACTTGTTAGCATCATTTTCGCAAACTTCGGCGACCGGTTTGAGCAACTTAATGAATGGCGACATCAGCCACGACCAAGTTACTCGGTTTCTTTCGCAAGAGCAGAAAACGAGCAAAGATTTGTGGCTCATTGCCAAACCGTTTCAAAGAAAAATCAATACTTCCGAGGGCGTTCTGATTATTGATGATTCAATTGAAGAAAAGCCTTATACGGATGAAAACTCAATCGTGTGTTGGCATTATGACCATTCAAAAAGCAGAAGTATCAAAGGCATTAATTTTCTTTCAACGCTTTATCACAACCAGAATGTTTCTTTGCCAATTGGCTTTGAATTAGTTGCCAAAACCGAAGAATATCTTGATAAAAAGACACAGAAACGGAAACGTCGGTCGCCGGTTACAAAGAACGAAATGGCACGCCAGATGATACTCCAAGCGGTCAAAAATCAAATTCTTTTTCGCTTCGTTTTATTCGATGTTTGGTTTGCCTCTTCGGAAAATCTGATGTTTATCAAACACGATTGCAAAAAAGATGTCATTTGTCCAATCAAGCATAACCGCAAAATCGCGCTTTCCCTTGAGGACAAGATTAACGGTCAATATAAAACAGTTTCAACGCTTGAAATCCAAGCCAATGCCGAATTGGAAATCTATCTCGAAGGAGTAGATTTTCCGCTTAAATTAGTCAAACAAGTCTTCACAAACGAGGACGGAAGCATCGGTATTTTGT
>JBPCPU010000147.1:0-3925 GCA_050998795.1 Pyrinomonadaceae bacterium
ATACGCGCCTTCTTCGGCAACAATTAACGTGCGTTCAAACTGTCCTGATTCCTGCGTGTTGATGCGAAAATAAGTCGAAAGTTCCATCGGACAGCGCACGCCTTTCGGGATGAAAACGAACGAGCCGTCGGAGAAAACCGCCGCGTGCAAAGCCGCGTAATGATTGTCCGACGACGGCACGACCGAGCCGAGATATTTCTTGATAAGTCCGTGATAATCGGCGACAGCTTCGGTGAACGAGCAGAAAATAACGCCCGCTTCGAGCAGTTTTTTCTTATACGTCGTCGCCACCGAAACCGAATCGAACACGGCATCAACCGCGACATTTGCCAACATTTTCTGTTCGGTAATCGGGATGCCGAGTTTTTCAAAAGTTCTAATAAGTTCCGGGTCAACTTCGTCCAAACTTTGCTTTTTGACTTTTTGTTTTGGCGCGGAATAATAGCTGATATTTTGAAAATCAATATTCGGATAATCAAAATTTGCCCAATTGTCGGGTTGCGTCATTTTCAGCCAATGACGAAAAGCCTTCAAACGAAATTCCAAAAGCCATTCGGGTTCGTTTTTCTTGCTTGAAATAAGGCGCACCGTGTCTTCGGACAAACCTTTCGCAATCGTTTCCGTTTCGATGTCGGTCGTAAAACCGTATTTATATTCCCTGTTTGCTAATAATTCTACCGCTGTTGACATAAATTTAAGTCCAAAGTCTAATGTCTAATGTCCAAAGACGGTTGCTTTCCTGCCAACCGCCAACTGCTACTGCCTACTGATATTCGGTTCAATCGTGCGATGAATTCCCTGAATGCGATGAAATCTTTCATCAACTTTCGCTTCCGTGCCGACTAGCTGCGCCAAAGTTATTTGCGAAAGCGCGTTTTCGACAATCTCGTGCAAACCCACAATAACGGGGCGAATACCACAATCGCCTTTGTGAACGCACGAATCAAGAACGCCCGTATAACTTTCGCAATGTGCGCTTATTTCATCTGCGTCCAAAACTTTGATAACTTCGCTCAGGCGAATATCACTTGCCGGACGCGCCAATGTATAACCGCCTTTTGTGCCGCGCGTTGCCTGCACAAAACCGGCTTTGTTCAAAAGCCACAACAATTTTCCCGCATTTGCCGTCGAAATTCCTTCACGCCCGGCAATCTGCGGCAAAGTTAGCGATTCGTCGTCTTTTAATGTCGCAAGTTGCACCAAACACCGTAATCCATATTCTTCTTGTGCCGATATTTTCATTAGTTTTCGCCCGATTAGAAAATTGTATTAACTAGCAAAAACTAGAATCTCAAATCTTTACTTTTTTGTCAAGATTGAAGGTTGGACAAATTATGTAGTTTTGCGGGAGAAATTTGTGCATTTTTCCGTAAAGTTTTGATTTTAGGATTTTCTCATTTTAAGGGAATTTTAACGCAAAGACGCAAAGACGCAAGGGCGCAAAGTTTTTAAGGTAAAAGCAGAGGTAGAAAGCATTTAATTTTTCTTAGCGTCTTTGCGGCTTTGCGGCTTTGCGTTAAAAATGATTTTGAGAAAGTCTTAAATCTATAAAATGTGATGGGTAAAACCGACTTAGAAACTTCTTTGTTTAAGATTGAATTTTTCGCAAACGCTCCGCCGCCGCTTCGAGCGTTTCGTCTTTTTTGCAGAAACAAAAGCGGACTTGCTGCGCTCCCAAACCGGCATCGTGATAAAAAGAAGAACCCGGAACAACCGCCACGCCGATTTCCTGAATTAAAAAACGGGTAAATTCGATGTCGTTTTTGAAACCGAAATCGCTGATGTCGGTCATTACATAATACGCGCCTTCGGGCGCATCGCATTTGAAACCCGCGTTCTGCAAAACAGGCACGATAAAATCACGCTTTCGTTGATATTCTTTTTGCAGTTCGACGTAATAACTCGGCGGCAGCAAAAGCGAATATGCGCCCGCGATTTGCAGCGGATGCGCCGCACCGACGGTCAAAAAGTCGTGAACTTTGCGAATCGCGTTGGTAATGTCCGGCGGCGCAATGCAGTAACCGACGCGCCAACCTGTTACCGAATAAGTTTTGGAAAGCGAATTGACAACAATCGTTCTTTCGCGCATTCCGTCAATCGTCGCCATACAAATGTGCTTTGGTTCTTCAAATCCTGAATCCTGAATCTTGAATCCTGAATCGTAGATGATGTGTTCGTAAATTTCGTCGGTAAAACAAAGCGCGTCAAATTCCTTGCACAAATCCGCGATAAATTCCATTTCTTCCATCGAAAAAACTTTGCCTGTCGGATTATTCGGATTGCAGATAATAATCGCTTTCGTCTTTTCGTTAAAAGCATTTCGCAGTTCGTCTCTGTCAAAACTCCAGCCGTTTTCGGTTTTATAAAGCGGAACGTGGCGCGGTTTGGCATCGGACAAAATCGCATCCGGCGCGTAATTTTCATAAAAAGGCTCAAAAACGACGACTTCTTCGCCTGCGTCAACCGTCGCCATCATTCCCGCAATCATTCCTTCGGTCGAACCGCAAGTTACGGTAATTTCGGTTTCCGCATCAACGTCCAAACCCAAAAACCATCTGGATTTTTCCACAATCGCATCACGAAAACTTTTCACGCCCCAGGTTATTGCATACTGGTTAAAATCTTCGGCAATCGCTTCCATCGCCACGCGCTTAATTTTTTCTGGCGCGGGAAAATCGGGAAAACCTTGTCCGAGATTGACCGCGTTATATTTTGCCGCTTCACGCGACATCTCGCGGATAACCGATTCGGTAAAACTCGCGGCTTTTTTGGAAATTCGATTTTTGGTTGGTTTGGTCTGCATTAATTTTGCTCGTTTGGCAGAAAGTTTTCGTCTAAAATTTGTTCGGGAGAAAACGGACATTCGACGGGAAAATTTTGTTTCTCGATGCCGGTTTCAATTTCGGCGGCGAGTTTCGCTTTTTCGTAGGCGGTAACAATCCTGTCGGAAATCTCGCTTTTCAAACTCGGACTGTCTTCGAGCAATTCTTGAATGTCAATACGCTGAACGGCAATCGTATTACGCCAACTCGTCGAGCGTTTAACTGTTTGATATTGCCATTTGAGTAAGTGCATTAACAAAAGAGTCAAACGGCTGGAAAGTTCGCGTTTTTCACCTTTCCCCATAGATTCCAATTCTTCGGCGATATTTTCCGCGTCAATTTCGGAAAATTTCTTTTCCCGAATCAACTGCGCGTTTATCTGAAGCCAGCCATAATAATCTTCCTGATATAAAACTTCGTTCATATTCCAAATTATACTCTCTTTTTCTTTTTGGCAAAAGATATTCTTTTGCGCCGAATCGAAATGTCAAACTGATATTACACTCAACAAAAAATGGTTTGCGAAAAAAGATTTGCCTGCGAAATGCACAAGATTTTCTTTGAATCAACGATTCCCGAATCAAATCGCGCAACGCTTCGGAGCGAGTGGCGTAACCGCGTTCGGCGATTAAACAGTCATAATTCTTCAACAAATCCTGTTCAATGCTGACTCCGAAGCGGACAATTTCGCCCAATAATTTACTCCTCTTAAAAATAACTGAAATTGTATTTTGGACAGTTAAACTTTGCCCGTATTCTAACATTTTTTCAACCGAATTTTGCAGATTGTCCGGTCTTGTTTCATTTGTGATGTCAATCAAGAGTTGAAAATTTGCTATAGGCTGATTCTTAACTTTGTGAGCTTTGCGCTTTTGCGGGAAATTATCTTCCTCCGCAAAAGCGCAAAGCTCGCAAAGGAAAACCAAATTTTCAACGCATTATTCCAACTCTTGATTCGCATTTATGATATAAATTAAGAAAATTTGTAGCTGATTAGGTCTGAAATATTTCAAACGGATTTCCTGCTATGACTGACAGCAGTTCTTGGAAGACTTGGCGGTTTAGCTTTCTCAAAGTTGAAATGAAACTATGAATTCGGCTAT
>JBPCPU010000196.1:0-29225 GCA_050998795.1 Pyrinomonadaceae bacterium
GATTATACCGCGATCATTCAAATCAACGACAACGACAGCGGCGCGAAAGAATATCAGTTGGAAATTAATTGGTAATCAGCAAAAAGATACCGGATGTTAGATGTTAGATGCTGATTTTAAAGGCTGACATCTAACATCTAATATCTGACATCTTTTTCAATCGTTTTCGTCAGCGAACGAAAAATATCACGTCCGTCGTTTGAGCCAAGCAGTTCTTCGCAGGCACGTTCCGGGTGCGGCATCATTCCTAAAATATTTCCTGCTTTGTTGCTGATTCCGGCGATATTGTTGAGCGACCCGTTCGGATTTGCCTCGTCCGTCGTTTCGCCGTTTTTGTCGCAGTAACGAAAAACTATTTGATCATTCTCTTCGAGTTCCGCCAGAGTTTCATCGTCGCAAACATAATTGCCTTCGGCGTGAGCAATCGGAATCGAAAGAACTTCGCCTTTCTTGAGTTCGCCGGTGTAAGGCGTTTTATCGTTTTCGACTCTGATATTGATGTGCTGACAAATAAAATGCAGTCCGCGATTTCGCATCAACGCGCCCGGTAGCAATCCCGATTCGCAAAGAATCTGAAAACCGTTGCAAACGCCGAATACGAGATTCCCTTTTTTTGCAAATTCTTTGACCGATTGAATGACGGGCGAAAAATGCGCGAGTGCGCCCGCCCGCAGATAATCGCCATAAGAAAAACCGCCCGGCACAATCACCGCATCATAACCGCTTAAATTCGTTTCCTTGTGCCAGATAAAATCAACCGGCTGTCCGACGTGCTTAGAAATAACGTGAGGAGCGTCGTGGTCGCAATTTGAACCAGGGAAGACTACTACTCCAAATGTCATAATTTTGTTAATGGTTAATTGTTAATGGTTAATTGTTATCGTTGGCATCCGATTAACAATTAACCATTAACCTTTAACTATTTCGACGCGATAATCTTCAATCACGGGATTTGCCAAAACGTCTTTGGCGATTTTTTCGGCGGTTATTTGCGCTTCGGTTTCCGATAAATCTTCGTCCAACGCAATTTCAAAATACTTCCCTTGCCGAATATCCGCCACATTTTCAAACCCCAGAAGTTCAACCGAATGGTGAATCGCCTTGCCCTGCGGGTCAAGCACGCTCGGCTTTAACGTAACATAAACTTTTGCCTTCATTATAATTCTCCGAAAGAAAAAATAGATTTTTACGCAATTTCTTGTTTTTAGCAACGTCTTTGTGGTAAATTCACGTTGAACTAAATTTTAACTTCCGCTTTTACTAAAATCATTGTAACCAAAAAAGGAGATTCATTAAAAATATGCAAAATATGAACGGAAAAACTGCGCTCGGCTTAGACACCGGAATTGGGGTTTTAATTTGTTACTTTGGCAATCTTGCCTGCGGACTGCCGCTCGGCTTAATTTACAGCATACTTGTCATCGTGCAGGATAAAACAAATAAAGTGGCTCGTTTCCACGCCTTCCAAGTTCTTTTCCTGCAAGTTGCGGGAATCGTTATTTCTATTCCGATTGCTATACTTGTGTTTGTCGCAATGTTTCTCGACACTGCAATATTAGGGTTTCCTTCGCTCTTTACAGGAGTCCTCGGTTTAGTAGCATTAGGTTTGAGTATCGGCATACTCTATTTTGTGATTATGGCGGCAATTAAAGGCTATGGCGGTGAAATTTATAAAATTCCGGTTGTTGGAAATTTTGCTGAAAAATATTCAAATTAATTTCCAAAAAATTCAACCCAATCACAGCGGGAGTTTCGGCTCTCGCTTTTAATTTTCAATAAATCAGTTGAACAATTAATAATACCGGTTTAAATCAAATTTGTGCGTATCAATGGCAGAAGCCCAAGCGTGAGCGCAGGCTTTTCTCAATCTATTAGCCCTCCTTAACAGTCGGGCTTCCGCCATTGATACGCACATTTAATTTGAATCGGTATAACTTTTGCCAAAAACTCTTGCAAAAACTTTCCCGACATTTCGCAGATAATGCCGCACGTTAAAAACTTTTTCGATTTCCTCTTGTGATAATTTGGCGCGAATATCTGCGTCATTTATTACTAAATCCTTAAATTCGCCGCCTTCGTCCCAAACTTTCATCGCATTTCTTTGCGCCCAAAAATACGCATCTTCGCGCGAAACGCCTTTTTGCGTCAAAGCTAAAAGCAGTTGTCCGCTAAAAACTAAACCGTGTGTCGCGTTCAGATTTTTCAACATATTTTCAGGATAGACGACCAGCGAGTCCAAAAGCGAAGTCGTTTTCGCCAAAATATAATCCAAAGCCGCCGACGAATCGGGCAAAACGATTCTTTCCGCCGACGAATGCGAAATATCGCGTTCGTGCCAGAGCGCAACATTTTCAAGCCCGACAATCGAATTGGCGCGAATCGTTCGTGCCATTCCGCAAATGCGTTCCGACAAAATCGGGTTGCGTTTGTGCGGCATCGCGCTCGAACCTTTTTGTCCGGTTTTGAATTTTTCCTGTGCTTCTCTAACTTCAGTGCGCTGCCAGTGCCTGACTTGAAGCGCAAATTTTTCCAAAGATGACGCGATAATTGCCAATGTGCAAAGATATTCGGCGTATCGGTCGCGCTGAATAACCTGCGTCGAAATCGGTGCAAACTGCAATCCGAGTTTTTCGCAAACTCTCTCTTCAACTTCCGGGTCGAGATGTGCAAACGCGCCGACCGCGCCGCTTATTTTTCCGACTGATACAATTTTCTTCGCCTTTTCCAAACGCTCCTTGTTGCGTTTCATTTCCGCAAACCAGAGCGCGAAGGTCATCCCGAAACTTGTCGGTTCGGCGTGGATTCCGTGCGTTCTGCCGATTTGCGGCGTGTCTTTAAATTCGTAAGCGCGGCGTTTCAAAACTTCCAAAAGCACGTCAACTTTCGGCAAAAGAATGTCGCACGAATCTCTCAAAAGCAGTGCGTTCGCCGTGTCCACAACGTCGCTCGAAGTCAAACCGTAATGCACAAACCGCGCCGCATCGCCGATGTTTTCCGCCAGATTGGTCGTGAAAGCAATCACGTCGTGGTCGGTAACTTTTTCGATTTCGCGGATTCGCTCCGGCGTGAATGCCGCCTTTGCTTTGATTTCTTCAACTGCGTCCGCGGGAATCGTTCCCATTTCCGCGTGAACTTCACAGACGACAATCTCGACGTCGAGCCATTTTTGAAATTTATTTTGCTCTGACCAAAGTTCGCCCATTTCGGGCAAGGTGTAGCGTTGAATCATATTTTTTATTTTAACGCAAAGGCGCAAAGACGCAGAGAAGAGGCGCAAAGTAAATCAAAAATAAACTTTAGACAAAGCAATTTCTATCAATTTGTTGTTGCGTTTTCCGGCTCTTCGTGCCTTTGCGTTTCAGCGTCCTGGCGTTGAGAATCCCTGATTTTATCGCCTAAAACATCTTCGATATAAAGCATTTTCACCAAAACCATGACGACTGCCAGAAGCGGCGTGGCGAGAACCAAACCCAATCCGCCGATTAAAGCGCCCAAAGTTAGTTGTGTAACAATCGTCAGTGCCGGCGGCAGTTCAACCGTGCGGCGTTCAATCATTGGCGTTAGCACGTTTGATTCAATAATCTGCACAATAATAAACAGAATTAAAACGTAGAGAGCATTTATCGGGCTGTCAATAAAACCTAATAAAATCGCGGGAACGGCGGACAAAATCGGACCGAAGTTTGGAATAAAAGATAAAAGACCGGCAATCAAACCGAGAGTCAGCGACAGCGGAACGCCCAGAATATATAAGCCAATCCACGTCAGCAAACCGATAAAAATCATCGAAGCGGCTTTACCAATCAGCCACCAACTGAGCGTATCGCCGGTTTCATTTAAGACTTCGCGTACTCTTCCGCGTCTATTAAACGGAAAAAGTTTGGTAAAACCGTCGGCGTAAAATTGCGGCTCGATTGCCAGATAAATCGCCAGCAAAATCACGATAAAAAAGTTGCCGAGCGCGCCGACAGTCGAAGAAAAATAACCGCCGACCCGCGACAAAAGGCTTGATGTATCAATCTTTTGAACAATTTCGTCGGTGCTTGGCATTTGTTCAAGAATCGTTCTGCCCCAACCGAATTGCGAGATATACGCGCTCACCTGTTGCGCGGATCTCGGCAGTTCGTCGCGTAAATGCCGGACTTGTTCGGCAACACTCGGCGCAAGCAGCGCAATCGCGCCGCCCAAAATTATCAGCAAAAGCAGCGACACGAGCAGAACCGACAAACCTTCGGAAAGTTTTGTATAGCGGCGCGTCAAATCTGCCAGACCGCGCAGAAAAATCGCCAGCAAAATTCCGCCAAAAAACAATAAAAGCACATCGAAGGCGTAATACACGAGTGAAATAAATAACAGCGCGACTATTACAATCGCAACTGCTATCAGAACGCGCCTGATAAATTTCTGGTTTGTATCCGGTGATGAAATCATTGCTTTAATAACTTGAAAAGGTCAATTATCTGAAGCCTGTGCAAATTAGAATTTTAAGGAATATCATTCGAAATAGATGCGAGATGATAGATAATAGATGACAGATAAAATCTATCAGTTATCATCTGTCATCTTCCATCTATTGCGAATGGTCAAGCATTGAAAATAAAATTACTTTAATTTGCACAGGCTTCAATTATCTACGTTAAATCGCCGATTATCAAAACAAGTTTCGCATTTTCCGGTTTAATGCGAAAACATATCATTAGAATTTACTTTGATAAATGAAAATATCACTTGCCACAAACGCCTCAATTGTGCGTTAATAGAAAGCAGTTAATCCTTCTCTCGCGTGTCAACGGTGATGCGCCCGTTTCAATTAAGGCGTTTTGGATAGTTCGAGATTAGGTTGTTTATAGTTGCAGAAGTCGCTCAAAATTTTGAGTATCCGAAACCGATCCTTCGCGTTACAGACCGTTTCTCCGAAGCCAATTCGATTCGACGCTTCTATTTGAATGTTCCGAAAATTATCGGAACGAGGTTATATTTTTATGTCAACAAAACTTTATGTAGGAAATCTTTCTTTCGATACTTCCAGCCAGGACTTGGAAGAATTATTCGGCGGACTCGGAACTGTCGAATCGGCGACGATTATCGAAGACCGCGACACCGGACGTTCACGCGGATTTGCTTTTGTCGAAATGTCTTCCAAAGAAGAAGCGGCACAAGCCATCGAACAATTCAACGGCAAGGAAATTGACGGTCGTGAATTAAAAGTCAACGAAGCCAAACCACGCGAAAGTCGCAGTGGCGGTGGCGGCGGCGGCGGCGGTCGTGGCGGTTACGGCGGCGGCGGCGGTCGTGGCGGAAATCGCGGCGGCGGCGGTGGCGGTGGTGGTTACGGCGGCGGCGGCGGCGGCGGTTCACGCTGGTAAGATTTTTAGATAGTTACCAAACAAAATGCCTTCGGCTAATGTGCTGAGGGCATTTTATTTTTTCACTTCATAAATCAACTCCAGCATCGCGTTGTCTTCCTTTTTATGTTTGCAGATGTTGCAGGAAACAAATTTAAGCGGAACTTCCCGAATTAATTCAGGAAAGAGCGGAATGCCCGAACCCAGCAAAATCGGCGTTACGCCCAAATATATTTCATCAACTAAACCTTCATCCAGAAAACTTTTCGCCAGTTCGCCGCCGCCTGACAGCCAGATATTTTTGCCGTCTTTGACCTTCAGATTTTCGATAAATTCTTTCAAGTTTCCCGAAACAACTTCGACTCCTTCAACGCCGCTTTCTTTCAATGTTTTTGAAAATATATATGTTTCCATTCCGGCGTAAGGATTTGACGCTTTAGATTTCGCTTTCTTTTTTGGTTTCGGACTCATTTCAACGGCTTTGTCCCAAGATTTGCGTCCCATCAAAACCACGTCAATCGTTTTGAAAAACGCCGTCCAATCATAATCCCAATCCATCGAAAGCCAATCAACCGCGCCGTTTTTGCGGGCAATATAATTATCCAAACTGACACCAAGACCGAGAACTACTTTACGCATTTTTGTTTTTCCTCCTTAATTTCATAGGTGATAAGTAGTGAATCGTAAATCGTGAATCGTGAATCGTGAATCGTAAAAGTTGTATTTTAGTTGTAATTTGAACATAATTGGTCAATCAAATTTCTTTTTTCGATTAACGACGAACACTTCACGATTCACGATTCACGATTCACGATTTATTCTTCAAACATCTTTTTCAAACTTTCGGTAAAAGGTGCGCGTGCCACGCCCTTTTCGGTAATAATTGCCGTTACCAAATCATTCGGCGTTACATCAAAAGCGTAATTGCTCACATCAATGCCTTCGGGCGCGAGTTGGATGTCTTGAACGTGCGTAATTTCTCTGATATTGCGCTCTTCAATCGGGATTTCTTCACCCGTCGGACAATTCATATCAACGGTTGAAAGCGGCGCGGCGACATAAAACGGAATGTTATGACGACGCGCAAGCACGGCAACCATATAAGTTCCGATTTTATTGGCGACGTCGCCGTTTGCCGCGATTCTGTCCGAACCGACGACAACCGCGTGAATCATTCCCTTTTTCATCACGTGACCGCTCATATTGTCGGTAATCAAAGTTACGGGAATGTCATCCTGTAAAAGTTCCCAAGCCGTCAAACGTGCGCCCTGCAAATACGGGCGCGTTTCGTCGGCATAAACGGAAACTTTTTTCCCCTGGTCAATCGCGCCGCGAATCACGCCGAGCGCAGTTCCCCAAACTCCGCCCGTTGCCAACGCTCCGGCGTTGCAATGCGTCAAAACGGTCGAATCATTTTCGAGAAGTTCACCGCCGAATTTGGCGATTAAGCGTTGCGATTCGATGTCTTCCTCGTGAATATCTTTTGCATCTTGAATCAAAATTTGTTTGATTTCGGAAATTGATTTGCCTTCGGCTTTTGCTTTCTGAAACGTGCGTTTCATCCGGTCAATCGCCCAGAAAAGATTAACGGCAGTCGGGCGCGTTTTGCTCATCACATCGCAAATATAATCGAGTTCTTCTTCCAAATCGGCAGCATTTGTGCCGACAAAATTTTTCACTCCGAGCGCAATACCGTAAGCGGCGGAAACGCCAATCGCGGGCGCACCGCGCACAACCATATCGCGGATGCCGTCAGCAACTTCCATGAAACTTTTCAGCATCAGCCATTTTTCCTCAGTCGGCAAAAGACGCTGGTCGAGCATATTAACGCCTTCGTCAGTCCATTTAACAGGTATTATCATTTGTAAATTATTGTTCCTTATACATAAGATTTAAAGGAAATAATAAGGAATTAGCTCTCAAGACGCAAAGTTGTTTTTTTTGATTAATTTTTAAAAGGTAAATTTTGACACATTGTTTGGAAACTTTGAAATTTTTATTTTTTCAGTGCAAAATCAATATAAATTTACTTTCACCGAATAATTATGGAAAAGAAAAAAGCAATCGAATTCTGCTTGATAGTCGAAGGAAATTACAGAAACGTCGAAGAAGCGAAACACGCTTTGCAAGACCCGTTTATCGAAGATTTCGTCGAAGAAAAAGGTAAATTTCGGATTCAGAATTTTGAAGATATTCGCGTTACCGGCGGAATTTCGCTCGGTGATTTGGAAATCGAAATGTTGGAAGAAGAGGTTTTTGAAATTTCCTGCCGCAGTTCGCCGCTGATTTTGACCGGGCGAAAAGCCGAAATACTTGCCGAAACCTTGCGGCGGCAAGCAATGTTCGATGAAATTACAGTCGAGCCGCTGGAATAATCCGACTACTTAACTCAAGTTGTCAGTTATGAAAGATTCTAAGATTTTTGCCCGCGAAACACACGAAACAGGCGAAAAAATTTAGAATATTTTCTCTTTTTCGTGTGTTTCGCGTGTTTCGCGGGCAATATCAGATAAATTTTTCACAAATGGCAACTCAGGTTAATTATTTGGTTTCGGCAAAGTCATCGTTTCGCCTTCCGAATCCATTTCCAGATGCCGCGTCGTGCCTTCGGTAACGCTCGGCGGTGCAGCGAGGTCGCCTGTTTTATATCGGGAATCCGGCGAAACATAATCAGTTTGCGACGATGGAAGTTCGGCTCTTGTTTCTTCTTTGAGATTATTTCGAGTTTCCTGCGGCGTAACCGGAAGCATTCTTTTTTCGTTTTTCCGTAGCTGCATAATTTGCGCTATTCCCGCGCCCAGCATTGAAAACGCCGGAATCAGCATCCAAAACCACCAACTTGTTCCTCTGCCGGAAACAGCCAGGACAATCGAAACGACCATAAAAGCAATGCCCATAAAAAGTTTGCCAAACGCGCCTTCCCAATGCACCGGCTTGCCTTTGTGATTCCACAAATCCATCGGCTCGAGCGGTTTCATCGGCTTCATCGTGCCAAAGTTTTGCCATTGGCTGCTTGATTTTCCCGCCAAAGCGTCGGAAACCGGACTCAAATCCGTTCCGCAACTGCGGCAAAATTTTCCGTTATCAGGGTTTTTCGTTCCACATTTCGGGCAAAACATAATATTCAACTGCAATTAAAATTAAGAATGGTCAATGCTTGTTTAAGATAATATCTCTGAAAACACATCAGAGTAAAGAGTAGCAACATTTTTGTTTGAATTTTAATGAATTACTAAAGTATGTTTTTTTGTCTTTCGTATTTTCTGTCAAACAACATTTTTGCACATTCTGTTATTAACGGCTTACATTTTTCACATCCAATATGCTAAAGTTACCGAATACCTATCTATTAGACACATATAGATGCATATTTTGTAATCCCAAAATCACGAATTTATTTAATTTTATGGAGAGTGAATGAAAACATTAAAACTTGCGCTTTTGTTTCTTTTGATTGCCGGTTGTGCCGTTCCTGTGTGGTTGTATATTTCGGATTATAGTCAAAATGATTCGGAAGTTTCAAACGATGAAGAAACGAGCGACCCGGATTTGCCGCCAGGCACAAAGATTGAAAAAGGCGATTATTTGATGATGCGGGCGGAACAAATCGGTTTATTGCGCGGTTTTGATACGGCAAAACGCGATTCGCGCAGTAAAGCAGTCAAAATAATGGAACAAAGCGAAAGAGATATTGCCCAACAGCGTGAAGAATTAACTCAATCTCCTGCCGCAGGGTGGAAACCGCTTGGTCCCGCGCCGATTCCGGTTAGTCAAACGACAGCTTACAGCGGGCGCGTTGCGGCAATTGCCGTTCATCCGACTAATCCAGACATCGTTTATGTCGGAGCGGCGCAGGGCGGCGTATATCGCTCGCTCAACGGCGGTGCGACCTGGACTCCGATAATGGACGGCGCACAAACTCTGGCAATCGGTGCGGTGGCGATTTCTCCATCCGACCCGACGACAATTTTTGTCGGCACGGGCGAAGCCGGACTGTGCGGCAGCGGCTGCTTCATCGGCGTGGGAATTTACCGAATCACCAATGCCGAAACAACGCCGGTTTTGTCGGGACCGCTTAATCAAAACGCCGCCGGCAGCGATGTTTTTACCGGACGCGCAATTGGCAAAATTGTCGTGCATCCGACCAATTCGAACATTTTGTTTGCGACAACGACAAGCGGTGTCGCCGGTATCGGTTCAACCACGACAGGTTTGGTACTTCCGCCTGCCGGACTTTACCGCACAACCAATGCGATGGCGGCGAATCCCGGTTTTGAAAAACTGTCGGTTTCAACCGCCGGTAATGTCAGCCGCTCGATGGTTGATATGGTTATTGAACCCGATAATCCGAATCGCTTAATTTGCACGCTCATCGGAAACGGGGGCGACGGCGGCATTTATCTCTCGACTAACGCGCTCGACCCGACGCCGACTTTTACGCGCACTCTGACTACGAGCGACGGTTCAAATGCCGGACGCGCCGAACTTGCCATCGCCAAAGTCGGCGGAGTCGTGACAGTCTACGCGGCAACCGGCACGGCAAGCGGAACAACTTTTAAATCGGTTGACGGCGGTGCGACTTTTCCAACCTCGCTCGGCAATAATTTTTGCGGAACTCAGTGTTTTTATGATATTGCAGTCGCGGTTGATCCAACCAACGCCGATAATGTTTATCTGGGCGGCTCGCCGAACCTGGTTTTCGGACGCTCAACTAACGGCGCAATGAGTTTTACACCCAGTTCTTCGGGCTTGCACGTTGACACGCACGCAATTACCATTGCGCCTTCAAACCCGCAAATTGTTTATTTCGGCAGCGACGGCGGAATTTGGAAAACAACGAATGCCAGCGCAACACCAATTGTTTGGACGACTTTGAACAATTCGACGTTTAGCGCGACGCAGTTTGAGAGTATCGCTCTGCACCCGACCGACCGCCACTACACGCTTGGCGGAACGCAGGATAACGGCACGGAATTTCTCGCCGTTGACGGCACAACTTGGGTTCGTTCGGACGGCGGCGACGGCGGATTTGTCGTTATTGACCAAAATGCCGTTAATTTTACCAGTGTTACGGCTTACCATACTTATTTCAACCAAACAACTACTCAAATCGGATTTTCGCGGGCGGCAACCGGCGACGCAGTAACCGGCGACCCGAATTGGGGCGGCTTATTAGGCTGCGGCGGAACGCCGAACGGTATCAATTGCGCCGACATGGTTTTGTTTTATGCTCCGATTGTCGGCGGTCCCGGCAATCCAATCAACACGCTTTATTTCGGAACAAATCGTTTGTATCGTTCGGTTGATAAAGGCACAACGATGGTTGATGTCAGCGGAGTTTTGCCCGCCGTTATCAGCGCAATTGCAATTTCGCCACAAAATGATGATATTCGACTTGCCGGAACAAGAACCGGGAGAATTTATCTTTCGACCACAGCGGGCGCAACGACAATGACCGACGTTACCGGAGCGATTCCGCCGCGTTATGTCGGGCGCATTAGAATTGACCCGAACAACTCAAATATTGCGTATGTCGCGCTTAACGGCTACGGACTGGCGGCGGGACAGCACGTTTGGAAAACGACGAATCTGACGAGCGGAACACCGACCTGGACACCCGCCGGAAACGGTATTCCCGATGTTCCGGTTAATGCTTTCGTGGTTGACCCGGCAAATTCGCAGCAACTTTTTGCCGGCACGGACATCGGCGTTTTTCGTTCAGCCGACGGCGGCGCAAACTGGACGCCGTTCAGCGATAGTCTGCCGCGCGTCGCCGTTTTCGGTATGGAAATTCAGCCGATTCATCGGATTTTGAAAATTGCAACGCACGGTCGCGGAGTTTGGGAAAACAATCTCGCGCCTAACGGTACTAAATTTGATTTTGACGGCGACGGCAAAGCTGATATTTCCGTCTTTCGTCCGAACGGCGGAAACTGGTATATTCTCGGCTCGCAAAACGGCTTTTTCGGCGCACAATTCGGCGATACCAACGATAAAATCGTTCCCGCCGATTATGACGGCGACGGACGCACGGATTTGGCTGTTTATCGCAACGGAACTTGGTATCTCCAACGAAGCACTGCCGGATTTATCAGATTTACCTTCGGTGATGCAAATGATATTCCGCAACCGGCAGATTTTGACGGCGACGGCAAAGCTGAATTAGCTGTTTGGCGACCATCGAACGGCGTTTGGTATGTCTTTAACCTGGCTAATAATCAGTTCACTGCTTTCCAGTTCGGGGAAGCGGCGGATAAGCCAGTCGTGGGAGATTACGATGGCGACGGACGTGCTGATTATGCTGTTTTCCGTCCGTCAAACAGCACCTGGTATATTCAGCAAAGCCGGGCAGGTTTTACCGGAATGCAGTTTGGCGACGCGAGCGACAAACCGGTGGCGGCGGATTACGACGGCGACGGAAAGACGGACATTGCCGTATTTCGTCCATCAAACGGCGTGTGGTATTTACAAAGAAGCCAACTTGGATTCACCGGAGTGCAGTTTGGCATTCCGACGGATTTACCAACTCCCGCCGACTACGACGGCGACGGCAAAGCGGATATTGCAGTATTCCGAGATGGGATTTGGTATTTGCAACGCTCGACGGCAGGATTTACGGGCGTGGCGTTTGGCGCAGCCACCGACAAACCTGTCCCGAACGCTTTCGTTCCGTAAAAAGTCGGATTCGACTTTAGCTAAATTTTTTCCATAACCATTGATACCGATAGATGAAATGAATAGATATTTTTCGTATGCAATCATTCATCTGTCGGCTTTTTCCTTTTTCCAGCCTTGACTTAAAAAATTTATTTAATCTAATCTTACTTAACCGGAAAATATTGGATTCAACTGATTTTAGAAAACTATGCGCGAAGTGGTGAATAAAACAAATCGCGTCAAAAAACAATGAGCAAAATTTTACTATTTATACTTGGAGCGGTGTTGGGCTTGGTCATCGGCGGGGTTTTGGTTTTATATTTCTTTGGCGGTGCGCCGCGTGCGACGGCAATTCCGGGAAACCCGATTCAACCGCCCGACGCGAATGGAATACCTGCGGGAACAGCCACCGTCGTTCTGAATCAGCAATTTTTCGACACAATTTTGGGAACAATTTTCCGCGATATGAACGCGCCGGCATTTCCACTAAATCTTACCGGACGAAACAATTTTCAGCCCGACTTTCAAGCAGAGAAAATCGCGTTTCAGCAAAACGGCGGCTGCGAGGGTAAAATTACTCTTCTTCCCGAAGGCAGCGGCGTTAAAACAGGCGTGCGTTTGGAAGATGGCAAGATAACAGCACCGCTGGCTTTTCAGGGAAGTACTTCGCTTTTGGGAAATTGTATAAATTTTGCGGGTTGGGCGCAGGCAAATTTCAATTTGCGATATGATGAAACGCAGCAAACCGTTTTCGGACAGATTGACGTTCAAACCGTCAATCTCGACGGAATTACGCCGCTTCTGAGTGGTGTCGTAACGCCGATTGTGCAGACAACGCTCAACAATCGTGTCAATCCGGTTACAATTTTGCGCGGACAGCAAATCGCCTTAAATCTGCCGATTGCCGCAACTGAAGGAACGCTCAACGCGAAAGTTAAAGACATCCGCGCCGATATAAAAGAAAATGCTTTGAATTTCTATGTAACTTACGATTTTGCGGGAACAAAAGTCATTCAACCGACACAATAATTATTCATCTTTATACAACAATTTCGTCGTTCCTTCGGTTACGCTGCGTGGCTCGACCAATTCGCCCGTGTTTGCAGCTTTCCAGGAATTAACAGGCGGAACATAACTTTGTGCGGGTTGCGTTTGCTGCGGCGGCAGCGCGGTTTGGGATTGATTTCCCTTTAAATGTGCGGGCATCATATTTTCCTTTTGATTCAAATATGCGTCTTGTAAATGTTTAGGTTCGTTTTGAAGAAATAATGCGGAAAGAATGACAATTATCATTCCGCCGACAAAGCCTAAAACTGCCGCAGTTCCGGCAAGTGCATCGGCACCGGCGATTCCTAAAAGCGGTGTCAGCAAACAAGTCCAAAGTAAAAACCAGACTAAACCGAATTTCATTCCGTTGGATTTTGTCAGAATCTTTTTTGATTTATGCAAATCGGCTAATTGCGGCAAAAAACCGCCGTTTGCGAGAATTTCCGAAACTAAGCCGAGCGGAAAACCGCAGCGGGAACAAAATTTTATTTCCTGCGAAACTTGTTGTTGACCGCAATTTGGACAGAACATTTTTTTCTCCAATTATAAAAGAGTTTTTTAAGACTTAAACTACAACGCATTTTTACACGAAATTGTTCAGATTCAAAATTATCAAAACTAAATAATCGGAAGTCTTTCGTCGGAAAACATTTGAAAAACGGCAAAAGCGCGTCCCTGAAAATGTTCGGCGCGGGCGACGGTTGCAAGCAAAATCTCGAAGATTGATTTTAACTTTTCGGGCGCAGGCATTTGCTTTTTCAAATCTTCGTCGGAAGTAAAAAATGCGAAACCATTTTGCCGCGCTGCTTCGACTTCCGCAAGATATTCCAAAATTTTGCCGGTTGTCGAAAGTTCTTCGGGCAAAGTCCATTCAAACGGGTCGTCCCAAAGTCTGCTTGTAATTCCGCCGAAGGTTTGTTCAACCGCGCCCGCGCTTCGCAGAATATATTCGCCGCACGAAAATTGAACAAAACTAAATCTTATTTTACGCGGTTTCCAAAAAAGTTTATCATTCGGAATTTTTTTGATAAATTCACAAGAACGCAGATGCAAAAGCAGGAATTGTCGCTCAAAAGATTTGATTAGATTATTCATAAAAAGAGGGCGACAAGATTTTAACTTATCGCCCGTCGCTTGTCATTGATTGACTTAAATTTACTTTCCGTTCTTAAATCTACGGTCGTCTTCCACCAAAACCAAACCGTAGTTCTTTCCATTATAATTTACGCCGTTTTGGATTTTGCCTTTGATGCCCAGTTGCGCTCCTTTTGACGGGACGCTTCTTCGGGTCAACACCCAAATCGAACCCGTTCCGTCGTCAACTTTATAAATGCCGCCTTGTCCGTTGCTGATAATCGGAATCGAAACGCCGTAACTATTCCGGACAGTTCCCGCTACGGCGACATCTTTGTCGTAAAACCTTGACGGATTTGATTCGATGTCGGCAATGCTCGTGCGTTGCGGACACGCCGCCGTCAAAATTCCCGCCGCCAGAACCAAACTCAATAATATCGCTTTTGTTCCTTTTTTCATTTGTTCTCCTTTTTGTTTTATGAAAATTTCGGGAGAGCCGTTTTTCAATGATAAAGATTCAATTACCCGACAAAAGTTTGCCAAATTTTATTTTTCAATTCGATATTTGTTTCAGATTAATGGCTTTGCTATATTTCAATAACACACTATTTTGAGGAGATTTTATAATGAAAAAATTTGCTTCTATTATTTGCCTGTTTTTTTTAACAGCCGCTTTAACCCTGACGGCGTTTGCTCAGGACAAACAATCCAAAGATGAACTTTTCGGCAAAATTGCCAAAATGTCGCAGACGAAAAAATCCGAAGACCAGGATAAGGCTTACCAAATGAGTAAGGATTTTTTGGCTCAATACGGTAATGATAAAGATGAGAAAGTAACAAAAATCAAAGGTTTCGTCGAAAAATATCGCGCCACGGCGGTAAATAAAAAATTGGACGAAGGCAAAATCGCCGAAGCATTTGCGCTTGGCAAAGAGATATTGACGCAAGAACCCGAAAACTCATACATTGCGATGAACCTGGCTTACGGCGGCTACGAGGCTTTGACAAAGAATAAAGATAAAACCTTCGGCGCGGATTCCGTCAAATATGCCAAACAAACTTTGAGTCTTCTCGATGCGGGAAAATTGCCGAAATCTTTTCAACCGTTCAAAGACCAAGCCGAAGCAACGGCTCTGATGTATTACATTATCGGAATTTTTGCGATTGATACAGACCAGAAAGAAGCCGCGCAGAATTTTTACAAATCGCTGCAATACGAATCGAAAATCAAAAACACCTCTTATCCGTATTACATAATTGCTTTTAATTACGAACAAGATTATGGAAAAGCGGCGAAGGATTTTCAAGCTAAACACGGCAAAAAAGCGCAGGAAGACAGCGAGATGAAGGCAGACAGCGCGAAACTTGAAAAACTGATTAACCGGATGCTCGACGCGTATGCCCGCACGGTGAAAATTGCTCAAGCCGAAAATAATCCAAGCACCGCTGCCTGGAAACAACGCTACGCCGAAATTTACAAATTCATTAAACAAAGCGATGCCGGAATGGATGAATATCTTAATAATGTTCCGAATACACCGATGCCCGAACCAAATTCGCTTTAGTTTGGTGAAAAACTTTTGACATTAAGTCTGAGAGAAGTTAGCCTCATTCTCAGGCTTTTGTTTTTCAAATTTATTTCCGGCGGAATTTCCCCAATGAACGCACCCAAACAGGTATTAGCTGAGAAATTTTCCTTTACTTCCAGCATAAAGGCGGACGTTTGGCAGCCGAAAACCAACCCGAAAGCGTTTGAGTGGTGGTATTTCGATGCGTTGAGCGAAGACGGACGCGACGCGGTGGTGATAATTTTTCTCGATAACTTCATTTTTTCGCCGCGTTACAATTCAGCCAACCGAACACACAATAAATTTACCGACAAACTCCGCAGAAGAAAAACTTTGCAATACAATAATTGTTTTCCCGCGCTCGCTTTTACTTATTACCGCGACGGCAAACCGGTCTATCGCGCCATTAACGAATTTTCACCGGAAGATTTCACGGCAAGCCAGGAAAAGCCGTCGTGTCAAATGGGCGGAAATTTTTTCCGTCTCGAATCCGTGCCTTACGGTTCGGGCTATATTCTTTCCATCAACGCCAAACTCCGCAAAAACCGCCGGCTCGAAGCGCATTTTGAATGGCTTTCGATTGAAAGCGATTTTTTGCCCGATAAAGTATTAAATAAGGACGACGCGCACGTTTGGAATCTCGCCGTTGCGCGGGCGGATGTAACGGGCAGAATCAGCATCTCGGACGACAAAGGGAAAGGAATTGATGTTGTTAATTTTCGCGGAACGGGTTATCACGACCATAATTTCGACAATCGCTGGCTGCCCGACACCGTTTCCGAATGGCAATGGGGACGCGCTCATTTTGCCGATGCGACCGCCGTTTTTTACCGCTACAAGGAAGTCGGCGAAGAGCAGCCGACGACGAAACTTTTCACCGTCCGCGACGGCGCATTAAGCGACCACGACACCGATTACGAACAGCAAAGTTTTCAGCGCGATAAATTCGGCATAAAATACCCGACTCGTCTGCGGCTCGATTCCGAAGACAATGTGCGGCTGCGCGTCGAGCAATCAAAAATTATTGATTCGAGCTTCTTTTACTTGCGCTTTCTCAGCGAAATGACGCTGACCCTGCGCGACGGCAAAACAAGCAAAGCTATTGGAATAACCGAATATCTCGCGCCGAAGACGTTAAAATATCGCTGGCTCGATTGGCTGACGAATATGCGAATCGGCAGAGGCGGAAAAGGTTCTTTTCTTCCTTGAATCTTAAATATGCAGGAAAATCCACAAATTGCCAAAGAAAATATCAATCGTTTTTTGTGCGAACAATGCGGCGCGAATATAATTTTCGACCCGCGCAACGGGCAGCTTACCTGTCCGTATTGTAATTTTACAAAAACAATTGCGACGGACGGAGGCGAAATTACCGAGCGTGATTTTAACAGCTTTTTGCGTCCCGATGCCGAACGATTGCAGCCGCTTGCCAGAGAAGCGATGCAGGTTTCGTGCAGTAGTTGCGGCGCAACCGTTACGTTTGTTCCGCCGGAAACGGCGCGAAACTGCGATTTTTGCGGCGCGAAGATTGTTGCACAACCGAAATCCGCCGACCCGCTCGTTGCGCCCGAAGGCGTTTTGCCTTTTTCCATCACCAACCAACACGCTTCCGGTTCGTTAAAAACGTGGATTAATTCGCGCTGGTTTGCGCCAAACAATTTGAAGATTTTCGCCCAACCCGACAAAATTAGCAGCGTCTATATTCCTTATTGGACTTTCGATGCCGACACGCATAGTCAATATTCAGGTGAACGCGGCGAGTATTATTACGAAACGGAGCATTACAAAGAAAACGGCGAACGGAAATCAAGGCAAGTCAGACACACGAATTGGCATTCGGCAGCGGGCGCGGTTTCCAGATTTTTTGATGATATTTATATTGCCGCAACGAAATCGGTTGTGCCTGAATACTTAAAAAAATTAAATTGGCAATTCAGCGAAATCGTCCCGTATGAACCCGCCTATCTCGCCGGACACAAAGCGCAAACTTACCAGGTAACGCTCGAAGAAGGTTTTGAAGAATTCAAACAAATCGCAACCGGCGTGATTTACAACGACGTCCGTCAGGACATCGGCGGCGACGAGCAGCAAGTTCACAATGTTTCCACCGAATACTCAAAAGTTACGTTCAAACATCTGCTTTTGCCCGTCTACGCGGGTGCGTATCGCTACAATAACAAAGTTTTCCAAATCGTCGTCAACGGCAGAACCGGCGAAGTTCAGGGCGAAAGACCTTACAGTTGGCTGAAAATCGGTTGTTTATCAATTTTCATCCTAGCCGTCATAATAATTATTGCTTTGATTGCGGCGGCAATACGGTAATTTTGAGAATAAACCTCCGTTTATCTCTAGTTATCCCTGTAAATTATTTGTTTATTAATTTAACCGCCGTTCCATAAGCTAAAACTTCGGTCGAACCCTGCGAAAACTCCGTCGCATCGTAGCGCATTCCAATAATTGCGTCCGCACCGATGGCGTTTGCGTGCTGCACCATCCGGTTAAATGCTTCGACCCGCGCGTTTTCGCAGACGTGCGTAAATTCCTCAATATTCCCGCCGACAATTGACTTCAAACCACCGACAATTCCGCGC
Organism: Pyrinomonadaceae bacterium; assembly: GCA_050998795.1. Lineage (GTDB taxonomy): Bacteria > Acidobacteriota > Blastocatellia > Pyrinomonadales > Pyrinomonadaceae. The sequence goes on from JBPCPU010000196.1 coordinate 18,283, forward strand.
CCGATGCCCGTTGCCCGGACGACAATTCCGCGCACAATTCCCAGATATTCTTCAATATCGTTACCCGCAACTTCATTTCCTGTTGTAATAATCATTTCATCTCCTTGTTTTTTTATTATTTAAGACTTTCTCATTTAGAAAAAACATTTGTTTGAAAAATAGGAAAAATAGGAATAGACCGCCGATGACGCGGATTGGGCGGATTTTCGCGGATTTTATTTAATTAAATTATCCGTCTTTATCCGCTTAATCCGCGCCATCCGCGGTCTATTCTCTCGTTTTTGTGAAAGTCTATTATTCATACCTTAACGCTTCAATCGGATTAAGCCGGCTTGCCCGCAAAGCCGGAAGCACACCCGCCGCAAAAGCAATCGCGCACACCAGAAGCAGAACGAACAAAACTGCAAATGGCGTAAAGACAAAAATGCTGTAACCTTCCAATGATTCGAGATACGCCCGCGCCAGGAAAACATTAACGATGTTCCCAACAATTATTCCTCCGGCAATCCCGATAATCGCGCCCCAAAACCCGATTAACACCGATTCGAGCGAGAACAGCAGAAAGATTTTCCCGCGTCCCATTCCAAGAGCTTTTTGCAGCCCGATTTCCTTCGTGCGTTCTAAAACGGCGATGACCAGCGTATTGATAATGCCGAACGACGCGGCAAGAAGCGCGATAAACGCAAACAGGTTCAGCCCGATTTGCAAAATCCCGATTGCGTCGTAAGTCCTTTTTTGCTGGTCGGCAATCGTTTCCGCCGAAAAACCTTTTTCGTCCAATTTCCTTTTAACCGCCGCGATTTGCTGCGCGTTATTCGTATTTAAATGAAACGTAAAACTGGAAAAGCGGTTAAAATCATTCTCTTGCCGCTGCTGGTCTTCATAGATACGTTTTGCCGTTCCCGCGTCAACAAAAGAGTTAAAATTCGCCATCATTCCTTTGGTCGAAACGCCGACTATTTTCAATTGGACGGTTTTCATCTCGCCGGTTTGATTTTGTAATTTATAACCGACAGTCGCAGTTTTGCCGATTAAACGGCTGATGTCCTCGTCAAAGGCTTTTGCGAGATACAGCGGAATCATAATTTGATTTTCACCGTTAATTGTTTTTCCGGCTTCGACTTTTTGCGTTACGCCTTCGGACAGCATACCGAGCGCGACCTGATATTTTTTCGCGCCGTCGAGCGTGATATATTCGCCGTCAATATAATAGCGCGGCGTGATGGTTTTAATTTCGGAAATTTCATTTCTCAATGCTTCCACCTGCGCTTGAGAAACGCTCATCGAATTCGGGTCAATCATATTTCCGGCTTCGTCTTTGCTCGTTTCCTTATATTCAGCGGGTTCATTGGGTTTTGCCTGTTCGTCCTCGCGTTCAAATTTCTTGCGGACAAACAAAACATTATTGCCTTCAATATTCTTCACTTGATTTTCGACATAATCGCGCAAACCGTCGCCTAATCCATTCGTCAAAACGAGCGTGAACGAGCCGACGAAAATTGCCATCACAGTCAAAAACGTGCGAAGTCGGGCGCGAAAAAGGTTGCGGTTGGCAATTTTAATTAAGTCCCAAAATCTCATATTATTCAATTACGAATTACGAATTACGAATTACGAATTATAAAAACGATGATACGAATTACGAATTATAAAAACGATGAGTTATTGATAATTCTATAATTTTTGCCCGTAATTTCCGATTTTCAACTCCTAATTCGTAATTCGTAATTCATAATTCGTAATTGATTTGCAATTTCCCCGTCCTTCATCTCAATCACGCGCTCGCATTTCGCTGCTAAATCCTCGTCGTGCGTAACGACAATCAACGTAATACCCTTATTTTTATTTAATCGAAAGAGCATATCTTCAATCGCCTCGCTCGTATTTGAATCGAGATTGCCGGTCGGTTCGTCGGCAAAAATAACCTGTGGATTTCCGACCAGCGCACGCGCAATGCAAACTCTCTGCTTTTCGCCGCCCGACAAATCTTTGGCGCGTTTTTCTTCTTTATCCTTCAGCCCGACGGCTTCGAGCGCGTCCATCGCGTCCTTTGTCAAGCGATACTGCGTCGCGCCGCGAATCCGCATCGGCAGCACGACATTTTCAAAAACGGTTTCCTGCCCGTTCAAAAAGAACTGTTGAAAGACGAAACCGAATTTTTGATTTCTCAGCAAATCGCGTTCTTTCTCCGTCAACGTCGAAAAATCCGCACCTTCAAACATCACGCTTCCCGCCGTCGGCGTATCGAGACAGGCGAGCAAGTGCATCAAAGTTGACTTTCCGCTTCCTGATTTCCCAATGATCGCCGCGCATTCGCCCGCTTTTATTTCGAGATTAATGTTTTTCAGCACCTCGTAATCAACGCTGTCGCTCGTGAAAGTTTTTGATAAGTTGATTGCTTCGAGCATATTTTATCTTTTTATGAAAATGCCGCTTTGCTTTTTACGAGAAAAGCGTTTGGTTTTGTTGCAAAAAAATTAAGCCGTTCAATGTTGAGCAGCTTAATTCAATTATTTTACTTAAAATTTGATACGAGAAGGAACTAAATTCCGCAAGTAGTTTGATTTAGCGAAAGTCTTCGCGTTCAAACGGGAAACGCGGGCGTTCGACTTTGGGAAATTCGACGTCTAAATAAATTTCCGCCAAAGCAATTTCACAGTCGAGCGAGGAAAGATAAATTTTGTCGGTTAAATCGAAACTTTCGGTTGAATCGGAGAGAACTTCGACAATCAAATTCGGATTGACCAGCATTTTTAAGCCGTAAAAATCTTCATAAACCGGTTGTTCGCAAAGCGCGGTTACGTCCGCGTAACGATACGGCGAATAGACGGGAACTTTGACGCGCAGATTCGAGCCGAACACGCGGCAGCCTTTACCGTGCAGATTGTTTTTCAATTCGGTAATCGTATTAGCGACGATTTCTTCGTGTGTCGGACTCGCGCCCGCCATACTCCAGACGCTGCCGTCGTAGTATTCGAGCCGTTCTTCCACGCCTTTTTCGAGTTCGGCGTATTCTTCGAGTGTGTATTTTGTCCTGGTCTTTTTTATCGCGGACATATTTTCATCAAATTAAAAACCGGCAAAACCGAAAGTCATCAAACTCTTATTTCTTTCATTGTAACTGAAAACTTAACTTGAAGCATCTTAAAAACTTCCACCGCGTTCTATTTGATTTTTCTCGTCTTCAAATGCAAAATATAAATCGCTAATTGTCCTTTTCGTGATTTTTTATTTTTCCCTGATTTTGCTGATTTAACGTCGTTAGATAAAGCGGAGCATTGACACTTTTAAGCAGTGATATTAATGTGAAAAAATACTTGGCTTTTATTGTGATTTGTGTGTTAAAATACTTTTAATTAATTTTGGAGGGTTTCGAGGTTTATGACTTGTTGGCACTGTAATAACGAACTTGAATTTAATTTTCAAGCGACGGATTGGGTTAAGTTTTATCATTGCGCGGTTTGTGATAAGTGGTATGAAATGAGTAAGGAAAAAGAGAGGGTGAACGGCGCAGTGCCGGTCAGGTTTTTTGAATTGGAAAGCCGTCCGCAAATGCAGGCGACGGTTTCAGTTTAACCACAAAAGATTTTATTTGTGGTTATTTCGAGCATTGATTTAATTTAAGCCTGTGCAAATTAGAATTTTAAGAAATTACATTCGGAATAGATTCGAGATGATAGATAATAGATGAGAGATAAAATCTATCAGTTATCATCTGTCATCTATCAGCTATTGCGAATGGTCAAGCATTGAAAATAAAATTACTTTAATTTGCACACGCCTTCATTTAATTGAAGAGTGTGCATAAATCAAAATAAGATTTTACCGCCTTGGGCGCAGAGAGTTTGGTGCCGAGAACCGCCGAGGTTTTCTCCGCGATTCCCGGCGAATCCTCCGCGTTTCTGCGGTAAAATTCTTAAGCTGTCCGCTACCTTAAAAGAATCTTCCCAACGAAAAATAAAATAAGAAAAAAAATACAACCGTTGAGAGGCGGTCTGTTCCCGCTAAAGACTGAAAACTCGCTGCTTTGGCGGGAACAGACCGCCTCTCAACGAACTTTAATTTTTCGCGCAACCTGGTATAAGTAGTCGTTCACAATTAAATATAGGAATGAAACCACAGATAAACATAGATAGACACAAGATATTATTCGGATTTTATCTGAGTTAATCTGTGAAAATCTGTGGTTTCATTTTAATTTTATTTTAATTTGCTCAATTATTTAACAGGATTAAGGTAATGCCTAAAAAGTTTTACTAGTCCAAAATCCAAAACCTAAAATCTAAAATCGAAATATGTCAGCACCAAACATTGAAACAATCGTCTCTTTATCAAAACGGCGCGGATTCGTTTTTCCCGCGTCGGACATTTACGGCGGACTTAGCAGCAGTTGGGATTACGGTTCGCTCGGCGTGGAACTGGCGAACAACGTCAAGCGAAGTTGGTGGCGTTGGCTCGTCCACGAACGCGACGACGTCGAAGGCTTGGATTCTTCGATTATTCAAAACCGCCTTGTCTGGAAATACAGCGGACACGAAACGACGTTCAGCGACCCGTTAGTTGATTGCCGCGTTTGTCAAGGCAGATTTCGACTTGATAAATTGCCGGATTCACAATGCCCGAAACATCCGTCGGTTCACGCGGGCGAATCCAAAGAATGCGATTTTACCGAGCCGAAACAATTTAATTTGATGTTTAAAACAACCGTCGGCGCGGTTTCCGCCGAAGACGACGAAACGGCGTTGGCTTATTTAAGACCGGAAACGGCGCAGGGGATTTTTATCAATTTCGCCAATGTTTTAAACACTTCACGCCGCAAACTGCCGTTCGGCATCGCGCAAATCGGCAAAGCGTTTCGCAACGAAGTTACGCCCGGAAATTTTATTTTCCGTACGCGCGAGTTTGAGCAAATGGAAATGGAGTATTTCTGCAAACCGGAAGACGCGCCGCGCATTCTTCAAGAATTTATTGACGGATTTCAAGAATGGTTTTACACTTTAGGAATTTCCGCCGCCAATCTCAAACTTTACGAGCAAACGCCCGAAGAATTGGCGCATTACGCCGAAAGAACGGTTGATATTTTATATCGCTTTTTCCCCGAACGTGACGATGAAGAAAAACAGTTTGACGAGTTAATGGGAATTGCCAACCGCAAGGATTTCGATTTGAAGGCGCACTCGAAAAAGCCCGAAGACGCGGAAGGAAAACGCATCAACCCGGATTCGACCGAAGATTTGTCATACTTTGACGAAGCGACGAAACAGCGTTTTTATCCGTATGTCATCGAACCCGCTGTCGGCGTAAATCGCACTTTGCTGGCAATTTTGATGGATGCGTATACGGAAAAAACGAATGAAAAAGGCGAAACGCGCGTGATTCTTAAACTCAAATCCGAACTCGCACCGATAAAAGTCGCCGTTTTGCCGTTAGCAAAAAACAAACCGGAAATCGTGGCAATGGCAAAGGATTTGAAGAAACAACTTCTGCCCGCGATGCGAACTGTCTACGACGACACGGGCGGCATCGGCAAACTTTATGCGCGGCAGGACGAAATCGGAACGCCGTTCTGCGTAACGGTTGACCACGAATCTTTGGAAGATAACGCCGTAACCGTGCGCGACCGCGACACTTGGGAACAGGAAAGAATTAAAATTTCAGATTTGAAAAATTATTTGCAGGGACGTTTGGAAAGATGATTATTTCAAAACTCTTCGTTGTTTTTTTGTTGATTATAATTTCATTCGGTTGTGCAAAAGCGCAAGTAGTAAATCAATCTAAATCGGTCGAAAAGAAAAATATATCGGACGAAAAGATAATTGATTTAAGTCGTTTTTTTAAAAATACGACGGGCGCAATTGTCATCTACGACGCGAAAAATGATAGTTATATCAGATACAACGAAAAGCGTTGCGCTGCGCGATTCACGCCGGCTTCGACGTTCAAAATTCCAAACGCGCTTATTGGTTTAGAAACCGGTGCTGTTAAAGATGCCGAAACAATCATTGCCTGGGATAAGAAAAAATACCCTGAAGACAATTGGACAAGCGAGCCTTTTGTTCATTGGAAGCAAGACCACACGCTGCGGTCGGCGATAAAGTATTCGGTCGTTTGGTATTTCCGCGAAATCGCCGTTCGCATCGGTGAAGAACGGATGAAAAACCATCTTGCTAAATTTGAATACGGTAATCAGGACATCTCAGGCGGATTGGCGAGCAAGCGGATGTTTGAGGCTTTTTGGCTCAGTAACAGCTTAAAAATCTCGGCTGACGAGCAAATAGAATTTTTGCGAAAGTTTTACGACGAAAAGTTATCTGTATCCAAACGCTCGACCGAAATCGTCAAGCAAATTCTCGTGCAGGAAGACACGCCCGAATACAAACTAAGCGCGAAAACCGGCGGCGGCTGGAACGACGGAAAAGCGTTGGGCTGGTTCGTCGGTTACGTGGAAACGAAAGAAAACCGATACTTTTTTGCGCTCAATATAGACGGCGAAAATTACGCGGCGATTCGGGACAAGCGAATTGATTTAACCAAACAAATCTTGATCGAATTGGGATTTATTAAAAAGTAAATTTTAAAATCATATTCTACTTGAAATGCAGAATCTTCCCAAAAAAATCACCAAACTTGCCGAAATAATCAAACAAAACGGCGGACGCGCAATGCTCGTCGGCGGTTGTGTGCGCGACGGGTTGATGAATATTGAGCCGAAGGATTGGGACGTGGAGATTTATGGAATTGAGCCGCAAAAATTAAGAGAAATTTTAGACGATTTCGGCAAAGTTGACGCGGTTGGCGAAGCATTTACGGTTTATAAAATCGGACAGGATTTAGATGTTTCTTTGCCAAGACGCGAAAGGAAAATTTCACGCGGACACAAAGGCTTTGTCGTCGAAGGCGACAAAAATATGTCGTTTGAAGAAGCGGCAAAGCGTCGGGATTTTACCGTTAACGCGATTTTGCAGGATATTTTGACCGGCGAAATTATTGACGTTTACGGCGGACAAGAAGACATAAAAAATAAAATTCTGCGCGTTGTTTCAGAGGAAACATTTGTGGAAGATTCGTTAAGAGTTTTGCGGGCAGCACAGTTTGCAGCGCGTTTCGAGTTTGGTATTGATGCAGAAACCGTTGAGATTTGTCGAAAAATTGATTTGACGGATTTGCCGAAGGAAAGAATTTGGGGCGAGTTTGAGAAATTACTGTTGAAATCCGAAAAACCTTCAATTGGTTTGAAATGGCTTTATGATTTAGGCGTTGTCGAACAGCTTTTTCCTGAATTAAAATCACTCGTCGACGTTCCGCAGCAAGCCGAATGGCATCCTGAGGGAAATGTTGATGTACATACTTTAATGGTCGTTGACGAAGCCCGAAAACTGATTGACGATTTGCCATATCCAAGACAAGTAACGGTAATGCTCGGCGCACTTTGCCACGATTTCGGCAAGCCCGCGACGACGAAATTTTTTGACGGCAAATGGCGTTCGCACGCGCACGACGAAGCCGGTGTCGAGCCGACTGTTTCCTTTCTCGATAAAATCGGAATTTTTACAATCAACGGTTATGACGTGCGCGAGCAGATTATTCAGCTTGTCCGCTATCATTTGAAGCCGGGCGAGTTTTATAAACAGCGCGAAAATTTGGGCGACGGCGCGTTTCGGCGGCTGGCAAGAAAAGTCGAGCCGGATTTGCTGTATCGCGTTTCGCGTGCCGACACTCTTGGCAGGAATGCCGATTGGATTCCGCAGGAAAAATGGTTTGACGCTGTTCCGCAGGAATGGTTTATAGCGCGAGCCAAAGAATTGGCGGTTGAAACGGAAGCACCGAAACCGCTTCTGATGGGAAGACATCTCATCGAATTAGGTTTGCAGCCGTCGGCAAAGTTTGGCGAAATAACAAAAGCCGTCTATGAAATGCAGCTTGACGGACGAGTTACGAATTTAGATGAAGCTATTGGGGAGGCGAAAACTTTAATTGAAAACTTAGATAAAATTCAAGCTGAGAATAAATCTGACGATAATGATGAAAAACCGGAAAAAGTCGTATCCAAAAACATCAAAATTCTGCTTGCCTGCTTGATTGCGGCAACGGGAATTGTCTATTATTTCAGCAATCCGCATTCACAAGGTTATTACGATTATACATTTCGCATTGCCGAAAACTTTCTGCACGGCAGAATTGGCTTGCCGATAACTCCGCTGTCCTGGCTTAACGAATTGATTCCTCTGGCGGGACTTTATTATTCAGCTTTTCCGCTCGGAAGCGTGTTGACGATGCTGCCTTTTGCCGCGTTGAAAGCCGCTGGAATCATTTCGGATATGCCCGCGGCGTTGATTGCCGCGTTGACGGCAAGCGGCATTTGTTTGTTTTTACTGCTGATTGCGAGGCGTTACAAATACGATTGGCGCAAGCGTATTTTGATGACGACGGCAATTTTGTTCGGAACCTGGATGTGGACAAATTTGACGTTCGGCGGCGCGTGGCAGCTTGCGCTCGGTTTTGCGATGCTCGGCGAACTCGGCGCGATTTATTTTACGGTTTTTAACCGCAAACCTTTGCTTGCCGGATTTTTCTTTGCTCTGGCTTTCGGCAACCGCACGGAAATTCTCCTTACCGCGCCGATTTTTATGTTTTTGTTATGGCGGAAATTCGATTTCAAATTCCAAAATTCATATTCGGACGATGAATTTGATTCAGCCGACGAATCAGGCGAAGTAAAATCAATCCAAAATCCAAAATCCAAAATCCAAAATCAAATACTGTTTTGTCTCGCGCCTTTTCTGTTAAGTATTTTAACTTTGATTTACAACACGGTGCGTTTTAACTCGCCGTTTGACTTCGGCTATGCGCGGATTCCGGGAGTTTTAAACGAGCCTTGGTATAATCACGGGATTTTTTCGATTTATTATATTCCCAACCAAGCCTACGAAATGCTTTTCAAATTGTGGGGTGTAAAATCAAAATTTCCTTATCTTCAGCCGGGTGGTTTCAGCAGTTCGATTTTATTGAGCAGTCCGTTTTTATTTCTCCTTTTGCGGTTTGGAAAAAGAGATAAAATTTTGAAATACACGGCTTGGGCGGCGATTCTGATTTTGACGTTTCTGCTCTGGATACACGGAAACTCCGGTGGCTGGCAGTTCGGTTATCGTTACGCGATGGTTTTATTGCCTTGGGCGTTTATTATCTTGCTGGAAAACAGCCCGAAAAAAATCACAATTCTCGAATGGTTTTTATATCTATTCTCATTTGTCGCCAACATTTATGCGACATATCTTTTCTTTTACACGGATTATATAAAACCATAAATGCTGCCGGATTTTTATTTCGACTGTGGTAAAAAAACTTGCTCGATAGATTGGGAATAAAATTTTTTGACCGTCATAAGTATTAAAAATCAAAAATGCTCATAGACATTTCGCCGCTCAAAATCTCGCGCGATTATCGCCTTTTGTTTTTCGGTCAGCTCGTTTCGTTTTTCGGTTCGATGATGACGTTTATCGTCGTGCCGTGGCAGATGTATCAACTCACGCAGTCGAGCGCGATGGTCGGATATATTTATCTTGCCGAGTTTGTGCCGATGGTTTGTTTGGCGTTTGTCGGCGGCGCGTTGGCTGATGCGCTTGATAAACGCAAAATGCTGCGGTTGACGGAAATCGGACAAACGTCGGTGACAGTGATTTTGCTGCTAAATTCGCTTCTGCCGAATCCGCAAATCTGGGTTTTATTCGTTTCGGTTGCGCTTCACGCCGGTTTTGCCGCGATTCAGCGTCCGGCGTTTGAATCGTTTATTCAAAAAATTATTCCAAACGATTTAATGGCGGCGGTGATGGCTTTAAATTCAGTTCGCTACAGTGTCGGCGCGATAATTTCACCGGCGATTGCCGGAATTATCGCCACACAGTTTAGCGCGTCAGTCGCTTATACAATTGATTTGATAACTTTTATCGCTTCACTTATCGCTGTATTTCTATTGAACGTCGTTCCGCCGCCGGAAAACGCCGAGCGTCCGGGCATTAAAAGTGTTATAAAAGGTTGGAAGTATGCTTTTAGCCGACAGGAATTGTTGGGAACTTATTTTATTGACATTGCCGCGATGTTTTTTGCGATGCCGCAGGCACTTTATCCCGCTTTGGCAGTTATTTACGGCGATAAATATGTCGGATTTTTTCCTGCCGCGCTCGCTGCGGGCGCATTGCTCGCAAGTTTAACGTCGGGCTGGACGAAGGATATTCACCGGCACGGTTTGATGGTGACGTTTGCCGCCATTTTTTGGGGCGTGGCAATTATCTTTTTCGGTTTGTCGGACGGCATCGTTTTTGCGCTTTTATTTATTGGCGCGGCGGGATTCTTCGATATGATTTCGGGTATTTTTCGCGGCGCAATCTGGAATCAGACGATTCCGAATTTTCTGCGCGGGCGGCTTGCCAGCATCGAAATGATTTCTTATTTGACGGGACCGATGCTCGGAAGCGCTAAAATGGGAATTGTCGCAGAAAAATTTGGCGTGAAAACCGCAATCGTATCGGGCGGTATTTTATGTGTTGTCGCTGTCGGTGCTTTAGCGTTGATTTTGCCGAAGTTTGTTACGTATGACGGGCGCGAAGGCGTAAAGCAAAAGGAAATCGAAGAAGCGCAAAACAGCGCAGCAAGCGAAATAAAATTTCGGTAGTGTTTTAAAAGTAATGCTTTTACCGCCGACTCTGCGTCCCGGCGGTGAGATTTTTGTTCACCATTACTTTCCAGTTCACTGCCAAAATTTCAATGAGCGAAGCGGAAATGGCGAAATTTGAGAAACTTAACTCAGAAACGTCAAAATGCGAATCAGCAGTTGAAATAAATGTTGAAATACCTTAGTTTTCTTAGCGGGATTTGGGGAGGGCGCAGGGGGGGGGGGGGGCACTAAACAAGGAAAGAACAACGAAAAAAAAAAAGGAGAAAGGAAA
>JBPCPU010000215.1:0-7767 GCA_050998795.1 Pyrinomonadaceae bacterium
CCTTCGTATGAATTCAATGATTGTCGCACCGTTTCTTTCAATTTAATTGAAGCCTGAGCGCAATTCATTTTTGCTAACTAAAACACCTCGTGTCGTTGAGAAGCGGTCTGTTCCCGCTGTCCACTCAGGTTTCCCAAACGGGGGGAACAGACCGCTTCTCAACGATTGAGTTTATTGATATTTAATTGCGCACAGGCTTCATTTAATTAAACGGCGCGACAATCAATTAGTTTTTAGTGTGTATCGTAATTAGCAACCGGATAATCTCCGTTCTGCCCGAAGGTCCTCGTCACCACTCCGCCGTCCAAACTCCGTATCACAAAAAATGTCGAGGTCTGCTGACGATACACCGAGACATCAGTTCTGCCGTCGCCATCGTAATCGTTCTGTGTGGTTAAATCCGGTTTCGCCCCGAGTTGAACCGTCTGCACGGAGTTGTCCGAACTACGCAGGATAAACCAGAAATAGGCTGAACCCGTCCGCACCACCGCATAATCGGTGCGTCCGTCGCCGTCATAATCGCCCGGCACCACCAAATCACTGCCCACTCCAAATTGTCGGCTCACATCGCCGCCCGAACTGCGCCGCACAAAGAAAGTCGCCGGTTGGTCGCCGACACCGCGAAAGACAGCCAAGTCAAATCTGCCGTCGCCGTCATAATCGCCCGGTGCAACTACATCCGTGTCCGCTCCAAACTGCTCGGCTCTGAAACTGTTGTTTGAACCGCTGTTTAAGATAAACCACGTCATCAAACCACCTGCCCGTCGCACCACCGCATAATCGGTTCTGCCGTCGTTGTCGTAATCACGGGCGACGGGTTCGTCGCCGTTCTGCCCGAACTGTCTGGCAACAACGACATTGTCAGAACTGCGCAGCACAAAGAAAGTTCCGGTTGGTCTGCGCCAGACGGCAATATCGGTTCTGCCGTCGCCGTCATAATCGCCCGGCGTCAGAATATCGGTGGCGGCGTCGCCAAACTGGACTCCGAAAAAGGCGAGATTAGAAGTTGAGGAACTCGGATTGATATACCAGAAGTTATTGCTTGGACGGAAAACGACATAATCAGCCCGTCGGTCGCCGGTAAAATCAAGCACGTTGGTTGCTCCGGCTGTTCCGCTACCGAAAGCAACCGCGATTCCGCGCAAAATTTTGTTGCCGCCGACAGCACCGACGAGCGTTGCCAAACCGGTTTGTAAGTTGATTGTATTTAGTGTTGAACTGGTTGCGCCGGTTGTTGTAAATGAAGCATAAGCGATATTACCTGCGCCGATGTCAAAGCCGACAAACTGATTGGTTACGTCATTTCCGACGGGCGGATTTGCCGTCGGCGACAATTCTCCGACTCTGGTGAGTATTCCGTCATTCGCCGGATTCTGAATTACCAAACGGTCACGAAAATAATCAATATCGTACAATGTAGTCGTCGTCGTTCCCGCAAAATTATTGGAATAAGCCGAAGCACCGATAGTCGGGTCGGGCGGTGTGCCGCCACCTACCGGCATCAATGTTCCATCTACCAGCACTGCTCCGGTATCAACATTGATGCGTAAATTCTGGTCTGTATCACTCGTTACCCGCAACCTGTCAATCACCGGATTAAAATCAACTCCGAATGAAGTTCCGTTAATTGCGACGCTTAAAGTCGAAGCAAGCGTTGCCGCGCCTGTATTTAAGTTAATTGTATATAATCGGCTTGAACTTCCGAGCGCGTAAAGTTGTCCATTCGCCGGACGAAAATCAATTCCTAAAATATTTTCGCCCGCCTGCAAACCGGTAATAGATCCGATATTCACTGCATTGTTCGGCGCAGCCGAGTCAAAACGCACTAGCTGATTGGAGTCTGTAATCCCATAAATCGTTACGGCTTTTACATTCATCAGCCCCGCGAAAAAAAATAAACCCAATAGAAAAGGCACGGCGATAAAACTGTGCCTGCTGAATTTTCCCTTCATATACTCTGATCCTCCCTGAACTTGTTGAAAAAATACGGAACAAATACTTTGGCGGATGAATACCGACAGATAAATAAATGTTCCTGCCAAAATAATAAATACTTCCGTTAGGTAAGCAATATATCTATTCGTTGAAATTATCGAAACAGATGCTGTTGGAATCATTCTTTTCTTATAAATAAATTTGTTGAAGTTCCGAAAGTGCGGATTTTGCTTTGTTTTGATATTGTAATTTTTAGTTTTTTATTGGAAACAGACAACCGAATATGAATTCAAATTTAATCCGAAATTTTTCCATCATCGCACATATTGACCACGGCAAATCCACGCTTGCCGACCGCATTCTTCAATTAACCGGCGCGGTTTCCGAACGCGATATGGAAGAGCAGCTCCTCGACGATATGGATTTGGAACGTGAACGCGGCATTACGATTAAGTCGCACGCCGTTCGCCTCGATTATAAAGCCAAAGACGGGCAGGATTACGTTTTAAACTTGATTGACACGCCCGGTCACGTTGATTTTTCCTACGAAGTTTCGCGCAGTCTTTCAGCGTGTGAAGGTGCATTATTAATTGTTGACGCTTCGCAGGGCGTTGAAGCACAAACTTTAGCAAATACTTATCTGGCAATCGAAAACGACCTTGAACTAATTCCGGTTCTCAATAAAATTGATTTGCCGTCCGCCGAACCTGACCGGATTAAAGAGCAAATCGAAAATATTATCGGTTTAGATACCAGCGACGCGGTTTTGACTTCGGCGAAAACCGGCATCGGGATTGAAGAAGTTTTAGAAGCGATTGTCAAAAGAATTCCCGCGCCGCGCGGCGACAAAGACGCGCCGCTGAAAGCCTTAATTTTCGATTCCTGGTATGATTCGTATCGCGGCGTGATTGTGCTTTTCCGCGTCATCGAAGGGACGATAAAAAAAGGCACGAAGATTCGATTTTTTAACACCGGACGCGAATATCCGGTTGAAACTCTCGGTGTCAATCGTCCGCGCCCGACTCCGATTGACACCTTGAGCGTCGGCGAAGTCGGATTTTTAACCGCTTCGATAAAAACTGTGGCTGACGTGCAAATCGGCGATACGATAACGGAAGCGGCGCGACCCGTGAACACGCCTTTTCCGGGTTTTCAGGAAGTGAAACCGATGGTTTTCGCCGGACTTTATCCGATAGATTCAGCGCAATATGAAGATTTGCGCGACGCGATGGACAAATTGCGTCTGAACGACGCTTCGTTTTTCTACGAACCCGAATCTTCAACCGCGCTCGGTTTCGGTTTTCGCTGCGGATTTCTCGGACTTCTGCATATGGAGATTATTCAGGAACGGCTTGAGCGCGAGTTTGATTTGGAATTGATAACGACCGCGCCCGGCGTGCGTTACCGCGTAACGACCACCGACGGCGCAGTCGCGGAGATTGATTCGCCGTCGAAAATGCCGGATACGGGCAGAATCACGCGCATTGAAGAACCTTTTATCGAAGCGACGATTTTGACAAACGACACTTTTCTCGGCGGAATCTTGCCGCTACTCGAAGAAAAACGCGGTATCCAAAAAAAGTTTGAATTCGTTACGTCAAATCGCGTAATGCTCGTTTATGAATTGCCGCTCAATGAAATCGTGCTTGATTTTTACGACCGTTTGAAATCTGTTTCAAAAGGTTACGCATCGCTCGATTATCATCTTTCGGGTTATCAGGAAAGCGATTTGGTGAAACTCGACGTTCTTGTTTCGGGTGAGCCGGTTGATGCGCTGTCATTGATTCTGCATCGTGCGACCGCCGCCGCGAAAGGCAGAATAATCGCCGCCAAAATGAAGGAACTGATTCCGCGCCAGATGTTTGAAGTCGCTATTCAAGCCGCCATCGGCAACAAAGTCATCGCCCGCGAAACCGTCAAAGCAATGGGCAAAAACGTCACCGCAAAATGTTACGGCGGCGACATTTCCCGCAAACGCAAACTGCTCGAAAAACAAAAAGAAGGCAAAAAGCGCATGAAAAAAGTCGGGCGCGTCGAGATTCCGCAAGAAGCATTTTTAGCGGTTTTGAAGGTAAATGAAAGTTAAATGAAAACTGATAAAAAAATAGTTGACCGTTTAAATAAAGCCGCACACGGATTGGGCGGATTCACAAAAGAAGATGTCGAAGCAATGATTAAAGACGTGCGAAGATTTATGGAAGATTATTTTAGTTGATTATGAATTGGTCAAAGTTTGAGCCGACGGATTTTGAGTATGATTTTGAAAATGACGAACTATTCGCGCATCGAATTACTTTCAAAGAAGCGGTCGAATGTTTTTACAACGATTTTGAAATCAGACGAAACAAATTTTTCAAAGACCGTTATCAGCTAATCGGCGAAACTTTTGGCGACAGGCGATTGAAGATAATTTTTCAGTTGAAACCAAACCGCATTGTGCGGATAATTACAGGTTGGGACTTATGAATAAGAATTTAACTGAAAATGAAATTGACGAACTCGTAATCGCACAAGCCGACGATGAAGACGCTTGGGAAAAGCCTGTTCAGGTCAGGCGAAAAAAAGCGTTTCCTCTAGTTTTTCAACCTTCTCAAGAAATTGTCAGCGAAAAGGAAGTTTTAAGCGGAACGCCGGTTTTTCGCGGAACAAGAGTTCCTGTTTCGGCTTTGCTCGACAATTTTCAAACTGGAGTTTCGCTTGACGAATTTCTCGAAAATTTTCCAACCGTCAAACGCGAACAAGCCATTCAGGTTTTAGAGTATTTCAAATCAACTTTGGATAAAATCAAAAATGTTGCATAAATCTTCTAAAAGATTCACGGGAAAACCGATTTATAATTGTATGAATTAATGTTTTGTATTATTTGCGCTAATTGATTTAAGGTTTATTTCCTGAAACGCGCAGAACTTCCGCTACGCTCCAAGCCTGCGCGAAACAGCCGCGCGGCAGGTGCGGCGCGTCGCCGTCGAATATCTCGGAGATTTGTCCGATTCCGGTTTCCGTTAAATGTATCTTGAAACCTTCTAAAATTTCATCAATCCTATTTTCGGTTTCGCGTCCGTTGGCATTAACTTTGCGGTAAGCGTCCACAAATGCGCCGATGAGCCACGCCCAAACCGTGCCTTCGTGATAAGCCGCGTCGCGCTCAAACGGTGAACCCGTATAAACCGGACAATAACGGGAATCTTTCACTGATAACGAACGCAAACCGTAAGGCGTTAAAAGTTCGTCTTCAACCTTTTGCACAATTTTCCGCGCTCTGCCGACGCTTAACATTGTATTCGGCAAACTGACCGCGAAAATTTGGTTCGGTCTGACGGAAGAATCTTTATTTTCATCGTCAATCACGTCAAACAAACATTCTTCCGCTTCGTTCCAAAACACATCATTAAAACTTTGCCTGGCTTTTTCCGCCATTTCCAGATATTTTCCCCTGTCTTTTTCATCGCCGAATTTTTCGGCAAAATCCGCTATAACGCACAAAGCGTTATACCAAAGTGCTTGAATTTCAACGGGTTTTCCCGTGCGCGGCGTGAAAACAATATCTCCGGCTTTTGCGTCCATCCAGGTTAATTGTGTGCCTTTTTCGCCTGCGTATAGCAATCCGTCTTCGCAGACGTGAATGTTGTAGCGCGTTCCCTGCAAATGCCAAAGGATAATGTTGATAAGTTTTTCGTAGATATTTACCCGCACAAAATCGTAATCTCCGGTTTTTTCGACATAGGCGCGAACCGCTTCAAAATACCAGAGCGTCGCGTCAACCGTATTGTATTCGGCTTCGTCGCCCGCATCGGGAAAACGGTTCGGCAGCATTCCTTCGGAAATATGCCCGGAAAATTCCAGTAAAATACTTTTCGCAATCGAACAGCGATTCGTCGCCAAAGTTAAACCGTTGAGGGCAATCATCGTGTCGCGTCCCCAATCGGAAAACCAATGATAACCGGCGATTATGGTTTTTCCCGCGCCGCGTGAAACGATAAATTGGTCAGCCGCGAGAAC
The DNA here is from genome assembly GCA_050998795.1 of Pyrinomonadaceae bacterium. GTDB lineage: Bacteria > Acidobacteriota > Blastocatellia > Pyrinomonadales > Pyrinomonadaceae. The sequence continues at coordinate 5,935 of JBPCPU010000215.1, forward strand.
GAGTTGTTCGGTAAAATCACCTTTTGCGGCGGCGGTTTTTATCAACGAAGCGCGCCGCTCGATTTCTTCCTTTTCAAAACCTTCGGCATCGGAAATTTTTTGCGGCTCGGTTGAAATAATAACGGTCGCCGTTTCAGACAAATCAAATTTCAAACCAAACGGCTGAAATAAATCTTCTTGAAAATCGAAACCGCGTTCTTTTTCAACGGCGTATTCAAAATCCCGATACCAAAAGCCTGTTTTTTCAACTGCCTGCGCGTTGTGTGTGAAAAAAAGTTCCGGCATTTCATTATACGGCTGAACCGAAACCTGATTGTCCGAAACTGCAAAATTTTCGTTAAAGTCTTTATCTTCGCGGCGCAAATGATGATAATCCCGAAATGCCAGCAAAGGTTTTAATTCCAATTCAATTTTATTATTTGTCCGTTGTCCTTCGTCCGTTGTCCTTTGTTTTTTGTCTGACCACTGACCACCGACCACCGACCACTGACAAACAACCGTATTTTGTCCGTAAAGCATAAAAATTTTCTTTTCAATTTCGATTCCTTCAACTTCAAAAGTCCAAATCGGAAACGGCGCAAGCCGAAAGTTTTTCAAGTGTTGATAACCTTCGGGATAAATCGTGTTCGGATATTGATTGCTAGAGAGTTCATATTTATTGCCGTTAATCGTGAGCGTTTCCTTAAATTTTGAAAGTAAAACAAGTCTGCCGAGCGGCGGCGCGGTGGCGGCAATCAAAAGTCCGTGATAACGGCGCGTGTTCACGCCTGAAACGGTCGCCGAAGCAAATCCGCCGATGCCGTTTGTTTCCAGCCATTCACGCGAACTCGCGCTTTGAAAATCAGTGCAAATATCCAGGTTAAATTCAATCATTTCACTTTTTCCTCTTTGTCGTTTTCAGCAAAATTCAAGTTTATTGTTTTTGTGAACATTTAAGTGAAGGCGTGTGCAAATTAAAGTTATTTGATTTTCAACATTTAACCTTCGCAATAGCTGATAGATGAAAGATGAGAGCTGAGAGATTTTTGACTCCTCATCTATCAGCTATTATCTATCAATTATCATCTATTCCGAAGTGATTTTCTAATTTGCACAGGCTCCATTTAAGTAATCAGACAGAATTAATTTATCGAAAAGCTATCTGAGTTAATCTATGAAAATCCGTGGTTTAAAAATCTTATAAATTTAATCCGTCCGATTGCTTAATCAAATTGTTTTCGTAACTTTTGAAAGCGAACGCGGCGCATCGGGATTTATTCCTTTGGCTTCGGCAAGCAAGGCGGCGAAAAGCTGCGCGGGAATGATAAAAGGAATCGGCGACAAAAATTCGTCAATCTTTTCCGGCATCTGAAGCGAACGCGAACTTAAAGAAGCAATTTTCCGGTCATTTGTAATCGAAAAAGAATCGGCGTGAAGTTCTTTTAATTGTCCGAGCAAATCAATATTACTTTTATTGGAAACTCCTTTCGGAGCAAACAAAATAACGGGAAAACGTCTTTCGACAATCGCCAGAGGTCCGTGAAAAAAATCGGCGGAAGAAAATCTCTCCGCGACGACATAACAAGTTTCCATCAATTTCAAAGCCAATTCGTATGAATTTCCGTAGTTCAAACCGCGCCCGACAACCACGCAGTTTTCCATAAAAACATATCTTTGGACTAATTCTTCAATTTCCGGTTTAAGATTTAATGCTTCGGCGGCAAATTGCGGAATCTTTTCATAATCAATTTTTTCATCCGCCAAAACAGACGCAAGCATATAAAAATGAAGCATTTGTCCCGTATAAGTTTTAGTTGCGGCAACGCTCTTTTCGCGTCCGGCGTGAATTAAAAG
>JBPCPU010000237.1:0-17967 GCA_050998795.1 Pyrinomonadaceae bacterium
CATCTTTCGGCATATTTTAGAGGAACAACACTCAATATGCAGGAATCCACTTTACGCTATCGTTCAGCCCGAACGTGGTTGTTCTGTTGGTATTTTAGTGGCGCGGTGTCGGAAAGTCAACAACCGCTTGAAAGCGCGATTGTTGTGGAACACCCGACATCTCCGGCTAAATTTGCCAACGCATTAAATTATAGCCGGAGTCTTGGGCTAATTCTCGATAAACTTTTATACACAGGTTTTCACTTTTTACTTTTAATCTCTGTCTTTCCTTCTTTCAAGCAATTCCTGCGTATTTTTCGGGACATTCGAGAAAAAGTCATAACCTGTCAAGATTTCGACCTCGTTGACCGAAACCTTGAATTCGCGCCACAGCGCATTGATATTTACCGGCGGCTGATTCGGAACGATGATGGCGATAGTTCGTGTTCCTTTGGTTACTCTCTGCAAATCGTTGTTTCCGTTCGGCAAAACCAACGCGACCTTCCACGTAACCTTCGGCACGACAACTTTTCCGGCAGCGATTGTTCCGGCAACTCCCGCACCGCCTGAAACAATATAAATTTCGTTTCCCTGGTTAGCCAAAGTGCGGCAGTAACTTTCAAAGTCTTCCCAAGGTCCTTGGTTATTGGCGGCAAGCTGCGGCACAATATTGGTCATCAAAAATGTTGCCGAATTATCTGGAACGGAACGAGTTCTGTCGCCCGATGGAGTCATATGTCCGCGGTCATATCCTGATCCGGAATAATCTTCGGAAGTTACATGATACCAATCAGCCGGCAATTGCGGGTCTGGACGAAAATCGTCTTGACGCGGCGCGCTTCCAAGCCAACTGCTGTCAAGCCGCCACGCCACCCAATTCGGTTCGCCTTTGCTCCGATTATATGAAAGTGAATACTGCGGTTTAAACATCAAATAATTGTTTTCATTAGCAACGTTCGGAGTGGCGTTCGACGGATTGCCGAGTATCAACGGGTCATCGCCGGCAAACGGAGCGTTGATATTTAACAAAATTATCGTATTTGCCGTGCGTCCCTGAGCGTCGGTGATCGTAACCGAAAGATTTCGCGTACCGCCGGTTATGTCATTAGGAATTGTGTAAGAAAATGAAAACGTATTATCGTTTGCCGTCGCGTCGCCGTTTGTTCCATTATCGTAAAATGTTTGATTTGCCGAGCCGCCGATGTTTGAAAGGTCTGTCGTGACCGTGATACCAGTGCTTGGCGGCGTATCGGCAGGCGTAACGCGGACGGTTAATAAAACTGTTGCGCCCGGCGCGACTACGTTAGGATTTGCCGAACCGCTGCCGGAGAGCGGAGTAGTTATCGTACCGCATTGCGTTGTGGCTGAGGACGTATTACGAGGAGCAGGGGCAGCGACGGTAAAATCGCTTGAGTTTTGGTCGGTGTCGAAACAGCCGCTGCCGTTGCGTTTCGCCGATTTAGTAATATCCATTCCGGTTATCGTTGTCGAACCTTCAAAACAGCCGCCATTTCCGTAACCGACAAAATCGACGATGGTTGGGTTGGATGTTGGACACGCGCCGGTAAGCGGACTTGTGCTGTTGACGAGCGCAACTTTACCGTCAACCGGATGCATATTAATTGTTCCGGTCGCGTCGGGTGTCGGCAAAGCCGCACCGCTGCCGTTTGCACTTGCCGCTTCCTGAATCAAAAAATATTGTCCCGGAGCAAGCGTAACGTCCGGCAACGTTGTAATCAACCAACTTGAACTTCCGGCATATGAAAACTGCACCGACCAGCCGTTAAGATTAACGGGCGAAGCAGAGCGGTTAAAAATCTCAATAAAATCATTCTTATACGGCGAAGCCGAAGCCACGCCGCCGCCGCCGAAAACTTGACTGATAACGATGTTGGGAGAAACCAGAATAGCTTCTTGTGATTGAATAACTTCAGTTTGAGCTTTCGTCTGAAAACCAAACCCTAATACGGCGGCAAGCACGATAAAACTTGCCAAAATCAAATAAAAACGCTTCATTTTTTGTATATAAATCCTTATAAATTAAAAATTCGGGAAGGGGAATTGTCGTCTTACTAATCTTTTATCACATTCTCTGAATAATAAATAATCAAAACGAAGTATTAAAGAAAAGTTAAGGCACAAAAATCGAAGGCACAGCCGTGTCGCCGTTTGCGCCGAACTGACGAAAGGCAAAACTGCCGTCCGAACTTTTCAAGTAATACCAAATGCCCGTGCTGTTCCGATAAACTGCCACGTCGCGTTTGCCGTCGCCTTCAAAATCGGCTTGCAAAAGTTTGTCGTCGCTTGCGCCGAACTGCACGGCGGAAAATCCGGTGGAACTTTTCAGCAAATACCAGACACCGTTTGAAGGACGAAAAACGACAAAATCGGCTTTGCCGTCGCCGTCGTAATCACCGACCACAGGTTTATCACCGTTTGTGCCAAACTGCATTGCATTAAATCCGCCGTCCGAACTTCGCAAAATATACCAAACGCCGTTTGACGGGCGAAAAACGGCGTAATCGGTTATGCCGTCGCCGTCAAAATCCGCTTGAACGGGCAAATCTCCCGACGCACCGAACTGAGTTGAGCGCGTTTGTCCGTCCGAACTCTGCAAGACATACCAAAAACCGTTTGACGGACGAAAAACCGCGACGTCGGCTTTGCCGTCGCCGTCAAAATCGGCGGGCGTGAATTTGTCGGTCGGAAATCCGAATTTTGCAGACATAATCGAATTGTCCGAACTTCTAAGAACAAACCAAATGCCGCTCGATGGGCGAAAAACAGCGTAATCGGTTTTGCCGTCGCCATCGTAATCGGCATTAACCGCAACATCGCCAGTGCTTCCCCAAGCCGTATTTACGGTTGAATTACTTGCGCTGTTCTGCACGATAAAATCAGGCGCGGTTGCGTCGTCGCTTGGACGGAAAACGCTGAAATCCGTTTTACCGTCGCCGTCGAAATCAAACGCCGCGCGGCTGGTTTGCGTGTTCTGACAGGCGCACACGAAACCGTCTGCGACAACGATATTGTCAATATACTGACCTTCGCGGGAAGTTCCGAGGTCCGTGCCGACGCGCCAGCGAAGTTGAACATTTCTGCCCGTCGCCGAAGCCGGAAGTTTTACTTTTGTCGTAATAAATTCGGGCGTTTGGTTCGGACCGCTCTTGCCTGACCACGCAAGTCTGCCCGCTAGCGGATTTTGACAGCAACCCTCAATCACGCCGTCGTAACCGCCCGCTTCAAAAATTCCGCCCGCCGCCAAAATGTCCCGGAATCTTCCGTTTGTGTTTATTTTTATTTCCAAAACTCCGCCGTCGTAAAGTTTGTTTCGCAGAAAAGTCGTTTCAAGGTCGTAGCGGTTGCGAAAAGTCAGTTCCGCGTTTTCCGAAGCGACTTGAAAAACAGGGGAAACAAGTTCGTTGATACCGACTTGATTCGGGTCGGGAGAAAACGCGGAATTCGGCGGCGAGGCGAAAGCGCGTTCCGTCGTTTTCCAAATATCCTGTCCGCCGCTTGCGGATGTCGTCCAACCGCCCGGCAAATCAGGCAAATTTACACCGTCGAAATCTTCCCGCAAAGCAAAACGAGGCGCACCTGTATTTAGATTTATTGTTATCGTGCCGGGATTTTCCGCGCCGTCCTGTAATTGCAAAGTCAGAGTTATCATCGCGCCGCACCGTAAATTCGGACTTGCCGTAAAAGTAAAGGAACGCAAAACGCTTGCGGCATTGACGATTAACGCGCCGTAATTTTGCACCGGACTTGGATTGATAATGCCGCCCGTCGGCAAAAGAGTCGCCGTCAAATTATTCGTATTTCTCGCGCCCGTGTTGCGAAGCGCAATGTTGAGCGTAACGGTTTCGCCCGCGTCAATTGCATTATTCACCGCGCAGCTTTCCGACGTTATTTGATAATCGCTTGCGCTTAAAATCGCCGTCGGCTCAAGCGCGAAATTTTGTGTGATGTTTGCATCATTGGCAACAGTTACGGTTATCGTTTGCGGGCGAAAACCGTTTGCCGAAACGGTCAGAGTGTAAGTGTTCGGGACAAGATTTAAGTTGCCGTAACTTCCGTTTGTGTTTGTGATTCGGATAAAAACCGCGTTTGCGGTAATGGTTGCGTTTGCAATCGGCTGACCGTTGGCTGCATTTGTAACAATCCCGTTTATTGCGGCTCGCGGTGCATTGCCGCATTCGGCAAATTTAAATTTTCCGATGCGCGTCAGCCAGCCGAACGGATTTTCCGCCTGGCTTTCGGCGGTGTAATATTGATTCGTCAGCCAAAACGTGCAATCGTCGCTTGGGTCAATGTTCATCGCGGTGTAATCGCCCCAACGCGAACCAAAACCGGTTTGTACGCCCGTTCCGGCAATCAAAGTTTCTTCCGTGCGAAATGTTCCGCGCGGTTCGCCTTCCAGTTTTCCCGAATATAAAATCGAAGGAACTTTTTGCTCGCTTGAAAAACTGTAACCGACGGCGAGATTACCTTGAAAATCCTGCGCCGCGCTTCCCATCCAGCGATTTGTCGTGCCGTTTCCAATTGTCGCTTGTTCGTGAACGGCGAAACCGGCATTAGCATTTCGCAGTTCATAAACGCGAACTCCGGCGCGATAAACTTGTCCGACGGGCGAAACGCGCACGGTTTGATTAACGACCAGAGATTCGTGCGTTCCGAAATTGCGGTAAGCGGCGCGATACATCAAACGGTCTGATTGCGAATCGAGTTTTTCGCCCGGCGGCGGTTCGTCAACATCGTTTCTCCCGTCAGGACTCGTCGGGTCAAACGGCGCGACGGAAATCGGACTTGTCGCGTGTTCGGTAAAAGTGGAATTTTGCGGATTAACAAAATCCGCATGAAAATTAAAAAGCCGGAGCGCATCCTGCGCGTCGCCGTATTCGGTTGCCGTGTAGCCGACAAAAATATTCGGCGCGTTCGGCGGCGGCGGAGTTAAACCGTCAAAATCAGAAGGAAGCAACCCGCCCAACCGAATTGTCGAAGGCGAAGCCAAATCGAAATAAACATAACCCGCCGTTTTGTCGCCGACCAGCATTTTCTTTTTGTCGAACGCAAAAACGCCTGTTCCCGCGTAATCGCCGCCGATAAACTCGTCGGCTGACATATAAAAACCATCCGTCCAAACGCCGAGTTTCGGATAATCATTAAGTTTGATGTTCGGCATCACAAACTCGTAAAGGTAGTAACTGCCCGTCGGGTCGCCGGTTTGCGAGACGGCAATAAGCTGTCGAAACGGCGGAACATTATTGCAATACTGGCTAAGCAGCCAGCGGTCGGTCAACGCATCGTAAAGCACAATCGGGTCGCCGTCGTTGCGCCTCGAACACGGAGTTCCAAGCGCGGAAAAAATACTGCTCAACTTAAAAGACGGTGTCAGCGGATTACCGCTTTTGTCGAAAATCCGTGTCAGCGCATTGACCGATTGAACATAATGATTCAAACCGACATCGCCGTTCGGGTCGGGCGGGACGATACGAAAGCCGTAAGCAGCAGCGTTCTCTCTGCTGGAAACGCCGTCGAAGGATAAAGAAGACGCGGGCATCGGCGCGGCGGAAAAATTTGCCATGGCGGAATCAATATCGTGCGATGCACTTTCAATTTGTTTGCGAAAGGGTTCTTTATTCGGCACGGTGCGGGCTTTTTCCTCCGCACTCTTTTTGTTTGTTTGTCCCGTTTCCGGCGATGCGGGCGCGAAATTGCCGACTTTTTCGGAAATGGCAAAAGCCGTCGCCTGCACCGCTTGCGGTTTGATTTCTGAATATGTTTCGGTTTGTTTGCCCGCCGAATTAAGTTTTTTGCTTTCCGCCGTTTGCCGATAACTCGTGTATGAGAATATAAAAGCAATGACCAAAATAAAAGCCAGTCGTTTTTTCATTTTCTAAAGCCTTCCAGAATTTTCCTCTCACAATGTTAGCGAAATTTTGCGTTTTTAGAAAGTGTTTATAAAACCCTAACGATTTATTTCTTCTATAATTGATTCGCCTTTGGAAAAATCTCCGCAAGTCCATTGCCATTTTTCATAAAGCCGAATTCTGCCGTCAGCTAAAATCTCAGGCGTTGATTGACAAATTCCCGTCATCAAATCGCCGCTTGTATTTAAGTGCTGATAACGCATATCAAGATTGCCGTCTTCGTCACATTTTGCCATCAAAGTTCCGAAAACAATCCCACCGCCCGCGTATTCCGCCCAAATTAAATTGTCTTTTTGGTGGTAATGAAAAACGGTTGCGCTTGAAACTTCGCCGGTTTCAGAATTATTTACAGACGAGAAAAGTTTGTTGTCGTAATTAGTATTTGTCACAAAAATTTAACAGGATGAACAGGATAATCAGGATAAGAAAACAAAAACAATCCTATTAATCCTGTATATCTTGTTCCAATTCTCCTTTAGCAATCTCGCGCATTTTGCTGCTCACCAAATCGTAAGAAAAACCTTGCCGCAGCAGGAAATCGTAAAACTTCTTCACGTCCGCACGTTCTTTTGGAATACCTTTGACGCGCAGACGTTTTTCGATGGCGCGGTCTATAACTTCTGCTTCCGGCGTTTCTTCAAAGGCTTTTTCAATCGCTTCTTCAACCGTTTCTTTATCGAGTTTTTTCTGCGCCATTTTTTGCTGCAAAACACGCTTGCCGATTGGTTTTTGGCGAAGTTTCGAGGCGGCAAAGTTTTTGGCAAACTGCACGTCATTTAAATATCCGTAACTTTCGAGTTTTTTAATAACCTCTTCGATAATCGCCGCATTCGTCCATTCCTTTTCCATCAATCGCGTCCGCAGTTCCTTGACCGAACGCGGTTTATATGTGAGCAGATTAACGGCGCGGTCAAAGGTTTTTTGGCGAGATTTTTCAACGTCTTTGATGATGCGGTCTTTGTCGTCTTTGATTTCTTTATACTTTTTCCACATATTATTACTGGGAGCGCAGACATCTTGCCTGCCTGTTTGCGAGGCGAACAAATTTAGCTTCAAATGCAAAGCCTTTAGTCGGCAAGCGTAATTTCCGTGCCGTCGCACGATTGCAGGCAAGATGCCTGCGCTCCGACAAAAACAATTATGAATGGAATTTTAATCATAGACAAACCCGTCGGTTTGACTTCGCACGATGTTGTTGCGCGGTTGCGCCGAATTTTGAAAACGAAAAGCATCGGACACACGGGAACGCTCGACCCGTTTGCGACCGGCGTTTTGATAATGTTAATCGGCAAAGCGACACGCCTCGCGCAGTTTCTGGATAAAGACACAAAAGAGTATGAAGCGGTTGTGCGGTTCGGATTTGAAACTGACACGGGCGACGGAACAGGCGAATTACGAATTACGAATTACGAATTACGAGATTTTTCGGCTGACGAACTTGAAAAGGTTTTGACGAGTTTTCGCGGTGAAATTGAACAAACGCCGCCGATGTATTCGGCGAAAAAAGTCGCGGGTAAAAAACTTTACGAACTGGCGCGAAAAGGCGTTGAGATTGAGCGCAAACCTGTGAAAGTTACCATTTACGAATTACGAATTACGAATTACGAATTACGAAATAAGACTGAAAACTTTGGACTTTGGACTTTGGACTTTGGACTTAAAGTTTCGTGTTCGGCGGGAACTTATATTAGAACTTTGGCGGAAGACATCGGCAGAAAGTTAGAGGTTGGCGCACATCTGGCGGAATTGCGAAGAACCGGAGCAGGTAAATTCGGCATTGATAAAGCCGTAACTTTGGAAGAATTAGAAGAAATTGTTTCCAAAAATAAACTCGGAGAAATTTTAATCTCGATGAACGAAGCCGTTTCGCACTTGCCGGAAGTTAAACTTTCATCCGAAGAAATAATAAAAACGAAAAACGGCATAAAATTAAAGATAGAAACAAACTTCGACAGCGATTTTTGCAGAATGACTGACGCAGACGAAAATTTAATCGCCGTCGGTTTCTGCAATGCAGCCGAAAAAACAGTTCGACCAAAATTAGTTTTGGTGTAAAATGTGCGAAGAGGAAAAGTTATGAAAAAAAGATATTTGGCGGCAAGTGTGGCGACAGGTGCAATCGGCTGTTTAATTGCATGGAAATTTCTAACCCGGGCGAGCGAAGTTAATTGGGAAAATGTTTCCGGCGAAGTTCAACACTCTGAAAACTCGCATTTTGTCGAAGTTGACGGCGCAACCGTCCATTATCAGGAATTTGGCGACGCGGCGCATCCGACTCTGATTTTAATTCACGGCTACACGGCTTCGACTTATGTCTGGCACACGGTCGCGCCGATGCTCGCCGATGAAAATTTTCACGTTATCGCGGTTGACCTTCTCGGTTTCGGCTTTTCCGAAAAACCGGCGTGGTTTGAGTATTCGATTGTGTCGCAAACGCGAATGATTGAACGCTTTATGGACAGATTAGGCATCGGTCGCGCAACGCTTGTCGGCAATTCTTATGGCGGCGCGGTTGCTTCGACGCTTGCGCTCGACTATCCCGAAAGAGTCGAAAAACTCGTTCTGGTTGACGCGGTTATCAACGATGAAATAAAAAATCGCCCGATTTTGAAACTTGCTTCGGTTGCCGGTGTCGGCAAAATTATTGCGCCGTTTCTGCTCGATTCAAAAAGATTTTTGCGTTACCGGATGAAAGGCACACTCGCGCCGCAAAATCATCACCTTATCACGCAGGAAAGAGTTGATTCGATACATCGCCCGCTCAGTGCGGCAGACGCGCATCATTCGGTTTTGAGTTCGGCGCGAAATTGGGACGCTTGCCGCATCGAAGAAGACGCTTATTTGATAAATCATCCGACGCTGATTATCTGGGGCGAAGAAGATAAAATAATTCCGCTGCACAACGGCGAAAAACTGAATCGGGAAATCTTAAATTCGCGCCTCGTCGTGCTAAATGATTGCGGTCACGTTCCGCAGGAAGAAAAACCCGAACGCTTTGTCGAACTTGTGTCGGAATTTTGCCGCGATAAGAAAAGCAGAGTTAATAGATGATACAAGCATTAGTATCAAGCAGATATTTCAGCAAATATATCATTCGATTTCCTCTCTCACATCATAAGGCGGTTGCGGTTCGCGGTCGGGAAAATCGGGCAAACTTCCCGCCGTTCCTTCAAAAAACCCAATCGGATAGCCGTTTATTGTCAACTTCAACCGCATTGCCGTTTTCCACTTCTTCGTCCAACGGCAAAATTATTATTTCAACATCGCGGTTTCTCAATTCTTTCGGAACTGAAATAACCGACGGCACATTTTTGATGGTTTCACGATAAAAATTCATAACTGTAAAACTCCTTTTATCAAAATCCGCGCCCTTGCCTACGTGCGGACTTCTGCCTTTTTCGCCACAACTACAATCGAAACGCCAAACGGAAAATTAGCGCGTTTGAGCCAAAACCGTTCCGCGCCGAAAAGTTTGCCGAAAATGCCGTTGAGCGCGGAAACATTGACGTTATTTTCTGATTCGGGTTTGATTCCGGTTATTTTCATCAAAGTTCTGCCGCCCAAAATCGGCGCGAAAAACGTCCAATTTGCATAAGTCGCGCGTTCGATTTCAAAACCCGCTTTTTGTAATCTTTCGACAATCTGTTTTTTCGTGTAGCGAACGCGGTGATTTGAAATATCGTCCTGCACGCCCCACAGCCACATAAACGCCGGAACAAAAATTAAAGTTTTGCCATCCCTTTTCAAAATTCGGTGCATTTCTTTGAGTCCGGCAACGTCGTCGTCAAGATGTTCAACGACATCGAGCGCGGTTACAACGTCGAAACTTTCATCTCCAAACGGCAATTTTTCCGCCAAACCTTTATGCGCTTTTAAACCTTTCGCTTTGCAAAATTCCAGCGCGTCGTCAGAAACATCAACGCCTTCCGCCTGACCAAATTGAGCAAGCATTTCCAGATTCGCGCCCGTTCCGCAACCGACATCTAAAATTCGTAATTCGTAATTCGTAATTCGTAATTCGTTATAAATTTGTTCGAGAAAACTTTCCAGAATCGCGCGGCGACCGACAAACCACCAGTGCGAATCTTCGACGCGGTTCATAATCGCGTATGTGTGTGTTTGCATTTCTTTTGATAATGTTTGACTCATCGCGTTCAATTTTGTCATAAAAACCTCAAAGTAAAAAACGACGTTTGGAAAAAATCAAACGCCGCTAAAAATTATAATTTACGCAAAATTGCTATTTTTGCAGTTTTAGAAAACGGGCGAGCGTTTTCGCCAAAGGCGCGTCAACCGCTTTAAGGGTTTCCAGATATTGCCGCGCTGAAGTCAAATCGCCGAATTTCGCCGACAAAATTCCGGCGTTAAAAAGTGCGGGCGCATTTGTCGGCAGCAGTGCGAGTGAGCGTTTATACATCGCCAGGGCTTCACGCCGCTTGCCGTTGTCGCGTAGTAAATCGGCGTAAATCTTCATAAAATTCGGCGAATCGGGCTTGAGTTCCAAACCTTTATCATACGCTTTAACAGCTTCTTCGATTTGCCCGCGTTTGGCGTAATAACTCGCCAAACTTAAATATGCGCCGGGATTATTCGGTTCGATTTCAAGCGATTTGCGATATGCTTCCGCCGCTTTTTCATAATTGCCCGCTGTCGAATACACTGTTCCGATTAGCTGATAAACGCGAACGTCCTTTGGATTCATTTTCCAAATTTCTTCGATATACGGTGCGGCTTCCGCCATTCGCCGCGAATATGTAAGAAGCTGAATCAAGTGCAGACGCACGTTCAGGTCGTTTGGATTTTCCTTCGCATATCTTGTCATTTCTTCAATTTGCCCAATGAATTGCTGACGTGAACGGGCGACATTCAAAAACATATTAACAACTTCATTTCCGGGTTTCATGCGGTCGGCTTCCGCCAAAATCGGTAACGCTTCATCAAATTTTGCCGATTCAAATAAAGCCAGACCAAGTGCGACTTTCGATTCAAAATCCTTCGGTTTCAGCGTAACGGCTTTTCGCAAAGGCTCAATCGCTTCTTCATATCGCGCGGCGTTGCTTAACGCCGTTCCAAGTTCTTTGTTGTAGTCAAAATTTTCGGGCGCAAGCGCAATTGCTTTCCGCAAAGCCGCGACTGCATTTTCCGATTTCCCGCGACGCGATTCGCTTAAACCGAGAAAATAGAAAGCGTCAACCGTTTCGGGAGCTAATTCAACGACCTTTTGAAAAGCGTTCGCCGCTTCTTCGTTTTGTCCGAGTTCAAAATAAATTCTGCCCGAAAAATAATGCGCCATCGCGTTTTTCGGCTCAAGTTCGAGAGCTTTATTTGCCGCCGCAATCGCTTCCGCGTCGCGTTCTAATCGCAGGTAAATATCGGCTAATTTAACTTGATACAAAGCCGAATCCGGCTGCCGACGCGCCAGTTTTTCATAAATATTCGCGGCTTGCAAAACATTTCCCGCTTGAACATAAGATGCGGCGGCAGCATTCAATAAAAATTCATTATCGGGAAATTTTTGCAGGGCGTTTTCGGTCAAACGCAAAATTTCGTCAGCCGGACGATTGGCTGTTTGCAACGCCGCGATTAAAGCCAATCGCGCTTCGGGTAGTTTTTCATTCAGGCGAACGGCTTCTTCACACTGCGAAATTGCTTCACCGTGTTTTTTCGTCAAACTTAAAGAACGGCATAAATTAATGCGGAAAGCCGCATCATCCGGCGCAAGCCGCACGGCTTCACGAAACGACGCAATTGATTCGTCAATGCGTTTTAGCGCAACCAGAGTTGAACCGATATTGCCTTGCGTTGCGGCTTGCTGCGGGTCGAGTTTCGCACTTTGCCGAAACGCTTCGAGAGCTTCGTTATAATTTTGTTCTTTCACAAAACGTAAGCCTTGTTCAAAAAAATCCCTTGCCGTTTGCGGTTGAGTTTGTGCAGAAAGTGATGTAAATAAGCTGAAAGAAAGTAAAAAGAGCAAAATGAAACTTAAATTTTTGAGCATTAAAACCTCGGTCTAAAATGTTAATTATTAATCGTGTCAACCTTATTTTCAAGCGTGTTTTGCAAATCTTGCGGCAAACTCGAAAGTAGATTATAACCTGTTCGCTGTTCAATCTGACGCACTGTAACGCGATAGAGTTGCCAATCGGCGCGGAGAATTCCTTTGACATTCGGCATGTCAACCGCGATGACGCGCGTGTCGGCGTTGATTGCCGAAATCGGTGCGTCGCGCGGGACGGCAACGGCAATTTTCCAATCGTTTGTCGGAACGGAAACCTTTTTCTTGAGTTTTCCTTTTTCGCCGTAGACACCGGCAAAAATATAAACATCACTGCCGCGCGTAACCAATGTTCGCAAATATGCTTCTAATTTTTGCCACGGTCCGCGATTCAAATCGCCGGTTTGCGGTGTCATATTCGACATCAAAAACGTCGCCGATATTCCTTCGACAGAGCCGCTTCTGTCGGCGCTCGGACATAAATGTCCTCTGTCAAAACCGCTTCCCGTATAATCCGAAGGCGTAACGCGCGTCCAACTTTTCGGCAAACGGTCGTCGGGACGAAACGGGTCGGGATTCGGGCGCGAAAAATCGCCTAATTCCGCTTTTGAAATGCGCCACGCCGTCCAATTTGGAATTGCTTTGTCGCGGTTATATGAAAGAGCAAAATAATTATTGACCAACAAATAATTGTTCGGATCGGATGTATTCGCGTTTGACGGATTGCCCAAAGCAAGAAAAATCTGCGCGGCTTGTTCGGGCGAAGTCGGCGCAGCGGACGGGTCTTGCGGCGCACCGTTCGGCTGTGTCGTTTCAGTCGTATTTTGATTTTCAGTAAGACTGTTAGTAATTTTCCTGCCAATCCAATAGCAAAAAAAACCAATCAAAATAAGAATGATAAATGCGGCAATGCCGCCGATAATTACTTTGTTTTTCATAAATTTCGCGCATCGAAACCAAACTTTGTAAATTTTATCACAAACTAATAAAAAGCCGCTGATGCGTTTTTATCAAAAGATAAGTTAAAATAAAACTGTAATGAACGAAAAAAATCATCTGACTGCATTTTCAAAAGATGAACTGACCGATTTTGTTAAAAATCTCGGTGAGCCGAAATATCGTGCCGTACAGATTTTCAAAGGTCTGCACGAAAGGCGTTCACGCTCGTTTGATGAAATGACGGATTTGCCGAAAGCATTGCGCGAAAAGTTGAATGAAACGGCAACCGCTTCAACTTTAACCGTCGAATCGCGCTACGTTTCCGAAGACGGCACGCGCCGTTTTCTGATGAAAACGCACGATAATTTTCCCGTCGAAACGGTTTTTATTCCAACGGAAAACCGCGACACGATTTGTTTTTCGTCGCAGTCGGGCTGTCCGCTGAATTGCGATTTTTGTCTGACGGCAAAACTCGGATTATTGCGAAATTTAACGGCGGGCGAGATTGTCGAGCAAATAATTATTGTTTTAAACGACATTTACGGCATCGGCGCGGAAACGCCGCACGGCACAAATCTCGTTGGAATGGGCGCGGGCGAGCCGTTTTTGAATTTTGAAAATTTAATCAAATCTCTCGAAATTATGAGCGAAGAAGACGGACTTTTTATCGTGCCGAATCGGGTTACGATTTCGACGGCGGGAATTGTGCCGAAAATTTATGAATTTGCAAAACTTGAAAAGCGTCCGCATTTAGCGATTTCTTTATCTGCGCCGAACGATGAACTGCGCGATAAATTGATGCCGATAAATAAGCGTTGGAATATCGAAGAACTTCTGCAAGCGGCAAAAGAATTTGAAAAATCTTTGCGAAAAAATGAACGATTTACTTTTGAATACGTTTTGCTCGGCGGCGTGAACGATGCCGACGAACACGCTCGGCAACTGGCAAATCTTCTTAATCGTTACGAACTAAATCGCGTCAAAATCAACCTGATTCCGCACAATTCCGCCGAACCTTTGCAATATAAACCTTCGGGTCGGGAACAAATCGAGCGTTTCAAGGACATATTAGAAACGAAAGGAGTTTCCGTTTATCTGCGCCGTCCGCGCGGGCGCGATATTTACGCCGCTTGCGGACAACTGGCGGCTAAAGATGCGCCGAATTTAGAAAGTGAAAAAGTGAAAAAGGGGAAAAGTGAAAAAGTGAAAAAGGGAGAAATTATTGTCTATTCTCGAAAATAAAATTCTTTACTTTTTCCCTTTTTCCCTTTTTCCCTTTTTCCCTTTTTCCCTTTCCATATTTATGGAAATTCTTATTATCGGCGGCATTTTGGTCGCGTTAATGGTTGTTGTTTCGACCAAAATTAAAAATAGCGCGGCGCGTGCCTTTGAACGGGAAATCATCGAAACGGAAAATTTTCGGCTTGTTAAACCCGATGGTTTTGTCAATCCGATACGCGACGTTTCCGAATTTGCGTTTGAGGCTTATTCAAAGGAATTCGGCGAAAAAAGCGAGCGCAATATCTGGAAAGCGCAAGCCTATTTAACCGTTTCGTCGGGGTTAAACTTTGCGGTTGCCTGTAAAAAAGCCAGGCAGGAAGCCGGTAAGATTTTGTCGGAAAAAGTTTTGAAAGACGCGCCCGAAGGCGAAAAAATTTGTTTCATTGAAAGCGAAAAGTCCGAAAATGAAGTTAAGTTTTATGAATTTCGGAAAATTGTCGAAAGCCGGAAACAACAAAAGACTTACGATTTGAAAATTTCAATTTTAAAAGCCTTTCGGGACGATTATGTGAGTCGAGTTGATGAACTGATGAACAGTTTTGAGTTAAAGTAAAGCATCCTGTCAAATTAAAAGAACATCAATTATTTAACAGAGGAAAATATGAAAAAAACTTTATTTAGTGTATTTTTAACTTTATCATTTATCTTTTTACCAGGCATTTTGCCGGAAACAAATGCTCAAACAATCAGCGGTTCAATCGGGACAGTTAAGCGCGGCGGTTCGACGAAAGCTACCGTTGTAATGAGTATTCCGGGCGGATTGCACGTTAATTCAAGCCGTCCGGGAAGTGAATATGCGATTCCGACGGTTGTCAGAGCCAGCGCGTCCGGCGCGAAGGTCGGTTCGATGATGTATCCACGCGGCAAAAATCGCAAACTCGCGTTTTCCGAAGACACTCTCAATGTTTATGAAGGTCGCGCCGTTTTTAATTTTAACGTCGCCGTTCCCGCAAATTTTAAGGGAAATACGATTAGCGTCCGCGTCGTCGCACGTTATCAGGCTTGTACGGACGAAGTTTGCTATCCGCCGAAAAGCAAGGAAGTTACTTTGACTGCAAAAGTTTTATAACGCGAATGCAGATGTTAGTCGAGGGATGAAGGATGAGGGATGAGGGATGAATAAGAAGTAAGCAGCAGATGGCAGGCGCGTTCTTACTGCTTACTGCCAACTGCTACTGCCAACTATTTTATTCATCCTTCATCCTTCATCCCTCATCCCTTTAACGCTCCGCCGCACGACGAACCTGAACCGGCAGTGCAGCCGAAGCAGTGATTTGCTGTGACGATTTGCCGATTTTGCAATTTTTTCAAATCAAAATCGAAAATCGTCTGCGGTAAATCATTAGAAACATTCAGTTCGAGCATTTGATTAAAATCGCAGTCGTACAAATTTCCGCGCCAGTCAACGCTGATTAAATTTCTGCACATCAAGCCGTCAATTGTCGCCGGATTAAACGCATTGACGAGTTTTTGCATATAAGATTCTTCGTTTTTTGAACGCCGCAGCCAATCGAGATAACGAGCAATCGGCATATTAGTTATTGTAAAAAGATTGTTGAATGAAATATCGTAACGTGTTTTCAGTTCGCGCCGGAAATCTGCTTCAATAGATTCCTGCGACGGCGGAAGAAATGCGCCGACCGGATTATAAACGAGATTCAAAGCGGGATTTTCCTCAATGCCGTAACCGACCGCATTTAATTTTTTCAACGCTGCGATTGATTTATCAAAAACGCCGCTGCCGCGCTGGGCATCGGTTTGCGTTGGCAAAAAATACGGCAAACTGCACACAACTTCAACTTTATTTTCAGCAAAAAATTCGGGCAAATCCGCTTGATTTTGCTCGAACATCACGGTTAGATTGTGCCGCACGATAATTTTCGCACCTGTTTTTCGCGCTTCAGTTACAAAATAACGAAAATCGGGAATTAGTTCGGGTGCGCCGCCGGTGATGTCGAGCGTCGGAATTTTGAAATCTTTTATCGCTTGGACACACGCTTTAATGACTTTGCGCGGCATAATTTCCGTTCTGGTCGGACTTGCGTCAACGTGGCAATGTTTGCACGCTTGATTACAGAGTTTGCCGACATTCACTTGAAGCGTATCAATTGTGTGCGAACGCAATTCCGCACCGCCCAATTTCGCATCGAAACTTATCGGCGAATTTGGCAGCGCAGGTTGACCGTTGCGTCTGATTTGAACTGTTGCTGTTTGCATATTTAACAGTTATCAGTCAACAGTTATCAATTTTGTTGACTGATAACTGTTGACTGTTGACTGAAATTACATCGAAACTTTATCGTGCGCGTTGTGCGATTGGATGCCGTGAATCAAACTCGCGCCGCCGCGAATCGCCGATGCAAGATGGATTGATTCGGTCATCTGCTCCATATTCGAGCCGTTTTCCAAACACGAATTTGTATAAGCGTCAATGCAATACGGACATTGAACAGTCACGGCAACCGCCAAACCAATCAACGCCTTTTCACGTTTCGACAACGCGCCTTCTTCCTGACAAGCCTGATACCAGGCGAGAAATTTCTCGAAAAGTTCGGGTTTGTGTTTGCCGATTTCGCCGAATCTGCCTAAATCCTCTTCGTTGTAATAGTGCATAAATTTTCGTCCACGGGCAAAAATCTTCAAATACTGCGGGTCGTATTCAACCGGACAACACAAAGCGTTTCCACTTCGTTTGCCGCCGCGCCGTATCGCGCACGAACCGCGCTTTCACTCAAATTTGTATGCCGTATTTACCTTATAATGCTAAAAAAGCTAAAATTTATTTCAATGAAACCGACAATTGTTATTATGGCAAAAGTTCCGCGGGCGGGGAATGTTAAAACGCGGCTTCAGCCTTTTCTTTCGCCGGAACAATGTGCGGAACTTTCCGAAGCGTTTCTCGAAGATACGATAAATAAAGCGCGAAAAGTTTGCGACAAAGTTATTATTGCATTTTCGCCGATTCGGGAACGGGAATATTTTGATAAATTCGCCGCGAAAAATCTGATTTTAGTCGAACAAACCGGCGAAAATTTGGGCGAAAAAATGTTCAATGCTTTTGATTTCGCTTTTAAAAGAGATTCGGATTCGGTGGTGATGATTGGAACTGACAGCCCGACTTTTCCCGTCGAATTTATCGAACAGGCGTTTAACTATTTGGAAAAAGCAGACGTTGTTTTAGGCAAAACCAAAGACGGCGGATTTTATCTCATCGGCTTGCAGGCGTTGCGAAAGAATGTTTTTGAAAATGTTGAATGGAGTTCGACGGAAACTTTTGCCCAAACAGTACGAAACATTAAAGAAATCAACCTGATACACTCTCTTTTGCCTCTTTGGTTTGATGTGGATTTTCCCGCCGATTTGAAAAGGTTGAGAAAAGAATTAATGAAAAATTCGCACCTTGCCCCGAAAACTTTTGAATGGTTAAAAGATAATTTTCGAACTGCCGAATAAAAATAAAGACAAATTTTACCGATTAAATTGCGGCTAAAATTTCGCTGTAAATCTTTTCCGTTTCCGCAACCATTCTTTCCAAACCAAATTTCTCTTTTACTCTTTTCCGTGCATTTTTTTCCAAAATTTCCTTCATTTTTTTATCTTCTAAAAGTTTTGCAATTGCATTGGCAATCGCTTGCGGGTTTTCAATCGCCGTTAAAATTCCGGTTACGTTATTTTCCAAAATTTCACCTGCGCCGACCGTTTCGGTGGCAACAATTGCCGTTCCGCTTGCCATTGCTTCGGCTATTACCAAGCCGAAAGGTTCGCTTCGCGCCGCCGATACGAAAATATCAATCGCGGCATAAAGCATCGGCATTTCTTCCTGCCAACCTGTGAAAATGACCT
>JBPCPU010000008.1:0-20889 GCA_050998795.1 Pyrinomonadaceae bacterium
AACGCTATGGATGCCCGCGAGGAAGGTCTATACAACAATGACGCGGGCATTATCAAACTCGGCAAACTAGTCAAAACCCAACTCGCCCGCAAACCCGGTAAAACGAGCGCGACATACCAACAAATAAACGCGCTTGTGTTTAGGAAATACTGAATAAAAAGGTGAATGATGAAGGATGAATTGAAAAGTTATCAACTGGCTTTTCAGATTTATTCTTCATCTTCTATCTTTCTAGTTTTATGGGTTGCAGGTTTATAATAAATCCGCAACGATAATCCCTAAAATCACCTATGACCGAACTCGAAAAGACACAAATCAAAGCAGAGTTTCTCGAAAAATTGCAATCGTTCGCGCAGACGTTAGAAGAATACGTTTCTACAACCGACAAGGAATGGACAATCAAAGGTTTTATAGATGTTTTTGAAAATATCTACACGATTTCTGCTGACACGAAAATCATTTCCAAAATTCTCGAAATTCATCTGTTTTCAAAGTTTTTAGAATTCGCCAACGAAAACAATTACGAACTCGTTTTAGCTGAAAAGCAAAATTGGTATCCCGACGTTTCTTTCGTTTCAAAGGAAAATCTTGAAATCAAATTTGCGGTTGACTTAAAAACCACATTTCGATTGGAAAGTAATCCCGCTTTTTGTAATGGCTTTACTCTCGGCTCGCACGGCGAGTATTTCATCAATCGCAACAGCACGAAAAACATTCAGTTTCCGTATAGCCAATATCTCGGTCATTACTGCCTTGGCGTTTTGTATTCGAGAAAGGCTTTGACATACTTGGAAGAAGCGAAAATTTACAAGCGCGAAAATCTAGCGGAAATTCCTTCGGTCATCGGCGATTTCGAGTTTTTCGCCTGTGAAAAATGGCGCATTGCAAGCGACAAACGCGGAAGCGGCAACACGGCAAATATCGGAAGTATTATTTACATCAAGGATATTTTGAACTACAACGGAATTTTCGCTAAATTAGGCGAGCAATGGTTTGACGAATACTGGATAAACTACGGCAAAATCGCCGTCGCAGGCGTAACTACTAAGTCCGGTAAACCATTATATATTACAAATCTTTTTGATTATCTAAGATTCAGAGGAAAGGATGAAAGTTGGATTGCGGAAAACATCATACCGAAAATGACGGGGGCGACACTTAAGCGTATTAAGGAAAAAGCTAAATGAGGCGAAAACATCACGCCGAAACAAATGACGCGAATTTCAGAGCAGGTGAAGATGAGTAATCCACAAAAAATTTACGTTCCGCCAATAAAGATACAAGGCAAAAAAACCAAACTCGTGCCTTTTATCCGCGAAAATCTGCCCGAATCGTTTGAGCGTTGGGTTGAGCCGTTTATGGGTTCGGGCGTAGTCGGCTTTAACGTCCAACCAAAAAAAGCCGTCTTTGCCGACAACAATCCGCACATTATCAATTTCTACAACGACATCAAAGCAAAAAAAATCACCGCGCCAATCGCCAAAGAATTTCTGCAAACGGAAGGAAAACTCCTAGCTGAAAAAGGTGTCGAACACTTTCTCGCCGTCCGCGAAAGATTTAACCGCGACCACGCGCCGCTCGATTTTCTGTTTCTCAACCGTTCCTGCTTTAACGGGATGATTCGCTTTAATAAAAGTTTCGGCTTCAACGTCCCTTATGGACACAAACCGCAACGCTTCGCACAGG
The DNA here is from genome assembly GCA_050998795.1 of Pyrinomonadaceae bacterium. Taxonomy (GTDB): domain Bacteria; phylum Acidobacteriota; class Blastocatellia; order Pyrinomonadales; family Pyrinomonadaceae. Next base: position 1,687 of record JBPCPU010000008.1, read on the forward strand.
CTTATGTAACGAAAATCGTCAATCAAATAAAACAAGTTTCGTTCTTCATCGAAAACAACGATTGGGAATTTGTCTGTCAGGATTTCAAAGAAACGCTCGCCGATGCCCAAGCAGGCGATTTAATCTATTGCGACCCACCGTATATCGGCAGGCACGTTGATTATTTCGACAGTTGGAGCGAAGAAAACGAATATGAATTGGAAAGTTTAATGAACAATTCAAAAGCGCAATTCATCGTTTCCACTTGGTTCGCCAACAAATACCGCGCCAACCAATATCTCGCCCAAGTCTGGAAAAATTACAACGTCGTAACCACCGAACATTTCTACCACTTCGGCGGCAAAGAAGAAAACCGCAACGCCGTTACCGAAGCCTTGATTTTGAATTATTCACCGCCAAACGCGGCAGTTGCGATTAAGATAACAAAACAAATGTCTTTGTTCGCGGAAGTTTAAATCAAAAATGCTTGACACAACCGAATTTTAACGCAAAATTAAAACTTAAGTTTAACTAAAATGAAAAGATGAATACTAATCTTAACTTTACCCTAAAAATACTTGCTGTAATTGCTCTTGTTTTAAGCTGTCTTTGGAGTTACTACAATTTTGGATTTGAACCGATAATTGCAGTTATTGTTTCTCTGAGTGCGCTTATTGCTCTATGGATAAGCGGAAAAGTTATTAAAAATAAGGCTGAAATCACACAGAGTCAAAGGTCTGGTGATAATTCTCAAAATTATCAAGCGGGCGGCAATATCAATATAAACCACAAAGATAATGATTAAAGACAAAACTCAACAACAAGAAAGTGGAGATAATTCCGCAAATTATCAAGCAGAAACCATTAATCAATACGGTCTTTCTTACAGAGATGCAAAAGAAATTGCCTTAGATGTTTTTAGAGAAAATTTTACTTCACTTTCAGAACAAGCAAGAAATATAGCGAAAGAAAGAGCAGAAGAGTTAGTAGATTCCTTCTTAAACGAAGTAAAAGAAAAAAATCCAGATTTATTAAATACCGTTCAAGAGCCAAGTATGCAACTTGCTTTATATTCTGCTCAGAAAAGCTATGTAAAAACCGGTGATAAAGATGTCGCAGATTTGCTTGTAGATATTCTGGTTGATAGAGCCGAACAAACCGAGCGAAATTTAAAGCAGATTGTTCTTGATGAGAGTTTAGAAGTTGTTCCCAAATTAACAAATGAGCAGTTAGATATATTAACTATTGTTTTCGTAATAAAATACTCAATTAATAATGGTTTGGTTAATTTAGAAACACTAAAAGAATATCTAGAAACTTGTATTAAACCTTTTACTGATGGTCTAACCAAAGAAAACTCAGCATACCAACATTTAGAATACTGCAATTGCGGAACTGTATCTGTTCTAGGAAATAGTATTGAAGCAATATTTTTAGCAAATTACAAAGGAGTTTTTTGTAAAGGAATTGTAACAGAAGAATGCCTAAAAGAATATGGCAATATATTGAGATTTCCCCACTTGCTAACTTCGTGCTTACACGACAGAACAAAACTACAAATTAATGCTATTAATGATGATGTTCTGAAGGAGCAAATTAGCCGATACGGATTGTCTGAAGAAGAGTCTCAAAAACTAACATCTTTATTTGCCTCTAATGTAATGAATGAGAGTGAGGTTAAAGAGTACTTATCAAAACAAGGTGATTTTATGGTCAATCTATTAGATGTTTGGCAGAACTCAAGCATGAGAGTGATGACAATTACAAGTGTTGGAATTGCTATAGCTCAAGCTAATTATAAGAGAAAGACAGGTCAATCAATAGATTTATCTATCTGGATTAAATGAAACAAGCCGAGAGAAATATTTCCCATAAGAAAATGAAAGACCTAACCAATTCACAAATCGAAAGGCGCAATATCCTGAACAACAATCTTGCGGTTCGGGAGATCTTATCTTTAGCTTAATAATGAAGGATATAAAATACTTTTCAACGATTGCCGAATTCCGCGAATGGCTTGAGGCGAATCACGTTTCTGAACGGGAATTGCAGGTTGGGTTTTATAAAAAGAATTCGGGGCGGTTTAATTTTAGCTGGTCGGAAGCGGTTGACGCGGCGATTTGTTACGGGTGGATTGACGGCGTTCGCAATGCGGTTGACGAGATTAGTTATACGGTGCGCTTTACGCCGCGCAAGCCGACGAGCATTTGGTCGGCGGTCAATATCAAAAAGGTTGAAGAATTACCAAGGCTCGGCTTGATGCGTCCGGCGGGAATCGCCGCGTTTGAGAAGCGCGACGAGAAGAAATCTAAAATTTATGCTTATGAGCAAAAAAATGCCGCGCTTGGCGAAGATTACGAAGTGCGATTTCGGGCGGACGCGAACGCTTGGGAATTTTTCGAGGCACAAGCCGCTTACTACAGGCGAACGGCAATCTGGTGGGTGGTAAGCGCGAAACAGGAAGAAACACGCTTAAAGAGGCTTGACAAGTTGATTAGCAAATCGGAAGCCGGCGAAAAAGTCTGAGCGCGGCTCAAATGTTAATGATAATCGCGCACTCGCACCGTAATCCGCCACACTGACGACCGCACAGAATTCACTGACAGACGCGACGATTGCACAGACGACGGTTCGGATTACACTAGCGACCGCGATGACTACACTCGTAACCGCAGAGAACGCAACGGCGACCGCGCGGGATACATTGAGAGGCGCGATGATTACACTTGCGCCCGCGTCCATTGTAATGACGACCGCAGACGTTACATTGGCGACCGCGACGGTTACGCCAGCAAGCGCGAAAGTTTTAATGCACCGCGTTTTGCCTTAATTTATGATTGTATTCGCGTCTGATGTAATTGAGTTTCCGACAAATAAAAAGCGGAAGGGTTTTAACTTTCCGCTTTTATCATTTATCGTTCATCCATGCCGCTTACACTCCCGCGCCGTGGCATTTTTTGAATTTCTTGCCTGAACCGCAATAGCACGGCTCGTTTGGTTTGACTTTCGGTTGGTCGCGGACAAAAGGAGTGTGTTTTATGGCTTCTTCGCCTGCTGTTGCCGCGCCTGCGTAAGCACCCGTGAACGCCATTCCCGCCGCTTGCCGACGCGCCCGTTGGCGTTCCAATCTTTCAAGCCTTTCGATTTCTTCCTGTTCGTCTTTGACGACGACTTCCAGGTTGAACAAAGACCGCGCCGTGTTCGTGTCAATGCGGTCGAGCATATCCTGGAACATATCGAAACTCTGTTTTTTATATTCAACCAGCGGGTCTTTTTGTCCGTAGCCGACTAAACCGATGCCTTGTTTGACGTGGTCAATCGAAAGCAGATGGTCTTTCCATTGCGAATCAATAATGTTGAGCATGATGTAACGCTCATACGCCCGCAAAGATTCGTTGCCGACGAGTTTTTCTTTCTCGTTGTAATTTTCAACCGCTTTTTGCCAAATCGAATCTTCGATTTCATGCGGATTCATTTTATTAAAATCAACGCTCGCGTCAACCGCCGGGTCAACCGCATAAATGCTTTCGATTTCCGCCGCGTAAGTGTCAACGTCCCATTCGCTCGCGCCGACTTGCTGATTAAGATATTGCGCGGTTAAATCGCCGAGTAAATCGCGTGCAACGCCCGTTTCGCCCAGAAGATAATCGCGGTGTTCGGGCTGCATCATCAACTGACGGCGCAAACCGTAAATCGTTCCGCGCTGTTTGTTCATCACGTCGTCGTATTTCAAAACGTGCTTGCGCGTTTCAAAGTTTCGCGCTTCGACCGCCTTTTGCGCCCGTTCGATTTGCTTGGAAACGGTTTTCGATTCGATGGCAACGCCTTCTTCCATTCCGAGCCATTCCATCATCGAACGAACCTTGTCGCCCGCGAAAATCCGCATCAAATCGTCTTCGAGCGATAAGGCAAAGCGTGTCGCGCCCGGATCGCCTTGTCGTCCTGAACGTCCGCGAAGCTGGTTGTCAATGCGCCGCGATTCGTGGCGTTCGGTCGCTAAAATATACAAACCGCCCGCCGCGATAACTTCTTTGTGTTCGGCTTCAACGATGCGTTTCGCTTTCCGCAGTTCTTCTTCAAACTGTTCGGGCGTGGCTTCGTCGGGATTGATTTCCTGACGTTTCAAAAAATCACGCGCCATAAATTCGGGATTTCCGCCCAGGATAATATCCGTTCCGCGTCCCGCCATATTCGTCGCAATTGTAACCGCGCCTTTGCGTCCGGCTTGCGCGACGATTTCGGCTTCGCGCTCGTGGTATTTCGCGTTCAGAACATTGTGCGGAACGCCGACTTTTTTGAGTCTTTCGGAAATGAGTTCGGAATTTTCGACCGAAACCGTCCCGACCAGAACCGGCTGACCTTTTTCGTGGCGTTCCTTGATTTCTTCGACGGCGGCATTCCATTTTTCGGGCAAAGTGCGGTAAATCACATCAGATTTGTCTTCACGAATCATCGGACGATTCGTCGGAATGACAATTACATCCAAACCGTATGTTTCACCAAATTCCTGAGTTTCTGTTTCCGCCGTTCCCGTCATACCCGAAAGTTTTTCATACATTCGGAAATAATTTTGCAGCGTAATCGTCGCCAAAGTTTGATTCTCGCGTTCGATTTTCACGCCTTCTTTGGCTTCGACGGCTTGATGCAAACCGTCGGACCAACGCCGTCCGTTCATCAAGCGGCCCGTAAAATCGTCAACGATAATAACTTCGCCGTCCTGCACGACGTATTGATGGTCGAGTTTGTAAAGCGTGTGCGCCTTCAACGCCTGCTCAACACAGTGCAGAAGTTCCATATTTGCCGGGTCGTAAAGATTGGAAACTCCAAGAAGTTTTTCCGCTTTTTCGACACCTTTTTCCGTCAGCACGGACGAATGATTTTTCTCGTCAAGCAAATAATCGCCCGTCGTAATTTTGGTTTCTTCGTTCTTTTCGCCGCGTTCAAAGCGCGGAATGATTTCGTTTGCCGTGTAGTATTTATCGGTTGCTTCGTCCGACGCGCCCGAAATAATCAAAGGCGTTCGCGCTTCGTCAATCAGAATCGAATCAACTTCGTCAATAATCGCGTAATAATGGTCGGGTTGAACGAGTTGGTCGGGGTCAAACTTCATATTATCGCGCAGATAATCAAAGCCGAACTCGTTATTCGTCCCGTAAGTCATACTGCAAGCATACTGCTCTTTGCGCTCATAATCGTCCATATCGTTTTGGATACAGCCGACGGTCAAGCCGAGAAAAGTGTGGATTTTGCCCATCCATTCCGCATCACGCAAAGCCAGATAATCATTGACCGTGACGATGTGAACGCCGCGTCCGGTCAAGCCGTTTAGATACGCGGGCAAAGTCGAAACGAGCGTTTTACCTTCACCTGTCCGCATCTCGGCGATTCTGCCTTGATGAAGCGCGATTCCGCCGATAAGCTGCACATCGAAATGACGCATTCCCGTAACTCTGACGGACGCTTCACGCACAACGGCAAACGCTTCGGGCAAAATTTCGTTCAAGATGTCCTGCTCTTTTTTGCGGCGCGTTTCCTTGTCCGTAATGCCGTCAAGCGCGTTGTCAATTCTTTCCTTGAATTCGACGGTTTTCGCCTTTAATTCGTCGTCGGAAAGTTTCTGCATTGACGGTTCCAAATCGTTAATCTGCGCGACAATCGGCTTTATCTTTTTCAAGAAAAGGTCGCTGTTACTGCCAAGAACTTTTTTAAAAAATTTATCTACTAAACTATTTACAGCCATAAAATCCTCATATTCAAGCTAAAAAGCAAACGCTATTAGCTCATAAAATTTAAAATTATTAAAGTTTAGGCGAGATGTTTGTTGGAAAGTTAGAATTTCTTTCGCTTCTCACCGCGTTATTGTGCGTCTTTGGCAAGAAGCGCATTAAGTGAGCCGCGCGGCAAGCGGGTTACGATGAAAACTTGATTGTTTTCGGCAAAAGATTCTGAGTTTTGATAAATAACTTTACAAACTTTATTCTGTTCCTGAATAATTGCGTTTTGAAAATATGAATTGTTGTCAGATGCTGCTTTCTGAGCATATTCGGGCTTTTGCTGCTCAGTTTTTACTTTTATGCTTAATCCTTCATCGTTCAATTGAAAAGTAACTTCCGAGTAATAGGAAGTTTTTTGAAATTTCTCATTGAATCGTTTAAGTTGCGAGCCTATTTTCCAACCAGTAAAGCACCAAACCAATTGCTTTAGGTCATCTTGCAGCCAAATTCCGCCGCCTGAATTTAAGATACTAATTTGTGGGACTTCGCCGTCCGTATCAACTTTTAAGTATTGGTAGTTAAAATTGTCCTCAAAACTTAACTTATTTTGTTGCGATAATTCTATTAAGTGAGTGAGAAGTATTTGAATCGGCTTTCCGACAAATTCGGAAGCAAGATAAAGTTTTCTATCGTTTTCATTCGGCTGAGAATCCTCATTATGTAACTGAAAACAGCCTTTTTCAATTGATTGAGCAGACACTTGTGGCGTTCCGCTAACCAACACCAAACCGAGATAGACGCTCAGGGTTGTGAGAAAAACTATTGAATTGTAGTTTTTACGATTTGTCATTTACCGTTATTTGCGTTTGAACTCTGATTTGCCTCGCTGCTGTTGCTGGGCGGATTATTCTTTTTTTCGGCGCGCTCCTTTAGACTTCGATTTATTAAATTCTGAGCATCCTGTTTCGGAATAGTAAAGTTTAACACGAAATTTTTGCCGTCGTTTGTTACTTTTGAATTATTTATTAAAGTCTTGCTGCTTTCGTCTAATTTTTTCAGACCGTTTTGGTCTAACAATCTAATTCCCGAAAGCAAAGTATTAAATCCGCTTGCCGTTGTCGAAGCCTTTTCCGGCGTTTTTTGGTCGGAAACGATAATTACATAAATCTGTTTATCGTCCTGCACCATTGTAAAATTTACTTTATCAACTCCGTTGTTTTTCAAATAACCGAGAAAACCGCTGTTGCCGACCGCTTCAATTGCGTCTTTGGCAACATTAACCATTTGCTCGTCGCCGTCAAATTTTACAAACTTGGACTTTTTCGAGTCTAATTTTCCGTCTGCGGTTATCGTGCCATCCAAAATGACGGAAAAAGGCTTGGTTAAATCAACTTCTTTTTTCGCTAATTTATCATTTAAAGAATCACCCAATTCTTCAAAAGGCTTTTTGTTAATTTCAATTTCTTTTACAACGTCGCTTTCAACCGGCTTTTGCGGATTATCGGTTTTATCTTTGGCAGCATTAGTATTAGCTTTATTTTCAGCCATCGTATCGCCTTCAAAATTAGGCAATTTGCCCGGCGAAGTATTTTTTATTTTCGGCGGCTTCGGAATTCTCACCCGTTTCATCGGCGGAGTTCTGCCAATCGGATTTGTGCCGAACGAGAATGGCGAATCGGGAATTGTTCCTTTTATCGCATTATCATTCGGCGTCGGCACAACTTGCGGCATACTCATCAAATCCGTGCTGTTTTGAATGGTCGGATTTGTCGGAATACCCGGAATCGTCGGATTCGTCATCAAAAAATCGGCATTTTGCATTGCCGCAAATTCGTCAGGATTAGCAAGCGCAAAATAACCTTCGGGATATTTGAGCGGCGGAGTTTCACCCGTTACATCAATATATGTAATGTCGGCATCGGCAAGTTCATTATTTTCATAGTCTTTACTGACAAATTCGCTGTCTGTACCAATCAGTACGCTTCCGACATAAACCGCGTCCAAAACCTGACAGATTTGATTGACAAAAGGACTGTCGCAGCCTTTTCTGGTTAAAAGATTGGTTTGTCCCATAACCAAAATCGCCAGCAGATTAAAAGCCGCCGCCGCGCCGAGAATTTTATAAAGACGCGGTGAGAAATTCCAATTCTTTATCTCGTAATTTTCAAAAAGTTCGTATTCTTGTTCTTGCATAATTCCTGTTATAAAATTTTATAAAAATATAATTCAAAATAATTATCGTCAAATATAGATGCCGAACGACAAAAAACCGTTGCGAAACATTTCCGATTTTATCATTTTCGATTGCTAATTGAAACAATAGACTTTACGTCGCTAAACATTTAACATTGCTTTTTATGATTCGTTCACGCAGTAAAGACAAAAGAAGCAATCGGGAAAACGCCCGTTCAAATACCAATCGCCGTAAAGAACGAAAATTTAAACGTGAACTTGCACCGGAAAGTTCCGCCAAAAGCGATTCGCCGCGATTTTCGCCCGCTCAATTAAAATCCGTCGAAAAACTTCTGCAAGGCATCGGAACGCCTGCGCCTGCGCCTTTTGTGCCGGACGCTTTTCAAACCGAAGCCCTCGAAGCCATCGAATTTGAAGACGTTCTCGTTACCGCGCCGACGGGCAGCGGCAAAACCTGGATTGCGCGGGAAGAAATCCGAAGGCTTTTAGAACAGGGAAAACGCGCCTGGTACACAACGCCGCTCAAGGCTTTAACAAACTCGAAATATACGGAATTTTCCATAGAATTCGGCGCGGACAATGTCGGAATTTTAACCGGCGACAGAAAAGAAAACTACAACGCGCCGCTGATTGTCGGCACGACGGAGATTTACCGCAACCAATTATTCGACGCTTTGCGAAGCGGCGAACAGGTCAACACGGATTTTGTCATTTTGGATGAAGCGCATTATCTCGCGGACGAAGAACGCGGTCACGTCTGGGAAGAAGCGATAATTTTATCGCCGCCGCGAATTCGGCTTTTGCTTCTTTCGGCAACAGTCGGAAACGCCGAAGAATTTGCGCGTTGGATTGAAGAAGTGCGCGGCGTAAAAGTTCACGTCATCAACCGCGCCGGTTCGCGTCCGGTTGAATTAAGAGCCGCGTTTCTCGCGCCGAATCAGCAGCTTTTCCCGCTTTTTGACGAAAGCGGAAATTTTAACCGCACGATTGAGCAGTTCGCGCAGGAAGAAAACCGCTTTGAACGCCGTCGCGGACGGTGAACAAATTTAAGATTTAAGATTTAAGATTTAAGATTTAAGATGTTTTGCAATAAATTGTGCAATAAATAAAGACTTTTATAAATAATTAAAATCGAAGGAAAGAATGTTCTCAATCTTGAATCTTGAATCTTAAATCTTAAATCTTAAATTCTCATCGCAGTTCACGCTTCAAAATTTTCCCCGTCGCGGTCATCGGCAGAGTTTCCCGAAATTCGACCAGACGCGGATATTTATAGCTTGCCATATTTGTTTTGCACCATTGGACAATCTCGTTTTCATCCGCGGTTGCGCCGTCTTTTTTGACGATAAAGGCTTTGATTTCTTCGCCCAATTCTTCGTGCGGAACGCCGATAACCGCGCATAAGGAAATGGCGGAATGCGTCATTAAAACTTCTTCGAGTTCGCGCGGATAGACGTTAAAACCGCCGCGCAAAATCATATCTTTGACGCGGTCGGCAATATACAAAAAACCGTCCGTGTCAAAGCGTCCGACGTCGCCCGAATAAAACCAGCCGTCTTTTATCGCGTCGGCAGTTGCTTCCGGCTTTTTGTAATAACCTTTCATAATGTTGTGTCCGCGAATGACGATTTCTCCGAGTTCGCCCGTGGGAACGTCCGCGCCGTTTTCGTCCACGACGCGCACCTCCACGCCCCAGACGGGAAAACCGACTGAACCCGCCCGCGAATTCGCCGCTTTGTTAAAGACGGCGACGGGCGAAGTTTCCGAAAGTCCGTAACCTTCCAGAATTTTCGTGTTAAATTTTGCCTCAAAACCGCGCAGAACTTCGAGCGGCAAGGGCGAACCGCCCGCGTGACAGGTAGCTAAATTAGCGGCGATTTTCGCCAAATTGAATTTGTCCGCGTCCGCGTAATTGAGCAACGCCCAATACATTGTCGGAACGCCCGCGAAAATCGTGACGTCGGTTTTCTCCATTTCACGAAGCGCGGCTTCAGGCGTAAAACGCGGCAGTAAATTCAGCGTCGCGCCATTGTAAAAACCCGAATTCATCTGAACGCTCTGCCCGAACGAATGAAATAACGGCAAAGTTAAAAGATGCGTGTCAAAACCGCGCTGCGTATCATAAATCCCAAATAAACGCGCGTTCAAAACCATATTTAAATGAGTCAGCTCCGCACCTTTCGGCTGTCCGGTCGTTCCCGAAGTGTATAAAATCACGGCGGTATCGTCGGCATTCATCAATTCCGATTCAAATTCGGTCGGCTGATTTTGGATAAGTTCGGCGAAGGTTTGTGAATTTTCAAACGGCGATTTCAGTGGCGGTTTTGCATTTATTAAAACGAAATTTTCGCACGTTTCGGTTTGCGAAAAGCCTTCAAAACCAAATTCGCCCATCGGTAAATCCTCCGCGCCTTGAAAACAAAAATACGCTTTGGCATCGGAATCTTGCAGATGATACGCGATTTCTCGCCCTTTCAAAAGCACATTGAGCGGCACGACGACCGCGCCCAATTTCAAAATACCGTAATAAATGATTGGGAAAAACGGCAGATTCGGACACGACAGCGCAACTTTGTCGCCTTTTTCAATACCGATTTTCCGCAAAGCGTGCGCGACTTGATTTGCCTTTGCATTCACTTCCGAGTAAGTCATTTTCACGTCGCCACAAATCACGGCAAGTCGTTCGGGCAATGCCCTTGCGCTGTCTTCGAGTAAAACGGCTAGATTTAACATAATTTTAGTAAAAGGGCAGAAACCCGCGCGTAAGCAAAGGTGCAAAAAGTTGCAAGTTTCAAATCAGTTGTCAATAACGCTCAACTTGAAACCTGAAAAACTTGCTTTGCGCCCTTGCTTACGCGCGGGCTTCTGCCTCTGTCTTCGGCATTGAACGATTGATGATTTTCCCAACTTTTGTCCCGACAGGCAAAGTTCCAAAACTTAAACCATTATCTTCCGAAAGCCGCGAATTGCAAAAAGCGTCGCTCACAAAGTTCGGCGCGGTTTTTAATAAAACTGCCGCTTGTAATACCAATGCTAATTTCTCAACCACGCGCCGCGCTCGAAATTCCAAATTATTAACATCAAGCAATTCTTTTTCAACGCTGCCAACAAAATTATCAAAATTTTTGTCTGCGCCGCTCGCCGATTTTATTTCATTTAACAATGCTTCAACGCTCTGCGGCTCTTTGTTTATCGAGCGCAAAACGTCGAGACACTGCACATTGCCCGAACCTTCCCAAATCGAATTGACGGGAACATCACGGTAAAGACGCGGCAAGACCGATTCTTCAACGTAGCCGTTGCCGCCCAAAATTTCCATCGCTTCAGCGACGGCGAAAACGGCGCGTTTGCAAATCCAGAATTTGCCGATTGCCGTCGCAATGCGCGTGAAAGCCCGCGCTTCTTCGTTTGATTTTGATTCGTCAAAACCACGCGCCAGACGAAAAGCAAAAGCTGTTGCCGCTTCGGATTCGAGCGACAAATCCGCCAGCAGATTCTGCATCAAAGGCTGTTCAATCAGTAATTTGCCAAATGCTTTTCGATGAGCGCAATGATGCAGACTTTCGGCAACCGCACGGCGTAAAGTCGCCGCCGAACCGACCGCGCAATCGAGCCGCGTGTGCCGCACCATTTCCATAATATTCGCCACGCCGCGTCCTTCTTCGCCGATAATTTTCGCGTAAGAAGCGTGAAATTCAACTTCGCCCGAAGCATTTGATTTATTGCCGAGTTTGTCTTTCAATCTTTGGAAATAAAGCGTATTTTTTTCGTCGTCGGGCGTAAAACGCGGCATCAGAAAACACGAAATTCCTTTTTCCGTTTGCGCCAAAACCAAAAATGCGTCGGACATCGGCGCACTGCAAAACCATTTTCTGCCCGTGATTTTATATTCACCTTTGCCGCCGAATTTTTCGGCAAAAGTCGTATTGGCGCGAACGTCGCTTCCGCCCTGCGGTTCGGTCATCGCCATTCCGAAAGTCGCGCCGCGTTTTTCCGAAACAGGCAAAAATCGCGCGTCATATTCGTTTGATAAAACCTTCGGCAGCCATTCGTCGGCGATTTCAGCTTCGATTTTTAAAGAAGGAACAACGGCAAAAGTCATCGTCAAAGGGCAACTCGTGCCTTCGTCAACCTGTTGTTTGAGATAAGCCAGAACACTTCGCGCAACATACGCGCCGTCGCGTTCGCCTGTCCAGGCAAGAGAATGAATTTCGTTTTCAATCGAAACGCGCATCAATTCGTGATAAGCCGGATGAAATTCGACAACATCGAGACGATTGCCGAAGCGGTCGTGCGTTTTCAAAACAGGCGGATTTTTGTTTGTTAAATTGCCGAGTTCGAGCGTTTCGGCGCGTCCTAAAATTGCGCCGAACTTGTTCGCGTTTTCATTATTCCACGCGCCGCCGTTGGCTTCGACGGCAGTTTGCAACGCCGCATCGGACGCGAAAAGATTGTAATTTTCCAAAATCGGCGGCTGATTAAAAGACGCGCCGAACGCAAATCCGGGCTGCTTCATAAATGACCTTCACTCTCGGAGCGTGTCTGAAAAGTCCCGCAAGGGACGATTTGTTAATAGCCCAGCGATTTATCGCTGGGAAAAGTCATCAAGTCATCCGAGTCCCGTAGGGACGGCAGATGTTTGTGATTTCTGCGCGTCCCGACGGGACTCAGACAGTTTTTTTGTCCGATACCCAGCGATGAATCGCTGGGCTATTATCACGCGTGTCCGCTTCGCGGACGACAAAACCGACTTTTCAAACAACTTCTATGACGGCGAACCGATTTTAACTTTCCCGTCTTTTTCGATTTGCGGAATTTCGACGACAAACGGCTGTTTCTTTCCCATTGATTCGGTCAATGATTTGACGGCGGGCGTTAGTTCTACATTTGAAGAAAGCACACGCGAAACTCTTTTCGGCAGAAGCATCGGCGCAATGTTCGCAACCGAATCCGCCAGCGACGCGATGTCGCCGCCGCCCTTCCAATGCTCGCTTAAAACTTTTTCATCAGTGCGGCTGATGAGCCGAAGCAGCGTCAGCGCGACCAGATACAAATCGTCAACCTGCCCGGCAAACGGAATCATGTCGGGAATAAAATCGAGCGGTATAATGACGTAGGCAATCGCGCCGACAACCAAAATTTTTTCCGTTGTCGGAACACGCTTGTCGGTCAAAAGTTTGCCGAAGAGTTTCACCATATTAGGCAAAAACATCAACAGATTTCCCATTCTGTCCTTCAATTCCGACTTTTCTTTGCGCGTTGGTTTAGCGGCTTTTGCCGACTGTAGTTTGGTCATTTTATTTGCTCCTTATTTTTAGTTTTATTCAGTCTAAAGAATATCGTGCCGTTTATGCAAGTTTTCACGGTAAAAGTTGTATGGTAAATTTAGATTCGTCCTTCGTTGTTTGTCCTTTGTCTTTCGTCATTTGCCGGTTGCGGTTTGAACTTGATTTTTAATGCGAAGAACAAATGACAAATGACGAAAGACAAAGGACAAACAACAATGATTTTAGAAAAAATACGCGCTCAATCTGCTGCAAAACTCCAACACATCATTTTGCCCGAAGGCGAAGATATTCGCACGATACAGGCGGCGGAAATGTGTGTCCGCAATAGAATTGCAAAAATTACAATCATCGGCGACGAAGAAAAAATTCGTGAAGCGGCGCGAAACGCGGGCGCGAATTTGAACGGCGTGGAGATTCTCGACCATCGCAAATCCGCCGATTTCGGCAAAACCGCCACGTTTTATCACGAGTTGCGCCGCGCCAAAGGTATAACTTTGGAAGAAGCGGAACAAACCGTCAAAGACCCGCTTTATTACGGAAATCTTTTGGTGAAATTAGGAAAAGCCGACGGTTCGGTCGCGGGTGCGACGAACACGACGGCACACACGGTTGCCGCCGCTTTGCGCTGCGTCGGCGTGCAAGCAGGTTTTAAAGTCGTTTCGTCGTTCTTTTTAATGGTTATTCCCGACAAAAATTTCGGACACGAAGGCGCAATGATTTACGCCGATTGTGGTGTCGTGATTGACCCGAATGCAGAGGAACTCGCGGAAATCGCCATCGCTTCGGCAGATTCGTGCCGCGCTCTTTTAAATGTCGAACCGCGCGTAGCGATGCTTTCCTTTTCGACCAAAGGAAGCGCGAAGCATAAAATTCTCGACAAAATTATTGAAGCGACAAAAACCGTGAAAGTAAGAATGCCCGATTTGAAAATTGACGGCGAACTGCAAGCCGATGCCGCGCTTGTTCCGTCGGTTGCCGCTTCAAAAGCAAACGGTTCAAGCGTCGCCGGACGCGCCAATGTCTTGATTTTTCCCGATTTGAATGCGGGCAACATCGCTTATAAATTAACGGAAAGATTAACGGGCGGAACGGCAATTGGACCAATTCTGCAAGGCTTGGACAAACCGTGCAACGACCTTTCGCGTGGCTGTAAAGCGGAAGACATCGTTGACGCGGTGGCGATTACAGCGGTGCAGTCGCAGGCGCGAAAAGTTTGATATTTATAGAAATTACGCAGTTGAAAAAGTCGGTGAACGGATTTCTCTCTGTTTGGCAGCTAATAGCTGATAGTGAACAGCGAATAACGACGCGCTCTGTAGCTATTTGCTGTCCACTATTAACTATTCACTGCTTTCGGTGGAAATTCTGCTCGAATTGTGCGTATCAATGGCGGAAGCCAAAGCGTGAGCGCGGGCTTTTCTCAATTGTGGCTCTTGCAGCCCTCCTTGACAGTCGGGCTTCCGCCCCTTTGAATCGGTATAATTAAATGAAGCCTGAGCGCAATTCATTTTTGCTAACTAAAACACCTCGTGTCGTTGAGAAGCGGTCTGTTCCCGCTGTCCACTCAAGTTTCTCAAACGGCGGGAACAGACCGCTTTGCAACGATTGAGTTTATTGATATTTAATTGCGCTCAGGCTTCAATTAACTAACTTCATCTGCGCCATTCATCAGCCAGCAGACTATAAATCGCCTGGTCAATAAATCGGTCTTTAAGCCATTCCGATTGACGCAAAACGCCTTCCTGCGTAAAGCCCAATCTCCCGGCAACCGCGTGGCTTTTCGGGTTTTCCGTGTCGCAGATTATTACTATCCGGTTTAGATTAAGTTGCTCGAATGCGTGAGCAATCATCACGCTGCAAACTTTTGTAACAAGTCCTTTTCCTTCAAAAGCCGAACCGAGCCAGTAGCCGAATTCGGTAGTTCGGTTTTCCCAATCAATTTCGTGATAGCGAATCGCGCCCGCGAAATTTCCCTGATGCCAGATGCCGACTCCCAAACCTTTATTTTCCGCAAAAAGCGCCAGGTCGCGTCTGATAGCTTGACGCGCTTCTTCGAGCGAAAACAACTGCGGGATTTCGAGATGCCGCTCCCGGTTTTGCTCAATCAAAGAATAGAAGACTGTGGCATGTCGTTCTTCAAGAATGCGGATTTCAGATTGTTCATCTAAATTATATTGAAACATATTTTTTGCTGCCAGAGATTTGTTTAATTGCCGTTCGTGTCATACTCTGAAAATTATTTTTAACATTTTTTATGAGGCTCGGGAAATCAAATATATTTATAGCGTATTTTAACCGGGCGAGAGAAATTTATGAAAAACGAAAACAAAGACAGGCGTTCTGAAAGTGATATTTTGAAAGGTTTGGCGGCGGGCATTGTCGGCGGACTTGTTGCTTCGGTGGTGATGAACCAATTTCAAGCGTTGTGGCATAAGTTGGCGGAAGGCGAAACACGCTCGCACGGGGCGCAATCTATGCAAAAGGGTTTGCCGCAACGGGGCGCGGGACGAATTTTACAAAAGCAAGGCAAAGACGACGCGGACGACGACGCGACCGAACGGCTTTCAAATTTTATTTCCGAAGAAGTTTTCGACCACGATTTGACGGAGAGTGAAAAGGAAACCGCAGGAACGACTTTTCATTATGCTTACGGCTTGACTTCGGGCGCGGCATACGGTGTCGCGGCGGAATTTCTACCGAAAGTTACCATTGGCGCGGGTTTGCCGTTCGGCGCATTTATTTGGATAACGGCGGACGAAGGCGTTGTGCCTTTGCTCGGTCTTTCAAAAGCCCCTACGGAATATCCGCTCTCGACACTCGCTTACGGCTTCGCGTCGCATTTGGTCTACGGATTAACGGCTGAAATGACGCGGCGCGTAACACGCAACGCATTGCGATAATTCTATGCGCGAAGAAGCGACAACTTGCGATGCAAATGATATTTTGCAAGCGAAAATCAGTCCGATTTCCGACGTGCGCGGTTTAGCGGATTATAAAAGATTACTGGCGCGACAATTTTTCACAGCGTATTTTGTTGAGTTATTTGATTTTGAACCGAGAAATTGATTATGAAAATCATCTTGAAAATTTTGTTTTCTGTTTTCATTTTATTCTGTGGAAGTTCGGCAATTTACGGCTGTATGTGTCCGGGTGTGCCATTGCGCCCGACCTTTAAAGATGCTAGAGCCGTTTTCATCGGAAAATTGCCGGAAAACGATTTGCCGTCAAAGATAAAGACACAAGGCGCGAAAAACGGAATTGTGCTTGAAGTCGAAAAATCCTGGAAAGGAGTTAAAGAAGATTATTTTTCCGTGACGACCAAATTTGAAGATTATGGAATGTGTACCGCCTTTCTCGAAAAATTTGAAAAAGGAAAAAAATATCTAATTTTTGCCGAAGGTGAAAACTTTGAAGTCAGAAATTATTGTACTTACAGCGAAGAAATTTATTCTTCAAAACAACATCCCGATTGGTATAGGAAAAGACAACACCAGCGACTAAAGGAACTCGACAAATACGGCAATTTTTGGTTCCGCTTCGGCAAAAGATTCAGATTGTTTTGATATGAAAAATGTAGATTCAAAATCGCATGTGCGCGGTGAATCAATTTATTTAGACGATATTCCTTTACTTCAGGGAACGCTCTACGCCTGCGTTTATGATTCGACAATCGCGCACGGAAAGTTAAAAAATCTCGACACGACGGAAGCCGAAATGAGTGAAGGCGTGGTTAAAGTTATCACCGCCAAAGATTTAATCGGCGAAAATCAAATCGGCGGGATTTTGCCGGACGAACCTTTGTTTGCCGACGGTGAAGTTCATTTTCAAGGAATGCCGATTGCGCTTGTCATCGCGGAAACCGAAGAGCAAGCCAGATACGCCGCGAAGAAAATTACAGCGGTAATCGAACCGCTTGAAATTATTACAGACCCGCGCGTTGCTTGTTTGAAAAACGATTTAATCATTCCGCCAAAACACTTTAAATTGGGCGATGCGGAAACGGCTTTCAACAATTGCGAATACCTTTTTGAAGGACGCGCCGACGTGAACGGGCAAGAGCATTTGTATATCGAAACGCAGGGCGCATATTGCGTTCCGACGGAACAAAACGGAATTAAAGTTTATTCTTCGACACAAGGTCCAACCGCCGTTCAGCGTTGCGTGTCGCGCGTAACCGCGCTTCCGATGCACCAAATCGAAGTTGATGTTACGCGGCTCGGCGGTGGTTTCGGCGGCAAGGAAGATCAGGCAAATGCGTGGGCGGCACTTTGCGCGGTTGGAACGCAATTGACGAAACGCCCCGTAAAATACGCGCTTCATCGAATGGAAGATATGCGGATGACCGGAAAACGCCATCCGTATTCGGCGGATTATAAAATCGGTTTGGACAAAGATTTGAAAATCGTTGCGTATGAAGTGGTGTTTTATCAAAACGCGGGCGCGTCCGCCGATTTGTCGCCGCCGGTTTTGGAGCGCACTTTATTTCACTGCACAAACGCTTATTTCGTGCCGAACGTAACCGCAACTGCTTATTCCTGTCGCACGAATCTGCCGCCGAATACGGCATTTCGCGGCTTTGGCGGACCGCAGGGAATGTTTGTTATTGAATCGGCGATTGCACACGCGGCGGAAAGTTTGAATGTTTCGGCGGGCGAAATTCAGCGCAGGAATCTGATTAAAAACGGTGACAAATTTCCTTACGGTCAAATTGCCGAAAGCGAAGCCGAAACGAGTTGGGCGCAAGCCGATGAAAAATTCGACTTTGCGAAATTGCAAAAAGAAGCCGACGAATTTAACAAACAGAACAAATTCATCAAAAAAGGCATTGCGCTTCAACCGATTTGCTTTGGTATTTCATTTACTAAAACGGCGATGAATCAAGCGCGTTCGCTCGTTCACGTTTATACGGACGGCTCGGTCGCGGTTTCGACGGGCGCGGTCGAGATGGGACAAGGCGTGAACACGAAAATCGCGCAGGTTGCCGCAAAGATTTTTTCAATGCCGATTGAGCGCGTCAAAGTCCACACAACGAACACTTTACGCATCGCTAACACTTCGCCGACTGCCGCGTCCGCCGCCGCTGATTTGAACGGCAAAGCGACACAAATCGCCTGCGAAACGATTTTGCAAAGGTTAAAAGAAGTGGCGAAAGATTTGGTTGAAGCGCAAAGCACGGACGATATTTCCATCGAAAACGGTTTCGTTTTTCGCAGCGGCGAACCGACTAATTTGGATTGGATAACGCTCGTCAACGAAGGTCATCTTCAGCGCGTCAATATGAGCGAACATTCACATTACGCGACTGCCGGAATCAATTTTGATTGGGGAACGGCAAGCGGTCATCCGTTTGCTTATCACGTTTATGGGACAGCAATTGTCGGCGTAACGGTTGATTGTCTGCGCGGAATTTACACGGTTGACTATGTGAAAACCTGCCACGATTTCGGTAGTTCGATGAATACGAGCGTAGATTACGGTCAAATCGAAGGCGGAATTGTGCAGGGCATCGGCTGGCTGACGATGGAAGAGGTCGTTTATGACGCGAACGGAAAACTCCGTTCAAACGCGCTTTCGACCTACAAAATTCCCGATATTTATTCCGTGCCGAAGGAGATTGAGATTCTGCCGCTTGAAACTTCGCGTGAAAATCTTGCAATTTTCAATTCCAAAGCCGTTGGCGAACCGCCGCTGATGTATGGCATCGGCGCGTATTTTGCGATTCGCAATGCGGTTCGTGCTTTTAATTCCGAACATTCGCCCGCATTCGATGCGCCGTTCACGCCGGAACGGGTTTTGATGGATTTGTATTCGGAAGCGGCGAAGAAAATGAAAGCCTAAGAAAATTGTCCACAGATGCCCACAGATTAACAAGCACTGCACAACAATTAGGTAAAAAGAGCTAAGTAGAGCAATTTTTTAATTTTCTGGTATTTTACAAAAGTTTTGAGTTCAAACTTCAGTTTGCCAAAATTTAGCTAGAGACACGCGGAAGCGTGAACTCAAAACCCTAGATAATTTAAAAATTGCTC
>JBPCPU010000046.1:0-27394 GCA_050998795.1 Pyrinomonadaceae bacterium
CTTTTTTCGGGAAAAGTCCGAACATTTTCGCGGCGGCGGTCGAAGTTAGTTCGACAAAACGGTTCAGGGAAATTCGGTTTTCGACGACTCCGCCGTTGTAAATCAGCGACATTCGATTTTCCACGCCGGGCGCGCCGTTCGGGATTTTTGAAAAATCATCTACGCCTAATTCCTTTTGCTCTTTCATACAAAACGGGCAATGGTCGGTGGAGATGACTTGCAAATCGTCCATCTTCAAACCTTTCCACAATTCCGCCTGATTATGTTTTTCGCGCAGCGGCGGTGTCATCACATATTTTGCGCCTTCAAAATCGTCGCCGTAATCTTCGATTGAATGAAAAAGATACTGCGGACAGGTTTCGGCAAACGCGGCGATGCCTCGGTCTCGCGCTTCGCGGACTTGGTTGAGCGCGTCGGTGCAGGACAAATGCACGATATAAACGGGCGATTCAGCCATTTCCGCAATCGCAATCGCGCGATGCACGCCTTCGGCTTCGGCAATCGTCGGGCGCGTTAGCGCGTGATATTTCGGCGCGGTTCGTCCGGCGGCGAGTGCGCGTTTGATAATTTCGTTGATAACAATTCCATTTTCGGCGTGCATACATATCAAGCCGCCGCGTTCGCCAGCCGCCGACATGGCGCGAAAAATCGTCGCGTCGTCCGCCAGAAAAACGCCCGGATAAGCCATAAACAATTTAAAGCTCGTGATGCCTTCGTCCATCAATTGATACATCTCGCGCTCGTCGCCGTCTTCAAACTCGGTCGTAATCAGGTGAAAACCGTAATCAATCGCCGTTTTTCCTTCCGCCTTTTTGTGCCAGTTATCAACGCCCTGCGTCATTGATTCGCCTTTGTTCTGCACGGCGAAATCAATAATCGTCGTCGTCCCGCCAAACGCCGCCGCTCTTGTGCCGGTAAAAAAATCGTCCGACGAAGACGTTCCGCCAAACGGCAGTTCCAAATGCGTGTGCGGGTCAATCCCGCCCGGAATGACGAGTTTATTTGCCGCGTCAATCGTTACGTCGGCTTCCACATCGAGCGTTTTGCCGATAATGGAAATTGTTTCGTCTTCGATTAAAATATCCGCTTTATAATCGTCAACCGCCGTTACGATTCGTCCGTTTTTGATTAGTGTTTTCATAAGAATTATTTGTTTCTATGAATTGCAAAATGTTAGTTTGAAAATTGGGATAAATTTACTCGAACCCTGTTGTCATTCAGCAGAATGATTGATTTATCAACAAGTTCTTGGTCAGTAATATCTGCGTCTATAAATAATTTTAAGACATCCTTTGGAACGTAAAATTTAAGCTCATCGAATTGAGTCCGACTTGATTTATCGACAAAATCCCGAAAAGCTATTTTTACTTCAAATTTAATCCCATCAATTTCTTTAAGAGAAAGCAGAAGTTCTTCTTTTTTCTTAATTACTGGAAAGTATTCTTGAACTGTTCTAGCAGTGCGTTCCGCTTGATTAACTCGGTTTGAGTTATACGCCCTTTTATCTAGGTATGAAGAAATTAAATATTTCTTTTCTTTAAATATTTCGGTCTGACTTGATACTTCATTTATTCCTTTTGGTAACTCACCCATTTCTCTAGCTAAATTCGGGTTGTAAAGATTTTGGTAGTATTCTGAGTTAGTAAACTCCTCTACTCCACCTAAAAAGGTAACTTCACTAAATGCCTTTTCTACGTCCTTAATCGAATTCCCAAATTGTAACTTTATATCTACAATTCGGTCATTTATTTTTGATAAATTAACTTCAGTAAATTCTTTCCTACGTTCGATATTACTGACTTTATAAGCTACTATCGAAGACGTTGTATATATTCTCCGATAATCTTTCCACATAATACTTTCTCCTTCGTCATAGGCAGGAAAAACAGGAATTGCTCTCCAATCTTCACTTCCATTAATAGTTAGATTACCGGAACTATTTTGTTCAATTTTCAGTTGCAGTTTTAAGCCCCGTAGTGATTTATCTAAATCAGACCATCTAAAAGCAAATTTTGGCACGACAGTAGAACCTTTTGTAATACTTGGTGATTGTGTAAAAGCAGAAATAGCAAAACACAAAACTAACAAAATTGTGAAACTAAACTTATTCATATATTTAATCCTCTTATTAGATTTAGCGTAATTATAATCGTCAACCGCCGTTACGATTCTTCTGTTTTTGATTAGTGTTTTTATATTTTTGGCAATTAGTTATTTTGGCAAAATAGAAAGACTTTCATCAGTCGAAGTTAGCGGACTTTCAGGGTCAATCAGACCAACAATATCCTCGAATATGTCATCAAGTTTCCTAACATATCTTTTAACTTCTTTATTAGTATCAGCCCGAAATAAAGCCTTAACAGCAGTATCAACCGATAATTTGGAGTTCACAGATTTTAATTTACCAGATGCTTTTCTCCTCAAATCTACTATTTCTGACTCCTTACTGTAGTTTCTATCGTTTGCTTCCCATTTTGGCAAATATGTTCTTGTTTCGAGAATGGCTTCAAGAGTTGTTTGTATAGCATCGTCTTTTTCTGTTAGTTTCCGATTAACATATTCAGCCAAAACATCTTTCAATTTTAAGCCTGTTTCAACAGCCTTAATTGCCGCCGCCGCAGTTTCAATTTCCATATTAAAACCTCCATTTCCTCAAAAATTAAGTTTCCTCTAATTCTTTCTTTCAATTTCCGTATCAACAAAGTGCGAAACCTTTATCTAAAGCTGCAACTAATTCATCAACATTGTCCTTCGTCGAATTGAGCATCATTCCCGTGCGAATCACGTTGCCGTAAAGCCCGCCGTTGCCGATTGCTAAATTACTGTCCGCGCAAAATTTGTTTAATGTCCGCATTTGCCGGGTCAATATCAATCATCAAATCGCCGCCGCGCCGTCCGACGTAATCTCTCGCGCCGTAATGCACGCGCCACAGCCAAACGCCCTTCGCCAAATGCTGCGAAACGGTAATCAAACTCGTCCGGGCATCAACGCCCAACTCTTTCGCTTTGCGATTTGCCGAAGCCAAAACTTCAGCCACCGAAACGGCGATTTCATCTTGCAGGGTTTCGTTGCTTAAAACTGTCGGCATAATTTTTACCTCTCAAAAAGTTCTTCTGTTCTGACAATCACGCTGAATAATCCCGAAGGCTCTATCAAATAAACATTTTCCTGCGAAATGACGAATTCGCCAAGATAAAATTCGCCTTTCAAATCAAAGTCATCGCGGACGGCGCGAACGTCGGTCAAACTCGGTTCTTGCTGAAAATCCGCGCCCGTGTTCGGATGCGTATGAAAAGAGGCGATGATTTCTTTTCCATCAACAAAACAATTTCGATGCGGCGGCAAAATGATTTCGTTCTGCGTTCCTTTTTCCCAACGCGCGATGCTCAAAATTCCAAAATCGTCAACGACAATAAAACCGCCTTCTTCGTGTCCGCCCGAAACATTCGGCTCTGAATCAAACCACGCCTGTTTCAATTCGGCGGCAATTGTAGAATTTTGCAAAATTTCAGTCGTTGAAAAATTCATCTTCATCAATTCAAAAAAATCTCAGTAAAACCCGCTTTCTCGGCGGCAATTGCCAAGCGTTCGTCAGCCGTGACAAATGGACGGCGGCGCGGTTTTTCCTGACACCAAACGAGCGCCGCCGCGAGTTGAAACGAATCTAAAGCCCGCAAACCGTAATTTTCGGGTAAATCGTTTGCCAATTCGACGACTCTTTCGACGGGCGAAACGATGCGGGCGGTTTTCTTGAGTTTTTCCCACAAACGCAAGGCTTTGACGACTTCTTTTTCCGTCAAATGACCGTCGCGTTTGAGCCTTGCCAAACCGCTGTTGATTTCAACCGAAGTTCCCCACCAGACGACGATTTTCGGATATTTTCGCAGCCACTTTTTTGATTGGACGGTGAAAATTTGCGAACAGCAGAGCGGCAAAGCCGCGCTCGTGTCCCAAAAGGCAATTTCAGTTTTCATCGCGTTCATCAATTACGGCTTTGATTGCCGTCTCGCTTTTCAAATTCGGACGCTTTTCCTTTAAAAATGATGCGGAAACTTCGCTTTCTTCGGGCAGACGCAAAATGCCCGCCGCAGCCAAAGCCAATTCTTCGGCGGAAAAATCCGCAGTGTTGTGCAGCGGAACGATTTTAGCAATCGGTTGATTTCTATCGCTTATCAGGATTTCTTCGCCGCGCCTGACATCAGCTAGAAAACTGCTCAAATGGTTTTTTAGTTCGGCGATGTTTGTTGTTCTCATAGTTTCTAAACTCCGACTTGGCTATTATAGCCAAGTATTGGCATAAAACGAAATCGTTTCATCTCTTAGAATACCGGCGCGATAATTCGTCCGTTTTGATTAGCTTTTCATAAATATTTTCAAACCGGCTTCTCGATTATCGTCGGCATCTCACCTGTCGTTGCCGCAGTCGTTTCGTTTTCCTTTTCGTCTTCTTCGCCTTTTTGTTCCTGTTCGGCAAGCACGGTGTCGGCGGCATCGGCGATGCGGTCTTCCAGATTTTCGCTCGGCGCGTCCGCCGGGTGAAGGTCTCCGGCGTGGTAAAAATGCGAGGCTTGATAAAGCTCGCGCAGGAATTTGAAAAAGACTTTGCCGATGGCGATTGCCGGAATTGCGAGAATCACGCCGAGCAATCCGAAAAGTTTTCCGCCGATGAGCAGTCCCAAAAAAACCGCCATCGGGTGCAGATTAAGTCGTCCGCCTAAAATTTTCGGAGTTAAATAATATCCTTCCAAACTTTGGACGGCGACGAACACGCCGATGACGGCGGCGACGTCCCACACGCCGCCGCCGCCGGCAATGGTGAATCCGCCCGCCAGAACGATGCCGAGAATCGTCCCGACATACGGAATGGCGTTTAATAATCCGGCAATCAGCGCGATGCCCGCCCACGCCGGAACGCCGAGAAACCAGAATCCGACGGCGTAAAAAACTGCCATAATCGCGCCGATAAGCAGTTGTCCGCGCACGTAGGATTCTAAAATCCGTCCCGATTCGTCGAACAGGCGGCTAAACGGTTCACGAAAGCGCGGCGGTATCAAATCTTCCAAAGAATCGCGCCATCTTTGGAAATCAATCAAAATATAAAAAACGAAAAACGGCACGAGCAGCAAATCGAGCGACGAAACGAGCGCGGACAAAATCAACGAGCCGCCGCCGCTCATCGTCTTTGCAGTCACATTTCCGTCTTCGTCAACCGTCGCCGTTGCCGGAGCAGTCATATTTTCATTGTAAAACGCCGTCGGGTCGCTCAAAAACTTCTCGATTTTATCGCCCGCCACTCGTTCCAGCGCAGGCGAGTAACGCTTCAAGTATCCACGCTGACGGACGGCGTTTTCGGGCGTGAAATTTTCGGCAATCTTGGAACCGGCTTTCGTGCTTTCCGCCCACAAATCGGGAACGACATACGCCATAAAAGCGGTAATGGCGAGCGTGACCAGCAAAATGGCGACGACAGACGACATCGTGCGCGAAAGCCCGCGCTTTTCGGCTTGATAGACAATCGGATTTAGCAGATAGGCAAGCGTGAACGAAGCCAGCACCGGCACAATAGCGACGCTCCCGACGACGTAAAGAAAATATAAAATCAGGATAGAAACGACGACCGTCGGCACCCAGCGCAGCCACCAAAACGGCGACTGCTCTTCGGGCGTGTTTGATTTAGACCAGGGATTTTTCATAATTTGTTTTTCACCACGGAGGCACAGAGAACACAGAGAAAATTAGATAAGATTTAAACGAAACTCATTTCATTTTTTTATATTCATCTTCCTGAAAATCTTTAAAAATCTCCGTGTCCTCTGTGCCTCTGCGGTGAATTCTTCCTAACAAAGCGCAAAACCTTTATCCAAAGCCGCAACCAATTCGTCAACATTTTCCTTCGTTGAATTGAGCATCATTCCCGTGCGAATCACGTTGCCGTAAAGCCCGCCTTTGCCGATGAGAACGCCTTGCCGCTTGGTCTCTTCAAAGACTCGCAAGACGGCTTCGGGCGCAGGTTCTTTTGTTTCGCGGTCTTTTACTAATTCGATTCCCTGCATCAAACCCATTCCGCGCACGTCGCCGATAATCGGATATTTTTCTTTTAATTCTTCCAATTTTTCGCGCAGGTAATCGCCGACGACTTTGCAGTTTGTTCGCAAATCTTCGTCTTCGATTACTTTGATAACGGCGAGCGCGGCGGCGGTTGAAACGGGATTTCCGCCGAATGTCGCAAACGTCAAACCGGGAAATTTATCGGCAACCGCCGCCGTCGCAATCGTCCAGCCGATAGGCACGCCGTTAGCCATTCCTTTCGCCGACGTGATGATGTCGGGTTTCACGTCCCAATGCTCGATGCCGAACCATTTGTCGCCCGTGCGTCCCCAGCCGGTTTGCACTTCGTCGGCGATAAAAAGTCCGCCGTGCTGCCTGGTGATTTCTTCGACTCGCTCAAAATATCCGGCGGGCGGCACGATAAAACCGCCGACACCTAAAATCGGTTCAGCCATAAACGCGGCGATTTCGCCCGTCGTCGTCGTTTCGATAACTTCTTTGACATCTTCGGCGCACGCCAGACCGCAATTTTTCGGCGATAAACTAAGCGGGCAGCGGTAGCAATACGGAGCGCGGGCGTGGACGATTCCGGCAACCTGCGCCGGAATCGGTCGCCACGTCGAATGTCCCGTTGCTGACAGCGCGGTCGCCGAACGCCCCGAATAACTGTGCCGCAGCACGACGATTTCCTGTCTGCCCGTCGCCAGTTTCGCCGCCATAATTGCCGTGTCGTCGGCTTCGGTTCCCGAACTCGAAAAGAATGATTTCTTCAAATCGCCGGGCGAAATTTCCGCCAGCTTTTCCGCCAAATCCGACTGATTCGGATTCGCGTAAAGCGCGGAAGTATGCTGGATTTTATTGACCTGCTCGATTATTGCCGCGTTGATTTTCGGGTTCGCGTGTCCGACGCTGACGGTCAGCACGCCGCCGAAGCAGTCGAGATAACGATTGCCCGCGTCGTCCCAAACGTATTCGCCTTCGCCTCGAACAAGCGCGAGCGGCTCTTGATAATAGGTGGCGACTGCCGGAAAAAGAAATTCCTTGTGCTTTCGCACGGCTTCTGACACGGTTGTTTTTTGTTCTGTTGGATTCATAGTTTTGTTTTTAATGATAATTTATTTGACGAAGCGTTTGAAAAATAAAAGCACTTCAGATTTTCTCACGGATTCGTTTTATTTGATTGCAGAAATTTGACCGCCGCTTCGAGAATTTCATCCCGGTTTTCGATTAGAAGCCCGCGAATTGTCGGCGCGGCTTTGACGTGCGGCTGAATGCCGAGCCTTTGCAATTGTCGCCCGTCGGCGTGGCGCACGTCATGACCGGAAAAACCTGCCATCAAATTTCCCGGCAAAATCAAGTTGGTAACGTCGCCGTTTGCGCCCGCCGTCGGCGTTCCGATGAAAGTTACGTCGGTCGCCGACTCGAAAAACATTGCGGTGTGTTCGGATTGGCTGATTGCGCTTTCGTCAATCAGCATCACGACTTTGCCTTTGTAGATGTCGCCTTTCGGTTCGGGTAGAGTTTGAACGAAACCGAAATTTGTTCCGTTCGTAAAATCGGCATAGATATAATCTTTTGCCGCCCAAATCGGGCGCGAAAACATTGCGGCGGCAACATTTTTCTTCTCCGTCAGGCGCGGCGCGATTTCCCAAGCCGTGCCGTTCGGATAGCCGCGCATATCAAAGATAGTGGCGGGCGTGTTTTTGATTGTCTCAAACATTTTATCAACTTCGGCAACCGTCAGACGCGAGAGGTCAACATAGCCGTAGCCCGAAGGCAATACGGCGAACGCGGGAAGCGGTTTCTCTCTGTTACGAAATTTTGCCCAGCGCGGGTCATTCGGCGCGATTGATACGGGAACTTCGACTTCGCGGGTCGAACCGTCAACTCCGCGCACGGTTAATTTCTTCCGACTGTTTTCCTGCCCGCGCAGTAAATCGCGGTGAATAATGTGGGTCAAAGACTGCTTGGTCGAAGCCGCGAAGTAACGAGCGTAGTTTTCGCGGAACTTTTCAATCGGTATGCCGTCAACCGCCGTAATCACGTCGCCGACTTTGACTTCTTTCACGTCGTCGAAGACGTATTCCACAACCGTTTGATTTTCAACAAATTTAACGCCAAGCGGCGGCGAAAATATTCCCATACGTGCGGCGGATTTCGTCGTTCCGCGCGTAAAACCGTGCGAATCCTGAATCTCCGCCACCATCTCGCGGAAGGTGAGCTGATAATCCGCCGCGTCCTTGTTTGCTTCAAACTTCGGAATATAACGCGGCAGAACGTCGTCCCAGGGCTTGTCAATCAAATGTTTATACGGGGAAAAAAAGTTGATGACGTTCCAAAAGCGAAAGAGCGTGAGCAGGCGATATTCCGCATTGGGAAATTCCATTTCCGCGTATGGTTTTTCCTTTTGGCTGACTTGCGGAGCTAAAGCCGAATCGGTTTTTACTCGATTCGAGACGAATTTATTTTCCGCTAAAATGCGCTGCGCGGTTTGCAAAGCCGCGCCTTTCGGCGCGATTGCGTCAGCCGAGAAACCTATGCTTCCGTCCGGGCTGACGAATTCCGTTACTCGTATTTTAACTTCGACCTTTTCCGGCAGTTTTATCGTGTGCGTCACCGCGCCCGCGTCTTCCGCCGATTCGCCGTCTTGAACGATAAAAGCTATGTTTGCCGCCTGCAAACCGTTCAACACTTCGGCGAGACCTGTTTTTTCATTAACGAGAAAAACCATCGGCGGCGTTTTCGCCTTGTTGTTTCCGGCGAAAGTTTGCGGAGCGTCAATCATCAAACCCGAATAATAACCGCCCGAAGTCGTCCCGGTTTGCGGCGCGTAGCCGTTGTGTATGCGGTATCTGACGGAAGCGAGCGGCACGTTTCGGTCGAGCATCGCGGGCAGAATCGTTCTTAAATAGTCATCGAGAAAGTAGGCGATATTTTCGTCAAATTCGGCGTTGCCGCGAGCGTCAATTAAAACGGCTTTCGCCTGCGGCAGCAGTTCATTTGTTTTAGTCGAAAACTCGGCGCGGCGATTGTTTGCAAGCCCGATGGCTTTCGCTGTTGCGACGGCATCAATCATCAAAACGCCGTTTTCAAGGCGAATCGGCTCTTTATTTTCAACGGTCGGCATTTGAGTTTCCGTTTTAGGCTTTTCCGCCCTTATTTGCGCCCGCGTGTTTTTGTCATTCAAACCTGCGAGCATCGAATTGATTGCCGCCTGATATTCCTGCGGAGTCTTTGCCGCATTGACGCGGGGAATCGCTTCAACCAGAGCCTTGTCCCAATCAATCTCTCGGTAAGCCAAAAAGGGATGAAAGAATTTCACCGCGCCCCAGACTTTTGCCAGACCGACGAGCCGTTCAATTCTAACGCTTTCCGCTGCTTGCCCGGCAATCGTGCCGTCGCTTGTCGCCGCGTTTGTTGCTTGACCAAAAACGAAACTGCCAATAACGAGGAATGCAGTTGTTAAATGCAAAAGGTAATAAATCGCTTTGCTATTAAAAAGAAATTCCTTGTGCTTTCGCACGGTTTCGGATGGTTGTTTTTGTTCGATTGGATTCATAATTTTATTCGAGAAACGCAAATTTGAATAGCGTTATTTTTTAAGATAAATATCAAACCATTCAATCCAGCGACGATAAATGTCGGCTTGGCGCACCGGGTCTGACGGAAAATGCGCGGGCGATGGATAAGCAATAAATAATCTGCGGCGTTCCCGAATCGGAAGCAGCGATAAAAGCGAGCGAATTGCCGTCCGGCGACCAGCGCGGCGACTGGAGATTTTTGCGCTTTGCAGCCAAAACTTTTTGCGCCTGTGTTTCAACATCAATCAAGACCAATTCCGGCTCAAAACGATTTTCGTCGTAATTTGCACGGGACACAATGCAGACGATTGATTTGCCGTCGGGCGAAATGTTCGGGTCTGACACGCGCGCGATTTTTCGCAAATCCGAAACGTCAAACGGTTTCGTTTGCGCGGAAACATTCAGCGCGACAGCGAATCCGAGAAAGAAAATTGTGTGGATAAAAAGCAGCTTTTTCATTTTAGAGTTCCTCTTCACTTCATATATTTTCTGAACCATTCGACGATTCTTCGTTCGCTGTCAAAGCGGTTGAGCGTCAAGCGGTGGTCGTCTTTTGCATAAACGATTAGCTCGTAAGTTTTACCGAGCGATTGTAATTTCTGCGCGAGTGCCAGAGCCTGATTGCCCGTATCGGCTCGCCAATCGGCGTTGCCTTGCAAAATTAAAAGCGGCGTGTTGATTTTTTCGGCGAAATGCACGGCGGAACGCGCCCGCGTCAGTTCATCGCGCCGCGTGTCGAATTCGGGCATCAGTTGACGATAAACATTGGCGATTAACTCTGGACGATTATCTGTCCAGATTACCAAATCGGTTAAACCGCTGCTCGTTGCCGCCGCGTTGACCGCGATGTTGTTTTTGAGCGCGAGATACGTCATCGTTCCGCCGCGCGACTGCCCATACACGAAAACATTGTTCATATCCGCGTAGCCGAGCGATTTTGCCAGCGGCATCAGATTCAAAACGTGGTTCACGTCCGCGCCGCCGAATTCTTCCTTGCCTTCGCCGCCGTCGTTGCCGCGATACTGCGAACCGACGACGACAAAGCCGTTTTGCAGAAAGTAATAAAAACCTTCGCGCATCCACGGCAGGATTTTGCCCTGTTCACGATTGCCGCCGCGATTGTAAATAATCAGCGGCAGCTTTTTGCCGTTCGTCTTTTTCGGCTTCCAGATATAGCCGACGACTCGCAAACCGTCGCTCATATATTTAATGCGCCGGCATTCAAAACCTTTGTATTTTTTGCGGCGTTCAAACTCGTCTTTGCTCAAAAGATATTTGCTCAAATCCGCCGGATTCTCCATCGTAAAGCCTTCGCTTTTAGCAAGCCCGATTTCTTCGGTATAAGCCTTTTTCGATGTTTCGATATATTGCTCAAACGCGCCCGCCGGATTCGCCGCGCACGGCTCGTTTTCGACAATCGCGCCGTTGTTTTATGCGGTTGGAGTTGAAGTCTGAGCGAAAACGAAATTGCCGAAGACGATTAAAGCGACGGTTAATTGTAAAAAGCGTTTCATAATTTTAGTTTTCCTATTTGATTTTTAACAAACCTTTTGCATTGTAAAAGCGCAAAAATTTTAGGTCAGCGATTTGAGCCAATCCGCTTTCCATTCATCAACATTTTTGCCTGTTATTTTGAGAATGCCCGCCCGCGTATCCTGCGCTTCAAATATCTTTCGCATCTTTTTCATACCGACTTTTTCGACGAGAAATTTAACAAACGATTCGGATAAATTATAAAACGCGGGCGCGGCGATTTTTCTGTCTTCAAAAATGAAGGAATATATTTTCCCTCTTCCGGCTTCATTGTTAGAGGTGATCCGTTCAATCCAATTAGTGGCAAAACCTTTTTGCCAATTTCCGTATTCAAAAGACTGCGGGCTAATTCGTCAATCGGTTTGTTTTCAGGATTGAATACGCCGCCGGTCATGGCATAACCGCCGTAATGAGCGGCGACGTAAGTTTCGACATGACTGGGAAAGCCTTCTTGAAGCCACAAAGACTTTAGGCTTTTCCAAGCTATAATGTGTGTTGTTTCGTGCAAGTAGTGAGCTATTTTATTTTTCACTCTCTTTGGCGTTAAATAAATGAATGGTTTGTCTTCGACAGAACCGTGTGAGATTCCGGCTTTGCTGCTAAGAAAGTATTCAATTTTTTCGGCTTGATAGTGTTTTTTATCGAATCTAATGCCCGTGTATTTCTCAATATCAACGATGCCTTGATTGACGAGCGCGGCGAACTCTTTAATTTCCTGTTCGGTTAGAGTGCCTTTTTCAGTCCACACGATAGCGCGTTTCGTTTCATATTTGACTCCTTCTTTCCGCAGTTCATTCGTCATTGCGTTATCATTGGCAACACGGTCATCCTGCGAAAAACTTACGGCGGCGAAAATTGAAATTACCGCAAGACAAAAGAAAAGATGTTTAAGTTTCATAATTTTAATTTTGCTATTTGATTTTCTTAATCGTCGTGTCCGCGCCATAAAAGCGCAGAATTGCCGAAGCGACCGCGCCTTTGTCATTGCGAACGAAAAACATTGACACCACCGAATTTGACGAACTATGAAATTCGATTTCCGTCTGCGGCGCTAAATCGAATTTCGCGCCGTCGGAAATTGAAACCAGAAGACTCTCGCCGTCTCTTGTAATCGTGAATGAACTGCCGTTCGCGCTCTTGTAAACTCCGGCGTAAGCGTCGAGAATTTTCGCGTCGAGTGCCACAACTCTGCGTTCCGGCAACTGCCTCGCTCCGCTCGAAGCAAGTAAACGCCAGCCTTTGTCCGACCGTTTCCACACATCGAAAGCCGAATCGAGAAATGTTTTCTCGCCGTTTTTGCCGCGAACAACATCCGTCATTTTGTAGGCGACAACTGCCGTGTCGCCGTAGAAACGAATTTGAAAATCGCTCGCCGTGATTGTGCTTTTCGCAGTTTGGTTGGGATTTTTCGTCGTATATCTTTTGATAATCGTCGCTTTATCTGAAGACTTGTTGCCGAAGTTCATAAAAAGATAATCGTCGTCAAACAGACGCTCAAGCGGCGCGGCATCATCATCAACCACAGCCTGCAAAATTTCATTCGTCAAACGTATCAACTCTTGCTTGTCGCGCTCGGTCTGCGGATTATTTTTGGCTGCCGTTTGAGCGAATACAACGCTGCTCAAAATAAGCAACAATATGATTGACTGTAAAAAATATTTCATAATTTTTAATACAAATTCCCTTCGCGCTTGCGTCCTGTGTAATCCACATAAACGACTTTCAGTTCCGTGTAAAAATCGAGCGCGGTCGAGCCTTGTTCGCGTGCGCCGATGCCGGTCATTTTTACGCCGCCGAATGGAATATGCGCTTCGCCGCCGGTCGTGGGCGAGTTGATGTGCGTCATTCCGGTTTCGATTTCGTCAATGAAACGAAAGATGCGCGAAGCGTCGTTTGTAAAAATTGAGGACGATAAACCGTAGTCGCAATCGTTGGCAACTTGCATCGCTTCGTCAAAATCTTTCACGCGTAAAACGGAAAGAACGGGACCAAAAATTTCCTCGCGGGCGATTCGCATATCGGGCGTAACCGAATCGAAAACCGTCGGCTCGATAAAATAACCATTCTCTAATCCGTCGCCTTCCGCACGTTTGCCGCCGCACAAAAGATTTGCGCCGTCTTCGCGCCCGATGTCAATGTATTTTAGAACCGTTTTGAATTGCTTTTCGTCAACGCTTGGACCCATTTCGGTTTCTGAATTTGCGCCATCGCCGATTCGCATTGACTTTGCGCGTGCGATAATTTTTTCGACAAACTCGTCGGCGATTTTATCAATGACAACGGCGCGAGAAGTTGCCGTGCATCTTTGACCTGTCGAGCCGAACGCGCCTTGGGCGGTTGATTCGATTGCCAAATCCATATCGCAATCTTCCATCACGACGACCGGATTTTTGCCGCCCATTTCGCACTGCACTTTCGCGCCGCGCCGGGCGACTTGCTCGTATAATTTAATCCCGATTTCGGTTGAACCGGTGAAGGAAACCGCTTTGACCGCCGCGTGACCCGCGATTTCTTCGCCGACTTCCGAACCTTCACCTAAAATCAAATTTAAAACGCCTGGCGGTACGCCGGCTTCTTCAAAAATTTCGACGATTCGCACGGCAGTTGCGGGCGTGGCTTCGGCAGGCTTTAAAACGATTGTGTTTCCGGCGACGAGCGCGGGCGCAATTTTCCAAACGGGAATCGCCACGGGAAAATTCCAAGGCGTAATAAGCGCGACCACGCCGTGCGGCTGTTTTATCGTATACGCAAAATTGGCGGGCAGTTCCGATTGAATCGTTTCGCCGTTAAGTCGTCTGGCTTCGCCCGCGCAAAATTCGGCGACGTTTATCGAACGCTGCAACTCGCCGCGCGATTCGCCGATGGTCTTGCCTTCTTCGCGTGTCAGAATCTGCGCTAGTTCTTCCTTGTTGTCTTCCAAAAGACGCGCGGCTTTCATCACAATGCGCCCGCGTGTCGGCGCGGGCGTGTTTTTCCACGCTTTAAAAGCGTTGTAAGCCGATTCGACCGCCTTTCGCGCTTCGTCGCGGGTTGAAAGTTTAATTGTGCCGATAATGTCTTTTATGTTTGCGGGATTGACATTCCGGGTCGTTTTTTCGGAAGCGGATTCAATCCATTCGCCGTTGATAAAATTGCGGTAGATATTCATAAAAATGGAAAAAAATGGAAAAAAAGTTTTTAATCTTGAAATTCTAATTCTGGAAATTTAGAACGGAAAAACGATTGTGTTAATTTATATGAGATGAAACTAAAAAGCAATAATTTGCGCGAACTGCTTGAACGGCGAGCGGCGGAAAACTCCGAAAAAATCTTTTTATTTTCCGAAGCCGACGGCAGATTTTGGTCTTATTCCGAATTCGATAAAACGGTCAATCGCGCCGCGAATCTGCTTTTGAAAAAAGGTATAAAAAAGGGCAATGTGGTCAGTCTTTTAATGCCGAACAGCGCGGAATATATTATTGCTTATTTTGCCTGCTGGAAAATCGGCGCGTTGGCGGGACCGATTAATTCGCTTCTGAAACCTGAAGAAGTAGCTTTCGCCTTAAACAATTCCGCAGCGAAAATTCTTTTGATAAATTCGCAATTTCAAAACGTGATTGATGAAATCAGCGATAGTCTACCGAATCTGCAAAATATAATTGTGTTTAATGACGAAGCCGAAACGACCGCAGATTTCAGCGAAAATTTGGACGAAACGGCAATCGAAACGGGCGACGGGGCGATTATTATTTATACTTCCGGCACAACCGGAAAACCGAAAGGCTGTCTGCTGACGCATCAAAATTTAATTGCCAATGCGCGTCAAATTACCGAATGGCTCGGCTTCGGCGAAAACGACAGATTGCTGACAATAATGCCGCTTTTCCATATGAACGCCGTTTCCGTAACGACGATGACCGCGCTTTATGCTTCGGCTTCGACAGTCGTTTCGCCGAAATTTTCCGCATCGCGTTTTTGGGAAATCATTTCCGAATACAAAATAACTTCTTTCGGCTCGGTGGCGACGATGCTTTCAATGCTCTTGCAGAAAAGTGGTCAGTGGTCAGTGGTCAGTGGTCAGTTTGAAAACGAAGACCAAAGACCAAAGACCAAAGACCGAAAACCCAAATCGCTTCGATTTGCAATGTGCGGCTCTGCGCCTGTTCCTGCCGAAGTGTTGAAAAACTTTGAAGAAACTTTTGGTTGTCTGGTAATTGAAGGTTACGGTTTGTCGGAGTCAACCTGCCGCTCGACGTTTAATCCGCCGAATAAAAATCGCCGCGCCGGTTCGTGCGGAAAGCCAATCGGCAACGAAATGAAAGTTTTTGATGAAAACGACGAAGAAGTTCCGAACGGCGAACCCGGCGAAATAGTCTTGCGCGGCGAAAACATTTTTAAAGGTTATTTCAAAAATGAAACGGCTACAAAAAAAGCGTTTCAAAACGGCTGGTTTCACACCGGCGATATTGGCTATCGTGATGACGACGGTTTCTTCTACATTGCCGACCGCAAAAGCGATATGATAATTCGCGGCGGCGAAAATATTTATCCGCGTGAGATTGATGAACTTTTATTCGCGCATCCGGCGGTTCAATCTGCCGCCGTTATCGGCGTTCCCGATGAATTATACGGCGAAGAAGTCGCGGCGTTTGTCGTATTGAAGAAAAATGCAAAAATAAGCGAGGAAGATTTGATAAATTTTTGTAAAAAATATTTGGCTGATTTTAAATGCCCGAAAACCGTTTATTTTGTTGCGGATATTCCGAAAGGTGCGACCGGAAAACTGCTCAAACGCGAACTTGCGCGGCTTTATCTCGCAAAAGAATAAAATTAAAATCCGAATTTTTCTAAAAAATTTTCGTTTTGTTTGAGCAAAATGTTATTATATTTTTCGGGCAAAAGAATTTTGTTTAACGGCATCATAAGGTATCGCATTTTAAACCAAAGAGAGAATTTATGGCAGATATAGACGCATATAAAGATAAATTTAGTGAAAGCGGACGGCGTGTTTTGGAAGTTGCGCTTGATGAATCAAAGCGGCGCGACCAGAATTACGTTACTATCGAACATATTTTACACGCGCTGACCAATGAAGAAGCCGAACTTTTTAATTCGACGATGCGTGATTTGGCGGTTGACCCGCGCTCGGTCAAACTGCTGATTGAAAAACGGCTCGAAGCCGGCAGACAGCATACGGGAAAAGGCTATCGCATTGCGCCGGAAACAACCGACCTTTTTAAGCGTTCGATGGACCGAGCGCGTTCACAAGGTCGCCGGGTTATCGAAGCAAGCGATATTTTTTATGTTCTTTCCAACGATGAACGCAGTCTTTTAAATGATGTTCTGCAAAATTTGGGAGTTCCTGCCGACGAAGTTGCACAAATGGCGCGGACACGGATTCGCAAAATCGAAAAGGAAGAAGAACGGATGCGTAAAAAATACGAACTTCCTTCGTATCTCAAACATTTCGGCGTGTCTTTAAATAAATTGGCGCGGCAGGACAAAATTCCGCCGACCATCGGGCGTGAAAAGGAAATCCTGCAAATGATGGAAATCCTGTCGCACCGCGAGCGTTCAAATTCGCCGATGCTCGTCGGCGAACCGGGCGTTGGTAAAACTGCCGTTGTCGAAGGCTTGGCGCGAATGATTGAACTCGAACCGGAAAAAGTTCCGATCAGATTGCGCGACGCACATATTGTTCAACTGCAAATGGGCGGACTCGTCGCCGGAACGATGCTTCGCGGAATGTTCGAGGAACGCATTAAAGGCATTATTGACGAAGTAAAAGAAAAAGACCACATTATTTTGTTTATTGACGAAGCGCACACGATTATCGGCGCGGGCGCGGCGATGGGAACATCTTCCGATGCCGGAAATATGTTTAAATCCAGTTTGGCGCGGGGCGAACTTCGCATCATCGGCGCGACGACCATCACCGAATACAAAGAATATATCGGCGAAGACGAAGCGTTGGCGCGGCGGTTCAGGCTGGTTAAAGTTGTCGAACCGACGATTGACGAAACGCGCGAAATTCTTTTGGGTTTGCGTCCGAGATTAGAGAAAAATTATTCGGTAACGATTTCCGACGAAGCTATCAATACAGCTTTAGAAATGTCGCCGAAATATATTCGTAATCTGCATCTTCCCGATAAAGCAATCGGTTGGCTTGATACGGCTTCGGTCAAAGTTGAAATAAACGAACCGACTTCATTAGTTGTCAGACCGGAACACATTATTGACGTTATCTCGCAGGAATCGCGCATTCCGAAAGATATGATTTTCCGCGACACGACCGACCGTTTTTCCGAAATGGAAAATCTACTCGCGCATCGTATCGTCGGGCAAAAGGAAGCGGTCAAAGCCGTCGCGCAGCGTTTGCGCCTTAATAAAGGTCCGCTCAAAGACAATCACTTTGCGCCGGACGGAGTTTTATTATTTCTCGGTCCGACGGGCGTTGGCAAAACCGAACTGGCGAAAGCGGTTGCCGAATTTATGTTTGGCGACGAGCAAAAAATGATTCGGATTGATATGAGCGAATACGGCGAAGGCACGGTCGGTATTGAAAAACTTATCGGAATGCCGCGCGGCATCGTCGGAAGCGAACGCGGCGGAATTTTAACCGAACAACTTCGGGAAGATCCGTATACCGTTCTGCTGCTCGATGAAGTCGAAAAAGCCAATCCGTATTTGATGAATATCTTTTTGCAAGCCTTTGACGAAGGTTGGATAACGGACGGACGCGGCAAAAAAGTTTATCTTTCGGACGCAATCGTTATTATGACTTCAAATCTCGGCTCGGAAAGTTTCAGGAAATACGAAAAACCGCTTGGTTTCGGACAAAAATCGCTCGGCGACATCCGCGAAATAAAAGGTGCGGTGATGAAAGCCGCCGAACAGCGTTTTTCGCCCGAATTCCGTAACCGGATTGACGAAATCGTTGTCTTTTCGCCGCTCACAATGGACGAAGTGCGCGGAATTGCCAACATTTATTTGAACAAACTGAAGCGAAAAATGGAACGACAAGGCAAAATCGTGGAAATAACCGAAGGCGCAATTGATTTGCTGACTGAAAAAGGTTTCAGTCCGGCTTACGGCGCGAGGTTTTTGAAACGCCACATTGACCAAAACGTCAAATTGCCGATAACCAACGCCTGGAAAACGGCGACGCGATTTTCGGTTGACGCGGAAGACGGCGAAATTGTTGTCAAACCAATAGACGCTTTTAGTTTGAACTAAGAGATTTGAAATTATTTGGAATTTAAGGCTTTGGTGATAAAATTTCATCAAAGCCTTTTTAATGAGGAGAAATAAAATGCTCGAAACATATAAAGCGACGTTGTGTGGTGGTCAAATAAAATGGAGCGGCGAAATTCCTGATGCGGCACAAGGAGAAACGGAGGTAGAAATTTTTGTTACAATTTTAGCGAAAGATAGCGAATCTCAAAAACCGCGTCCTTTCGGTTTGTGCAAAGGCGAATTTATCGTTCCCGAAGATTTTGATGCGCCGTTACCCGAAGAAATTCTTTCAGGTTTTGAAAAATGAAGTTATTACTCGACACACATATTTTTTTGTGGCTTATCAGCGGCGACGCACGTTTGCCGATTTTGTTTCGAGATGTGATTCGTGAACCAATCAACACGGTTTATCTAAGCACGGCATCACTTTGGGAAATAATTATCAAATATCAACTCGGCAAATTACCTTTGCCGCAATCACCTGAAATTTACATCCCGCGTCAACGCTTAAATCATCAAATCAAAAGTTTGGCAGTCAGCGAATCAAGCCTAAAATATCTTGTTTCTCTGCCGAATCTGCACCGCGACCCGTTTGACCGCGTTTTGATAAGCCAAGCGTTAGGAAATAATTTAATAATAATTACGGTTGACCCGGAAATTTTGAATTATAACGTGCCTTTTTTGAAATAACTTATTCGTGATTTTATTTAGGAGAATATTTATGAAAATTTTTTTACTCTCAGTGTTTTTTGTTTTGTTTTTTTGTCTTATTTGTTTTGCTCAGAAATCTGAAGTATCAAAGATTTTGGATAGACCTGGCGCAGAATATGCGGATGGGTCAGTATGCGTGCAAGGAACTGTCAGACTCAGAGTTGAATTTTTAGCCTCCGGTGAGATTGGTAAAATTTCGCCTGTTTCTTTTTTACCTTACGGCTTAACCGAAAATGCAATTGAAGCGGCTAAGAGAATTAGATTTGAACCGGAAATAAAAAATGGAAAACCAATTACGAAATTCAAAGTAATTGAATACAGTTTCAATATTTATGAAAATGATTCCGAAGATTTTTCTCAGAAAGATGAAAAAGCCGAAGCTGTCATCAAACGCGCCATAGAAAAACTTGGCGGCGAAAAATATCTCAATGTAAAATCGCAAATCGGGCGCGGAAAATTCAGCCTTTTGCGTGACGGCGCGTTGATTTCGTTTCAAACTTTTGTTGACGTGATAGATTTTCCCGACAAGGAACGCACCGAATTTAAACAGGGCGGCTCAAAAACCGTGCAGACGAATTTCGGCGCAAACGGTTGGGTTTTCGACGGCGACGCGCAAACTATTAAAGACCAATCGGAAGAACAAATAAACAATTTCAAACGCGGAATCCGCACCAGTCTTGACAGCTTATTGCGCGGAAACTGGCGGAAAGAAGGCGCAAAACTTGAATATGTCGGCAGGCGACCGGCAAGTTTGGGCAAACGCAATGACGTTGTAAAACTTACTTTTGACGACGGTTTCAAGGTTGAATTTGAATTTTCCGACGACGGTTTGCCGATGAAATCAATCTATAAACGTCTCAATGCCGACAGTGAAGAGGTAACCGAAGAAGACCGTTACGCGCAGTTTATTGACGTGAACGGCATCAAAACGCCGTTCATTATTGACCATTTTTCAAATAAAATGCAGACCAGCCGCATCAATTATCAATCGGTTGAGTTTAACAAATCCATTCCCGATTCGATTTTTGCAAAGCCGTCGAGCGCGAAAGATTTGAAAAAAGATTTAAAACTATGAAGAGTTTATTGAGTTCGTTGAGTTCGTTGAGTTCGTTGGGAATTTGTTGAGAGAAAGATTGTTCTCAATAAACTCAACGAACTCAATAAACTCTAAAAACTCTTCTTGCTACTTATCCGGTTATCAATTAAAATTTACAGTTTCGGAATAATCCGAAGATTTTACAATAAATTATTAACAATTTTTACAAAAGGATTTAACAAATATTATGAAAAAAGTAGGCATTTTAGTCGGGCGCGAAGTTACGTTTCCCGAATCAATTATTAGAAGCATAAACGAAAAAAGCAACGGCGAAGTTACCGCCGAGATGGTAAAAATCGGCGGCATTCGGCTTGATGAAGCAAAAATATACGACGTGATTATTGACCGTATCTCGCACGAAGTTCCGTATTACCGCGCAACTTTGAAGCGAATGGCACTCGAAGGAACGTATATTATCAACAATCCGTTTTGGTGGTCGGCGGACGATAAATTTTTTAATTTTTCACTTGCCGCCAAACTCGGCGTGGCGATTCCAAAAACGGTTCTGCTGCCGCAGCAAGATTATATTCCCGATATTACCGGCGAATCTTTGAGAAATCTCGAATTTCCGATTGATTGGCAAGGCATTGTCGAATACGTCGGTTTTCCCGCATTTTTGAAACCGTTTGACGGCGGCGGCTGGAAAAATGTATCGAAAATTCATTCGCTCGAAGAACTTTGGTATGTTTATAACCAAACCGGAAAACTTTGTATGACATTGCAGGAAGGAATCGAATTTGACCAATTCGTGCGCTGCTACTGCGTCGGACAAGAAAAGGTTTTGATTATGCCGTATGACCCGACGAAGCCGTATCTTTCGGGAATGCAGTATGTTAATGCTGACGATTATCTTTCGCCCGAACTGCACGCGAGAGTTGAAAAAGACGTTATCACGATTTGCAAAGCGTTGGGTTACGATTTGAACACGGTTGAATTTGCGATTAAAGACGGCATTCCGTATGCGATTGACTTTATGAATCCCGCGCCCGATGCTGAAATCGCTTCGGTTGGCGAATACAACCATAATTGGATTGTCAATGCGATGACTGATTTTGTTCTCGCAAAATTGGAAAAAGGTTGTTCAACGCCCGAATATCGTTGGTCTGCGCTTTTAAATCCGCCAGCCGAAACCGCTAAAAAGAAAGCGGCGACTAAAGCAAAAACAACCAGGACAAAAAAGACAACTGAAGATAAACCGCAAGCGAAAAATGCAAGCGCAAAGTAGATAACGGAAATAATAACCGCAGAGGACGCGGAGAGAAGAAATAAGATAAATCAGATGATTTAATCATACATTTAATCTTTGACCACAGCTTTTAATAGAAATAGGCTAACTTCTTCAAAGAAAACTCTGCGTCCTCTGCGGTAAAAATTCATAACTTACACTAAAAATATGAAACAACTGCTTACATTCGCTTTGATTTTGACGACATTCGTCGGTTTTGTTCCGGCACAGACAACCACGCGCCAAACCGTTGCGGGAAATTTGTCTGCCGGTTATTGGTCGCTCGAAAAAAGTCAGCCGATTATTGAAAAAACGCAGACGATTCGACTTGCGCCGAATGTTTCAAATTTGGGCGCAGGCGAACGTCGCGCCGTTGAAAAACTGCTTGAGGTCGGCAAAATTTTTCAGGACATTTACGAATTACAGCGACATCCGCAAGCATTTGCTGCGAAAAGTTCGCTCAAACAACTTGATAAACGGTTGAATTCGTCCGCCGCGACGCAAAATCTGCTGACGCTTTATTATCTCTTTCAAAGTCCGATTGCCACCACGCTCGACAACAAACGCGAACCGTTTTTGCCTGTTCCCGAACAACCTGCCGGAGGCGGAATGTATCCGGCAGATTCGACCAAAGCGGAAATTGACGCTTTTCTTGCCGCTAATCCAAATAAACGCGATGAAATTTTAGGTTCACGAACGCTTGTCCGCCGCCAAACCGCCGCGAATTTACAGCGTGATTTGAGCAAACTCAGACAGTTTCCGGTTTTAGATACTTTGCATCCGAATTTAAAAATTGAATTGCAAAATTCTCTCAAGAAATTAAATGCAAAAGCGTTTTACGCCGTTCCATATTCGGTCGCTTATGCCGACGAACTCATTCGCGCCCACGCGCTTTTGAACGAAGCCGCCGCTGCCGTGCAAAAAGACGACGAGGAATTTGCCGGATATTTAAGAAACCGCAGTCGGGATTTGCTTTCCGATGATTACGAATCGGGCGATGCCGCCTGGGTAACGGCGGATTTCAAAAATTTGAACGGGCAAATTGGTTCTTATGAAACATACGACGACCCGTTTTACGGCGTGAAAACTTATTTTTCTTTCAATATTTTGAACACGCGCCAACCGGAAACGGCGAATTTGGGCAAGGCTCTGAA
Organism: Pyrinomonadaceae bacterium; assembly: GCA_050998795.1. Classification (GTDB taxonomy): domain Bacteria; phylum Acidobacteriota; class Blastocatellia; order Pyrinomonadales; family Pyrinomonadaceae. Next base: position 22,565 of record JBPCPU010000046.1, read on the forward strand.
AGGTTTGCAGAATCTCGAAGATTCTCTGCCGTATAACAATCACAAAAAGGTCAAAGAAGATATTTCAGTCGGCATTTTCGATGTGATGGCGGATTTCGGACAGGCACGCGGCGGCAACACGGCGACAATTTTGCCGAACGAGGCTTTGTATGCGCGTCGTTACGGACGCACGATTATGATTCGCGCCAATATTCTGCAAAATCCCGAAATTTTCGCTGCCGGTTTGAAGGCTTGGCAAGTTGCGGTGGCGCCTGAATTTCAAAATCATCTCACACCCGACGGCAGTTTTAATTACACGCTCTGGCACGAAGTCGGACATTATCTCGGCGTGGACAGAACCAAAAACGGTCGGGATTTGGACACGGCTTTGGAGGAAAATTCCAACACGATGGAAGAGATGAAAGCGGATTTAGTGTCGCTGTTTGTCGCCGAAGCCCTGCAAAAACAAGGTTATTACACCAAAGACCAACTGCGCTCGGTCTACGCCAGCGGTATTCGCCGCGTCTTGCAGACAAGTCAGCCGCGCCGCAGTCAGCCTTATCAAACAATGCAGATGATGCAGTGGAATTTTTTTATGGAAAACGGCTTGCTCAAGTTTGACCAAAACACCAAAAAACTCTCGATAAATTACGACAAATATCACGACGTCGTCGGCAAACTGCTCGCTAAAGTGCTTGAAGTTCAATATCAAGGCGATAAAGCCGCTTCCGACAAGTTTATTGACGAGTATGCAAAATGGGATGAAAACCTGCACGGCGCGATCGCCAAAAACATCCGCGACGGACAGCAATATCGCTTTCGTCTGTTTAAATACGCCGCACTCGGTGAATAAAATTTAGACGTGAGTTCAATATCAAGAATGGAGCGTAAGTATTCTCGCTTGCGCTCCATTTTTGATGATGAATCGTCGTCCGACAAAAATTTACTTGCTTAAAGTTTTCTTGTAATTTACACTATCAATGCTTACATTTCTTCCATCAATAAACATCATGAAAAATAGTCGGTTTCTTACTTTGAGTCTGTTGCTTCTGCTTGCTTTCGTTTTTTTACCAAATTCCGTTTCGGCAAAGGACCAATGGCTGCAGGTGCGTTCAAAAAACTTTAATCTCGTCGGAAACGCATCAGAGAAGGATATTCGCAAAGTAGCGACCAAACTCGAACAATTCCGCGAAACCTTTCGTCTGCTTTTCAGTCAAACCAATCTGAATTCGGCAATTCCGACGAACGTCATCGTTTTCAAAAGCGGTAATGCGTATAAACCGTTCAAGCCGAAACGCGCCGACGGCAAAACGGATAATTTTGTTGCCGGATATTTCCAGCCCGGCGAGGATGTTAATTACATTACGATTTCCACCGAAGGTGAAGACGCCGAAACTTACGGCACGATTTTTCACGAATACGTTCATTTTATTGTTAATACGAGTTTTGGAAAATCGGAAGTTCCGCCGTGGTTTAACGAAGGTTTAGCCGAATATTATCAAACATTTGCGATTGAAGAAGACCTGAAAGTAAAACTCGGACTGCCGCAAAGCAATCATCTTGCGCTGCTCCAGCAAAACAAACTTATTCCGCTCGACACGCTTTTTAAAATCAGCAATTACGCACTGCATCAAAACGGCGACCACTCGCGCAGTATATTTTATGCCGAATCGTGGGCGTTGATTCACTATCTTGTGCAAAGCGGGAAAACCGAAGGACTCGGAAAGTTTCTCACGCTGGCGATAAAGGATCTACCGGCGGAAAAGGCTTTTCAAGATGCTTTTCAGATGAGTTACGCGCAGATGGAAAAAGAATTAAACAAATATGTCGGGCAGAATAGTTATAAATATTCGGTGATAACCTTCAAAAACAAACTCGTTTTCGACGCTGAAATGCAGGTCTCGCCGCTGTCCGAAGCCGAAAGCAACGCTTATCTCGGCGATTTGCTTTATCACACGAACCGCGCCGCCGACGCCGAACCTTATCTACAGCAAGCAGTTGCGCTCAAACCCGATTCGAGTATGGCGAATACGACTTTCGGAATGGTTAAATTGCGGCAGAGAAAATACGACGAAGCGAAAAATTATCTGGAAAAAGCCATTTCCGAAGACCAGAAAAATCATCTCGCTTTTTATAATTATGCGTATCTTTTGAGCCGCGAGGAACGCGACGAATTCGGCTATGTCGCATCTTTCCCGGCGGAAAAGACGGCAAAAATGCGCGAACTGCTGAAACGGGCGATTGCAATAAATCCAAATTTCACCGAAAGCTACGAACTTTTGGCATTTGTCAGCCTGGTAAATAACGAGCAGCTTGACGAAGCGGTTGGATATTTGCAGAAAGCCTTGAAATATCAACCCGGCAATCAGCGATATGCGCTGCGGATTGCCGAAATCTATCTCCGGCAAAATAAATTTGCTGAAGCCGGAACGATTGCCGACAAAATCGCTAAAACTGCTGATGAACCCGAAATAAAAACGCAAGCCGATAATCTGGTCGGACAACTCAGGCAAAGACAGGAAATGTTCACGCGCAATGAAGCCGCCCGCAAGCAATACGAAGCAGCAATTAACAGCGAAACGAGTAAAAACGGCGGTCAACCCGTTCTCATTAGCCGCAGGACGAACGGAAAAACACTTTCGCCTGAAGAATTGGCAAAAGCGGAAGAAGAAGCGAATTTGCGCTCTATTAATCAGGCGATAAGAAAAGCGGCGGCAGGTGAAAAACAGGTTGTCGGACGGATTCAAAAGATAGATTGCAAAAGCAAAGGCATCATTTACACCGTCAAAACAGACAGCGAAACTTTTACACTTTCGAGCAAAGATTTTGAAAATCTGGCATTGATGGCTTTTGTCAATGATGCCAACGGCGCGCAAATCGGTTGTGAAGCGAACATCGCCGCTATCAATTCGGTTTTGACTTATAAACCGCAAACGGCGGGTAAAAATATCAGTCGCGGCGAATTGGTTGCCGTGGATTTCGTTCCGAAAAACTTCCGTTTTATGGAGGCAAGCGAACTTCAGAACGACACAGAAACAACTTATTCTGAAGAACAACCTCCGCCGCCGGTTAAGAACGAAGATTTCGACGCACAGCGGCGCGGAGCAATGATGCAGGCAATCAAAAACGCTATGCGCCAACCGTTGGCGGGCGAAAAACGCGAACTCGGCTTTATTGATAAAGTCGAATGCACTAACAAAGGAATGTTTTTCTACATTAAAACTCAAGCGCAGACATTAAAACTAGCCGCAGCGTCGCCGCAGGCAATTCAAATACGCGCATTTACACCGGAAGTCGAGCAAGTTCAATTCGGGTGCGGGTTAAAACAAGTGGATGTCCCGGTCGTTTTTACCTACAAAGAGGTTTTAGACACGAAAGCCAAATCCGGCGGCGAACTTATCGCACTGGAATTTGTGCCGAAAAGTTTTATCTTAGAAAAATAAAATAACAGAAAGGAACTCCGACATCCTGGCGGCAACCGCAGCGTGAGCGGCGTAAAAAGCTGAACAGTCAAGTGTCTTTGAGCGCATTCGCGCTTATTGCCAGCAGGATGCCCGCGTTCCTTTCAATCAAACAGTGCTTAACTCATAAAAATAGATAACGCTAAAATTTCCTGCCGCTTTCAAAATATCGTTCCTGTCCGGTTATCGGGTCTTGAAAGGAAACTGATTTTGCCAGTAATTTGAGCGGCGCTGAAAAATCATCGTCTGCTGTATAAATCATTTCAGGATAGAATTTGTCATTAACAATCGGAATGCCTAACGCCGAAAGATGCAGGCGAATCTGGTGTTTTTTGCCCGTGACGGCATTCAATTGATACAAGTTAAAATCATTTATTTCTCCAATTATATCAATGCGAGTTTCGGAGTTTGGTTCGCCTTCTACTTCTTTCATACGAAAAAACGGTTCACCTGCGACCATTTTACTGCGCCGCGTCAAGGGAAAATCGAGATTGGGAAGACTGCCCGCAACCGCCTCATAAACTTTCTTAACTTTCCGGTTGTTAAAAAGCGATGCGTAATCGCCTCTGGTTGACGGGTTGAGAGAAAACAGAATAATTCCAGCCGTTTCACGGTCAATCCGATGGATTGGGACAAGATGTTCGAGCTTCCATTTTTTCCGCAAGCGGACAAGCAGCGTTTCCTGTAGAAATCGCCCGGAAGGAATGACCGGCAGAAAATGCGGCTTGTCCGCTGCGAGAATATGTTCGTCTCTGTAGAGAACCGACTCGGTGAACGGGATTTTTATTTCCGATTCAAGCTCACGATAGTAAAAAATACAAGCGTGAGCGCGATAAGGACTTTTATAGTTAAGACAAAGTCCGTTTTCATCCACCAATTCTCCTTTTGCCATTCGTGAAAGCCAGGTCGCGGTTTCGACGTCGGGAAAACGCTCTTTCAAGTAATCCAGAACGGTTTCCCAGGAACCAGCCGGAAGCCATTGATAGCTCGGAGCGACACCTTCAACTATCGGGAGCGGCGGCTTCAAAATATTCTCCTCAATTTTGTAATGTTCACAATCGTGTTTATTCTAAAAACTATCATTATTTATTCGTAAGCGAACGGACAAAATAAAGTATATTTAAACCACAGATTGACACAGATAAACACCGGATAAAAAACGATTGAAAAATCAGGATTTGTTTCCATCAAAAAATCATCTGAGTTAATCTGTGCAAATCTGTGGTAAAAAAATCTTATACAATAATTCTGTCCGACTACTTAACTGAAGGTTGTGCATAATCAATATAAATAAACTCAATCGTTTAGAGGCGGTCTGTTCCCGCCGTTTGGGAAAATTGCGGGGGGGGAGGGGAAAAACCGCACCTCAACAGCACAAAGGCTTTTCGGT